>JACQBU010000036.1 GCA_016194375.1 Nitrospinota bacterium
CCATGAGGCTGTCGGATGCCGTGTCCGAGGTTCTGGCTGATATGCGGAAGTCACAAGCCGCCCTTCGCTGGTGTTTCCACCAATCCACGCTCCCCCCTTTTTTGCCATGATTGTTGCATTATTTATGCAGAGGTCAATAAGAGGACTTACTCATGAGAAACCTCGCTTTAGCATTTACGGCATTGTCGGTTTGCATGTCCGTGGTCCTCTGCCCTTCCGCACACGCGACGCTCGGGGGCGGGCTCGACAGCGTCGAATCCGACAGGGTTCAATTGAAGGCGCGAACCAAGGCGGTTGTTTCAACTCACGGGGGCTACTCCGTGCATGAAATGACGTTACCCGGCGGCACCCTTGTTCGCCAATATGTTTCTGGCTCCGGCACGGTGTTCGCCGTGACATGGTCGGGTCAATTTAAGCCGAACCTGCGCCAGCTTTTAGGCGCGCATTTTGATACTATGGTGTCAACCCAGACGGCCGCGCCTAAGGCCGGACGCTCTCACCTTCGGATTCGTAGCGGCGACCTGGTCGTCGAATCCCAGGGTCACCTGAATCTACAATATTACGGGCGCGCCTATTTGGCGAACGAATTGCCCGCGGGCCTTAATTTATCGAACATTGAATAAGATGAAGGCCGCCGCGAGTTTAACAGACTTTTCTTCACGGATGGGTCGTTGCATGGCCTTAATTGCAATCATCTTGGTTGCGACCTGTGGCGGCGGGGGAGGCGGCGGAGGCGGCAATGGGGGGGCTACGGGCACGGGAACCGGCACGGGAACGGGAACCGGCGTAAACACTTCAACCAATACGTCGCAAAATAATAATTCCGTACCTGTTGTGTTAGACGGCGGCCTACCTATGATTTTCGCGCCTAACCGCCCTTTTGTAAGCGTGACGGTATGTCAACCAGGCACCGCCAATTGTCAGACCATTGATCACGTTGAGGTTGACACCGGGTCGTGGGGATTGCGTTTGATGCACTCCGTGTTGAACGTCAACTTAACGCTTCCTAATTCCACTGATTTTGGCGGCAAACCACTTGGCGAGTGTGGAGTTTTTGGTTCTTTAACCACATGGGGCGCGGTACAAAGAGCCGACGTAAAACTTGGCGGTGAGACGGCGTCAAACATACCGATTCAGGTCATTGGCGCCGCCCCGGCCGGTTATTCGTCGGTACCGTCCGATTGTTCCGGAACGGGGAAAATCGCGGACACTCCTGACCTACTAGGAAGCAACGGTATCTTGGGGGTCGGATTATTTCCGACCGACTGCGATGTTTGCACGTCGTATCCGGCTCCCACGGCCTATTATTCCTGCACGGCCGCAAGTTGCACGGCGACGGCGGTGCCCGCGGCGAACATCGTGACAAATCCGGTGTCGGCATTTTCACAAGATAACAACGGCGTCGTAATAACGCTTCCCGCCGTTGGCGACGCGGGAGCGACAAATCTGACTGGGACAATGGTTTTTGGCGTCGGCACTCGGTCAAACAACCAATTGGGCGACGCGACGGTTTTCCCAACCACCTTCTCATCCGTGACCGGCGGTAGCGTTCTAACCGCTTTTAACGGGACGAGGATGAATAGTTTTATTGACAGCGGGTCGTCGGCCGTTTTTTTCAACGACCCCGCCATTCCCCTCTGCTCTAATTCCGAGGTATATTGCCCATCCTCGCCATTAACCCTGTCAGCCGTCATTTCATCGTCCAACGGGGCGGCCAAATCGGTAAACTTTAGCGTCGTCAACCCTAGCAACTATGGGGCGAACATAACGGCGGCCAACATCGGCGTTTACTCCGGGAACAACGGTTCCATTGCCTCCATGTTTGATTGGGGCATCCCGTTCTTTTTCGGAAGAACGGTCTTCACGGCCATTGATAATGCCTCAACGCCGTATGGAACCGGCCCTTATTGGGCGTTCACGGGCGGCACGACCCCGACTTGCTCCGGCTCGACTCCGCATGGAACCTACCCCAACTGCACGGCCGCTCCTAAAGGCATTTCTAGCGCCTTGCCTTGAAGATAAAAGCCTTAGTAGCGCCTCCCCAGTTTTTTATTGGTGCTTTGACGCCGCCCATGCCTGGCTCGCGTATTACAACGTGTTAAATTTTCCATGGACGTTTAGTTGCACCGCGGGGGATCAGATTTGTATCGGCGGTTCCAACACAAATTCCCCTTTGGGGGGCATCTCTTGGGGGGTGGGAATTGAGGGGACTAAAACCTGCACAAGCGGCAATTGTTGCAATTCATGCAACGGGGGAACCTACTCGTTTAATTTTACCTGTAATTGAGGGGGACTTATGGTCGTGAAGGCGAAAACTGCGGAGTGGATGAGGAGGAATTTTTTAATCGGGTTACTTGTCTGGACCTCGCTATTGACGGGCTGCGCATCCGTTACGTTGGCGAATATTGAAAAGGATGCTCGGTCAAAGACGTTTTCCGTAAAACCGGACATGGCGAACATATATGTTTTTCGCAATGAGATTTTAGGCGGAGCCGTCAGTATCGGCGTGGAATTAGATGGAAAACCAAAGGGCAAAACGGCCGCCAAGACTTATTTTGCATTTGAAGTGGAACCGGGGAAACACCACCTTATTTCAAAGGCCGAGAACGATTCCGTCTTAGATGTTGAGGCGGTAGCCGGCAAGAACTACTTCGTGTGGCAGGAAGTGAAAATGGGCATTCTTTACGCGCGCAATAAGCTTCAACTCGTGGATGAGCAGACGGGAATGGAGGGCGTTAAAGATTGCAAGTTAATCGAAACGGAACAAAACACACCCGAAGCCGCCCATACCGAGGAAGAACATCCGATGGATAAATAGCCTGGGTAAAGGGGTCGGGCCTGACTTATTGATTTATCTTGCAAGGTTCGAATCAGTCTTTGTTGAACAAGGCCGGATTCCCCTATTCGGGGAAGAGGGATGACGCTAGGACGAACAGGGCGGTGCGAGAACTGCGAAGCAAAGCCGGACGTCGCCTTCCCCGCCGACGCTTCCTATTGGCGGAAGCCTAGGGCTTCTCCCGGTCCAGCGGCCCCTTCTTCGGACGGTTTTTCGCGGGGTCGGCGAACGTGACGCGCCCGTAAAGCACGCACCCCTTCATGCCGGGGTCGCACGGCAGGTCGTTGACAAGCCGGCATTTCCCCTCCGACTTGTGGGGGCAGTCCCAACCGCTCGCATCGCTCGTTTGGGCCGTTTTTGGCTTTCGCCGTTTCATATCAAGCCCAATTTACCAAGACCCGCGGGGCGCGCGGATGACTTTTGTGCGAACGTCGTAAAACGCGCCGCGTTCCGCATTCTCGTCACGCGGCCCGCCTTATGGCGTATCCGACCCCAACATAGGCCAGGACCGCCGCCAGCAGAATCCTCAACGCAAAGTCCGGCGCAAACCCGGCGAGCTTTCCGCCCAAATAAGAGCCTATGATTATCCCCGTCAAAAGCCCGGCTGGAATGTCCGTCGCCACGTTCCCGAGCCTCCAATGGACCCGGGCGCCGAACGCGGCGGTCGGAATCATGGCCATCAGCGCGCTTCCCTGCGCCGCGTGCTGACCCATCCCGGCAAGGAGAACCATCGCCGGAACCATAATGCTTCCGCCGCCGACCCCCATCATGCCGGATATGAACCCCGCGAGGCCGCCCGTGATTGTCAGCGCCGCGTATTTCCAAACGCCTCCCACTACAACCGCGCCGGGCGAAATAATCGGTTTAAGGAGCAACATCACCGAAACGAAGGCGAGGAAAACGCCGAGATATCTCCTCAGCCTCGATTCGGGAAGCTCGTGCGCGAATTTGGCCCCGGCCACGGCGGTGAGGACCGCCGGAATCGCGAGAAACAAGGCCGCCGTAAAATCAACGTTCCCGTCGCGCCAGTACGCCGCGGAACCCGCCAGGCCGGTGAAAACGAGCGCGGCCAGGCTGGTGCCGTGCGCCTTGTGCTGTCCCAGCCCCAAAAGCGACGTCAGGAGCGGAATCATGACCACGCCGCCGCCCAGCCCCACGAGTCCGCCGAACGCCCCGGCCAATAGGCCGATGAGAAGCGCGACGGCGTTGCGCCGGGCGTCAATGAGCGGAGGACCGTCGTACAATGGAAAAGGCATTGAGTAATTATAAACCCTGATCCCGAGGTCGGAAATAACACGATGAACGCTACGCAAATACCCCTCCTGCCCCTCCCCTTTCCAAGGGGAGGATTGAGGAGGGGTTTTTAGGTATCGCTCCTTATCCCCCTTTCCAAGGGGAGGAAAGAGGCGGGGTTTTTAGGTATCGCTCCTTATCCCCCTTTCCAAGGGGAGGATTGAGGCGGGGTTTTTAGGTATCGCTCCTTATCCCCCTTTCCAAGGGGAGGAAAGAGGCGGGGTTTTCCTAACCTCTGAATCCGGGATAAACCGCCGTTCGCCGCCCGACCCGGGCCGATTCGGGCACGGGGCGCGAAACAAATTTGTTGCCTGAAAAAGCGGAAATGGTTGTATCATTTACCGCTTCAAAATCACTTTTTGGGAAGGGCGACATGAAATTCACAACCGAGTACCTGTACTTCAACACGAGGCGACAACGGGAGTTCATAGACATCACCGAGGAGGTGAACTCCATTCTTAAGAAAAGCGGCGTCGGCGACGGGATGATACTCGTCTCCGCCATGCACATCACGGCCGGGGTTTACGTGAACGACGCCGAGGACGGGCTCATACAGGACATCGACAACTGGCTCGAGAGGCTGGCCCCCAGCAACGTCGGCTACCTGCACCACAACACGGGCGAGACGAACGGCGACGCGCACCTCAAGTCCCTGCTCGTCCACCACCAGATAATCGCGCCGGTCACCGCCGGGAAGCTGGACTTCGGCCCGTGGCAGAGGATATTTTACGCCGAGTTCGACGGCAGGCGGAGGAAACGGGTGCTTGTAAAAGTGATGGGCGAGTGACCCCGACCCCGCGGCGCTAGGGACACGAATGACGTCGAACGCTCCGAAGAAAACCCCGCTGTACGACCGTCACGCGGCGGCGGGGGCGAAGATGGTGGACTTCGCCGGATGGCTGATGCCGGTGCAGTACGAGGGGGTGCTGGCAGAGCACTCCGCGGTGCGAAACCGCGCGGGGCTTTTCGACGTCTCGCACATGGGGGAGATTTTCATAACCGGGGAGGACGCCGAAAAATTCGTGGACCACATCATAACGAACGACGTCCGCCGCATTTCCGACGGCCAGATACTCTACACCGTCATGTGCGACGACGAGGGGCGCGTCTTGGACGACCTCATGGTTTACCGGACCTCCGCGCAAAGCTTCCTGCTGGTGGTCAACGCCTCCAACACGGAAAAGGACTTCAACTGGGTGAAATCCCGCGCCGGGGGCTGGAGGGCGGTCGTCGCCGACCGGTCGGCGGATTTCGGGATGCTGGCCCTGCAGGGGCCGAGGGCGGTTGCCGTCGCGTCTAAGGTCCTTACATTTCCCGAAACGTTCAACCACCACGCTTTTTTCGAAGCCGAATACGAGGGGGCCAGGGCCGTCGTCTCGCGCACCGGCTACACCGGCGAGGACGGGGTCGAGATAATCGTAGAAAACAAGGCCGTCGTAAGGCTTTGGGACGCCCTCCTGGAGGCGGGAAAGGAGGAAGGGGTCGCGCCGACGGGGCTGGCGGCCAGGGACCTTCTTCGCATCGAGGCCGGCTACAGCCTTTACGGGCACGAGCTGGACGAAAACACGGACCCCGTCTCCGCCGGCCTCTCCTGGGTGGTGAAGCCGGAGGGGCGCGAGTTCATCGGAAAAAAAGCCCTTCAAGGCGTCAAGCCGACGAGAAAAAGGATATCCTTCGTCGCGGAGGGGAGGGGAATCCCAAGGCAGGGATGCAAACTTTTTGTCGACGAAAAGGAGGCGGGCGCGGTCACCAGCGGCACCTTCTCCCCCTCTTTGCAAAAGCCCGTAGGAATCGGATATATTTCAGCCGAGGAGTGGTCGGTTTCCAAAGGGGGTCGGCTGACGGTCGAGATACGGGGCAGGCGGACGCCCGTGAAGGTTTACAGGCCGCACTTAAAACCGACGAATGGAGGGTGACATGGAATTTCCTGACGGCCTTTTTTACACCGAGGACCACGAGTGGGGCATGGAGGAGAACGGCGTTCTCATCGTCGGCATAACCGACTACGCCCAAGGGGAGCTTGGCGACGTCGTCTACGTGGAGCTTCCGCAGGAGGGGACGATACTCAAAGCGGGCGAGCCGTTCGGCGTGGTCGAGTCCGTCAAGTCGGTCTCGGACCTTTATTCGCCGGTCAGCGGCGAGGTTTTGGAAATAAACCCCGACCTCGAGGCCGAGCCGGAAACCGTCAACACCTCCCCGTACGACCGGGGATGGATGATAAAGGTCGCGCTTAGCAAGAAGTCCGAACTCGACAAGCTCTTGTCCGCGGAGCAGTACGCCAATTTCGTCAAAAACCTGAAGTAGGCCGACGCTCCGCGCCGAAATGAGGTACATACCGCTCACCCCGGACGACCGGGAAACAATGCTCGACGCCATGGGCGCGTCCTCGGTGGAGGAGCTTTTTTCGCCGATACCGGCCGAAATAAGGTTCAAGGGGACACTTAAGATTCCTCCGGCGAGGACGGAGCAGGAGATGATGCGGCTTGCGGGCGAAGTCGCGGGCTCCAATTTTCCGGCGTCTTCCGCGCCCTCCTTCCTCGGGGCGGGGGCGTACAAGCACTTCGTCCCCTCGGCCGTGGACCAGCTCGCCGGCAGGAGCGAGTTCTACACCGCCTACACACCGTACCAGCCCGAGATAAGCCAGGGGACGCTTCAGTCCATCTACGAATATCAAAGCCACGTCTGCTCCCTCCTCAACATGGAGGTCGCCAACGCCTCGATGTACGACGGCGCAAGCGCGCTGGCGGAGGCCGTCCTGATGGCGTGCAGGGTCGCCGGAAAACACGAGGTCGTAGTGTCGGACCTGGTAAACCCCCGCTGGCGCCGCGTGATCGCCACGTACGCGGCACCGCTGGGCGACGCGGTGGTCGTAACCCGGGACCACGAAGCGGGCCGCGTCCGTTTGGCAGAGATGGGCGAAAAAATAACGGAAAAAACCGCCGCCGTCGTCGTCCAATCCCCTAATTTCTTCGGCAACGTGGAGGACCTCTCGGCTATCGGCGAGTTGTGCCGAAAGAAGGGGGTTCTTTTCATCGTCGGCGTCGCCGAGGCGATGTCGCTCGGCCTTCTGCGGCCCCCCGGCGATTTCGGCGCGGATATCGCGGTCGCCGAGGGGCAGTCGCTGGGCCTGGGGCTTTCGTTCGGCGGCCCGTACCTTGGGATGTTCGCCACGCGCGAAAAA
>JACQBU010000032.1 GCA_016194375.1 Nitrospinota bacterium
GTCTTGCCCAGCTCCAGAATGCTCAGTTTCCGCCCGATGATATACTGTTGACGAGTCATGGTTTCTTCCTCCAAGGTTAAGTGTTTTGTTGCAAATACATCTTAACCGGAAGGCCATGGCTCTTTTCTTTTAAGAGCCCACCTGTAAACGCTTTTCTAGTTCAGGGCAATTTATGTTCAACAATCAAAACTCCCTTCCAAAATAAGTCAATGAAACCACTTTTGTCGGGGGCCTCTTTAACTGGAACCTCAAAGCTGGCCACACGGCGGCGGGAAATACCAAAGACGTCAAAAAACTCCCCCCAAAAGGTTTGAGATTCAGCCTTCTCGGATGATTCGTTCTCCCATTCTTTGGAAAAAGCCAAGGCGCGGTCTTTAATCTCGTTCCAGCTTAGAGGCATATTGAAATATTCACTTTTACCCAACAGTAACTTTAGGTCGAATTATTTTTATGGATTATACCCCGAATAGCCTTGGAATCGTGCCTTTGGAAGAATGATGAAAAAAATACGGAATGTGCCGGGGGTGGGCCTGATTTATTGCCTTATTTTGGAACGGAAACGCGTATCGCTCGTAAAGGGGGCGGTATTCACGCATTTTTTAAAACCGGATTTTTCATGAGAAACATCCGCCGTCATTGGCCGGAGGCGATTAATCTTAAGGCCGTTTTTTCATTCTTTTCCCCCTGTAATTCGTCGCCGTCCAAAGACGGCAGGCCAGCGCCGACTAACGCTTGAAATAATCAGGTTCGTTGCCCGGTTTCCACTTAATGTTGCACCCTATCCCCGGCTTCTGCTCCCCCGACGGCCGGCGGCCGCCTAAAACGGCGTCAAGCGCCTTGCGCAGGTCGCCCCCCGTCACGGGTATCGAGTTACCGGGCCTGCTTGAGTCCATCTGGCCGCGGTAAACGAGTTTTTGGGACTTGTCCGCAAGGTAAAACTCCGGCGTGCATGCGGCGCGATACGCCTTCGCCGTTTCCTGCGTCTCGTCGTACAGGTATGGAAACGCGTACCCGGCGGCCTTGGCCACCTCCGCCATTTTCGCCGGGCCGTCCTCGGGGAAATTTTCGGCGTCGTTTGCGCTTATCCCCACTACGGCCACGTTTTTGGCGACGTATTCGCGGGCGAGCGACGCCAGCTCGCCTTTGACGTGCTTCACAAACGGGCAATGGTTGCACATGAAAATCACCAGGTACGCCGACGGGTTCTTGAAGTCGTCGAGGGACACCATTTTGCCGGCGGGGTCGGGTAGCCGGAACGAGGGTATCTTGCTTCCAAGCGGAAGCATGGTTGAGGACGTCATGACCATGTGTTTGCCTCCTAAATTTAATATTAACCCGCCTTGCTCGACGAATGAAGCGGTTTGTCCGCGGGTGGCGGTCAGTTTGAAATTTATAGGGATCGCCACGACCACAAAGGGCGGTCTCGCGATGACAACTAATTGTCATTGCGAGCATAGCGAAGCAATATCGCACCCGTCTTATTCAATTATTTTCAAACTGTGACACTACCAGTCCGCCGCAGGGGCGGGAACGCCCGCTTGGCAAGACCGACCGCCCGTCGGCAACCGACGGCGCCCGCGTCATCGCGGGCTTTGACTATTTTCAGCCGTCCATTTATCGTTTTCATCATGCGCAAGACAAAAACTGGGGTCGTCCGGAAAATGTCGGTAAAATCCGCAAAAGGAATTTTGAAGGACACGGTGAGTGGATTCCCCCGGCATTAAGAAAAAATACGACCTGCTCATCGCGGGGCTTGGATTGGCGGGCGTCTCCCTTGCGGCTAACGTCCCGCCCGGCGTCTCCGCCCTCGCAATTGACGTTAAAAACTCCATCGGGGGGCGCCCCTGCGGCGGGGTGATGACGTACAAGGCGTTCTCCCACCCGTGGATAAGCGGGCATATTGATTCCTTCGCAAGCGCTCCGACAAGTCTGCGCGCCCGCATCGTTGACCATCAGCTTCGGCGCGACAAAATCCTCGAGAATGATTTGCGAAACATTGACAAGGAGGCGCTGTTGGAGTGGTTCTTAAAAAAAATCCCGCCCGACGTCGAGGTTCGTTTCGGCGCGCGGCTGGCCGACGTCCGCCCCTCCGGCAACCATGGTTTCGAGGTCACTCTAAACCATGCGGGGGGCGGGGGGATTTCCGTCGTCGAGGCGGAGCGGATCGTCGGCGCGGACGGGGTTAATTCCGCCGTGAGGCGGCATTTCCGGCCGGGGTGCGACGCGCGGAGATACCACGCCGTGCAGGTAAAAACGCAATCCCAAACGGAGGACGGATTTTTTAACATAATCGTTGACACGGACGTCACCGAATACTACGCGTGGAAGATCCCCAAGCGTGGCGGTCACGTCGTGGGTTTTGCCTCCCAGGAAAAGGAGGGGATGGCGGAGCGATTGGACGCCTTGCTGGAAAAAACCGGGTGCCGCGCCGTCGGCGTCCCGAAGTGGACGATGGTGGGGCGTTACTGGCCGACGTCGGAAATCCAAACAAACGACGTCCCGAACGCCTATCTGATAGGCGAGGCGGCGGGCCACATAGGGTATTTTAGCGACGGAATGAGCTGGGCGTTGCGCGGGGCCGAGTGCGTGGCAAAAATTCTCGGCGCGCCCGACGCGCGGCGACAGCACCAAGATTTCAACCGCCGTTTGGTTGCGGAGCTGGCGGACCAGCACGAGTTTTTCCGCGCCTTCCTGGAGTCTCCCGACGCCCGCCGCAAAATGTTTTTGCTGACGGCAGGATTTGACCGCGTCCCCGAGTTTTAGCCGACGGCGGCGCTTGACGTAGGGGGCGCGCCGGGACCGGGCGTCCGGATCGTTTTTGTTTTCCTGCCTCGGCGTTTGCGGGAAAAGGTTTTGATTCATGCCCTCGGGGGAATGACGCGACGGGGGGGCATGAGGCTTTTAACATCAGCGTCGTGATATGTTCCCGCGGTTCCCCCTCGGGGCTGGTTTTATCGCCATAGTTGGGGGTTTCGCGCCGCTTCCGGCTCGAACCCGGCGGACTCAACGCCCAATTTGTCAACAAATTACGCTTCACTTCCATCGGCGCCATACTTGCCCTACAATTTATTCGCATCTATATTCCGTTGGGGATTTTATTTTTTGCTGGAGGAGCCATGCCTAGTTTCGTCATCACCGACAAATGCGACGGTTGCAAGGGACGCGACAAGACCGCCTGCGCGTACATCTGTCCGCACGACCTGATGAAGTTGGACGTGGGGCGGATGAAGGCCTTCAACCAGGAGCCCGAACAGTGCTGGGAGTGCTACAACTGCGTGAAGATATGTCCCCAGCAGGCCATCGAGGTCAGGGGGTACGCGGACTTCATGCCGATGGGCGCGAAGGTCCTGCCGTTGCGGGGAAGCGACTCGATAATGTGGACGGTCAAGTTCAGGAACGGAACGCTTAAAAGGTTCAAGTTCCCCATCCGCACCACGCCGGAGGGCTCCATAGAGCCGTACAAGGGGTTGCCCGAGCCGAAACTTGCGGACATCAACAAACCCGGATTTTTCACGCACGTCGGAAGCGGCAAACAGTTGCCGGTTCCGAGGAAATAAGGGGGGGCCATGACGGAATTCAAGCATCATCCAAAACCGGAGATAGTGGAGGTGGACACCGACATACTGCTGATAGGCGGCGGAATGTCCGCCTGCGGCGCCGCGTACGAGGCGGTGCGCTGGGGCAACCAGGCCAAAATGCGGATAACGATGGTTGACAAGGCCGCCACCGACCGAAGCGGCGCTGTGGCGCAGGGTCTCTCCGCCATCAACACGTATCTGGGGGAACACTCGCCGGAAGACTACGTCAAATACGTCCGCAACGACCTGATGGGGATAATCCGGGAGGACCTCGTTTACGACCTCGGCCGGCACGTTGACGACTCCGTCCACCTTTTCGAGGACTGGGGGCTTCCCGTTTGGAAGACCGACGCCGAGGGAAAGGGGCACGACGGCTCCTACAAGGGGGTTCCGCTTAGGGAAGGCGGCAAACCGGTTCGCTCCGGCAAATGGCAGATAATGATAAACGGCGAGTCCTACAAGGTGCTGGTCGCCGAGGCCGCCAAAAAGGCGCTGGAGGAAAACCGGAAGATAACCGGCGAGGCGCAAAACCTCTTCGAGCGCGTGTTCCTCGTAAAGCTTCTCATGGACCCCAAGGAGGAAAACCGCGTCACCGGCGCCGTCGGCTTCAGCGTCCGCGAAAACAAGGTTTACATCTTCCGCGCCAACGCGGTGCTTTCCGCGACCGGCGGATGCGTGAACATCTTCAAGACCCGCTCCGTGGGAGAGGGACAGGGGCGCGCGTGGTTCCCGGTTTGGAACGCCGGAAGCAACTACGCGATGATGGCGCAGGCCGGCGCGGAGCTCACCATGATGGAGAACCGCTTCGTCCCGGCCCGGTTCAAGGACGGCTACGGCCCGGTCGGCGCGTGGTTCCTGCTCTTCAAGGCGCAGGCGCTCAACGCGCTCGGCGAGGACTACTGCGTGACCCGCCTCGACGAGGCCCGCAAGCTTTACGGCAAGTGGGCGGACAAGCTCGGAACCTGCGTCCGCAACCACATGATGATGCTGGACATGAAGGACGGCAAGGGGCCGATTTTCATGAACACCCACACGGCGATGGCGAGGCTGGCCCAGACGATGAACCCGAAGGAGATAAAACACCTCGAGGCGGAGGCGTGGGAGGATTTCCTCGACATGACCATATCGCAGGCCGGCGTTTGGGCGGCAAACGACATCGAGCCTGACAAAAAACCGTCCGAAATAATGCCGTCCGAGCCGTACCTGCTCGGCTCGCACGCCGGGTGCGCCGGGGTCTGGGTGAGCGGCCCCGCGGACTTCGCCCCGAAGGAATGGTGCTGGGGCTACGACAGGATGACCACCGTCAGCGGACTCTTCACCGCCGGCGACGGAGTGGGCGCCTCCGGGCACAAGTTCTCCTCCGGCTCGCACGCCGAGGGAAGAATAGCCGGAAAGGCGATGGTCAGGTGGGTTCTCGACCACAAGGACTACAAGCCGTCCCACGACCAATCCGCGGACGAGCTGGCGTACGAGATATTCAAGCCGATGGAGACATACGCCGAGCACTGCAAGTACACCACCGCGCCGGACGTCAACCCGGAGTACGTCAAGCCGAACATGTTCCAACTGCGCCTGCAGAAAATAATGGACGAATACGTCGGCGGCATAACCCCGTGGTACATGACAAGCAAAACGATGCTCGACGAGGGGCTGAGGCAACTCGTCTTGCTGAAGGAGGACAGCAAAAAGCTGGCGGCGGCCGACCTGCACGAGCTTCTTCGCGCGTGGGAAAACTACCACCGCCTCTGGGCGGCGGAGGCGCACGCGAGGCACATACTTTTCCGCGAGGAGACGCGCTATCCCGGTTATTACTACAGGGGGGATTATCCCAAGCTTGACGACGACAGCTGGAGGTGCTTCGTGAACTCCAAGGTGGACGTGAAGACGGGCGAGTGGAAGGTCTTCAAACGGGAATACAAACAGCTCGTGCAGGACGTTGATTCCCACCACGGACACACCGGCAGATAACGGGCGGATTGGGCCGATTTGCGGGGGCCGGTCTCGGGCCGTCCCCCGCCGATTCTCCTTCGTTTAATCCGCGTGTTCGTCCCGCCTTGGGCGGGATTTTGTTTCGCATTTGTGAATTGGGGTGGAATGAAGTGTCTTCGGATAAATTGCCCGTAGCCGTCATAGGCGGCGGGATAAGCGGCATGACGACCGCCGTCGAGGCCGCCGAAACGGGGCTGAGGGCGGTCATCATCGAGAGGGAACACTGGCTCGGCGGCAGGGTGTTCGGAATGCACCGCTATTTTCCGAAACTTTGCTCCCCGCTGTGCGGAATGGAGATAAATTTTCAAAGGGTCCGCCGCAACCCGGACATAACCGTGATAACCGGGGCCGAGCTTGTGTCCCTGTCGGGGTCGGACGGCGATTTCACGCTGAAGGCGACAAAAAATCCCCGTTTCATAAACGCCAACTGCACGGCGTGCGACAAATGCGCCCAAGCCTGCCCGGTGGAGCGCAATGACGACTTCAACCTCGGAATGTCGAAAACAAAGGCGGCCTACATCCGCCACCCCATGGCGTTCCCCGCCGTTTACGCTATAGACCCTTCCGTCTGCGAGGGGGAAAAATGCGCCAAATGCGTCCCCGCCTGCGGATACGGCGCGATCGAGCTCGCCCAAAAACCGGAGACGCTCGAGATTCGCGCCTCGTCCGTTGTCTACGCCACCGGATGGAAACCCTACGACGCGGCCAAAATTGGGAACCTCGGCTTCGGCCGGGTCTCGAACGTGATAACAAACGTGATGATGGAGCGCATCGCGTCCCCCTCCGGGCCGACCGGCGGCAGGATCGTGCGCCCCTCGGACGGCAAGGAGGTGAAAAACATCGCCTTCGCCCAGTGCGCTGGGTCGAGGGACGAAAACCACCTCGCGCACTGCTCGGCCGTCTGTTGCCTCGCCTCACTAAAACAGGTCGCGTACCTGCGGGAGGCGTACAAGGACTCCAAGGCGACCGTCTTTTACATTGACATTCGCACCCCCGGAAAATACGAGGGGTTCTACGCGAAAATCGCGGCCGACCCGGGCGTCTCCTTCATAAAGGGGAAGGTGGCCGGGGTGGAGGAGGACCCGGCCACAAGGGACGTGATAATCACCGCGGAGGACGTCGCCGGCGGCGCGAAAAAGAGTTACGTCGCCGACATGCTGGTGCTCGCCACCGGAATGGAGCCGAACTCGGCTGGCCTTGGCGCGGGCGTTTCGGGATGGCTTGATTCGGGCGGGTTCTTCGCGCCGGAAAAAACCCCGGCGGGAATTTATTCGGCCGGCGTCGCAAAAAATCCGGCGGACGTCTCCGCGTCCCTGATGGACGCCACGGCGACGGCGGTCAAATGCCTTGGTGGCCGATGGACTTGAAACCGCGAGCATACGTCTGCTCCGGTTGCGGCATCGGCGAGGCCGTGGACGTGGCGAAGCTCGCCAAGGCGCCGGTCGCGTTCGGCCTCGCGGAGGCGAAGGTTCATCCGTTCCTTTGCGGGCCGGAGGGGCGCGCCTTGATAAGCTCCGGCGTGGCGGACGGATTTAACCTCCCCGTGGTAGCCGCCTGCTCCAAGCGGGCCCTCGTCGAAAACTTCATGTTCGGCCCGAACGTGGTCGTCGAGCGCGTGAACATAAGGGAGGGCGTCGCGTGGGTGAGCGAGCCGAAATCCGACGACGCCCAGAGCCTGGCGGAAGACTACCTAAAAATGGGGGTCGTAAAGGCCCAAAAAACCTCGTTTCCCGAACCGTTCATAAAAGAACTGTCGAAAACCGTCCTCGTCGTTGGGGGGGGGATTGCGGGGATGACGGCCGCGCTTGCCGTGGCCCGTGCGGGACGAAACGTCGTGCTGGTGGAAAAAGAGGAAAGGCTGGGCGGATATCTGCAAAAGCTCAAAAAACGGTTCCCCTTTTCGGGGGAGGCGGACGCCCCTGTCGAAACCGGCGTCTCCGAGACGGTCAACGCGGTCATGAACGAGCCGCGCATAACGGTCCACGCGCCCGCCGTCGTCGCGTCCATATCCGGCCAGCCCGGCCTGTTCGAAGTCGTGATATCGGCGGGCGGGACGAACATCGCGCTCCGCGCGGGGACGGTGATACAGGCGACCGGCCTCAAGCCGTACGACCCGGAAAAGCTCGGGCATCTGGGATACGGAAAATCGCCGAACGTCGTCACCAACGCGCAGTTCGAGGAGATGGCGGCGAAGGGAAAAATCGTCCGCCCGTCCGACGGCGGCCGGGCCAGGAGCGTCGTGTTCATACAATGCGCCGGCTCGCGGGA
>JACQBU010000033.1 GCA_016194375.1 Nitrospinota bacterium
GCGGAGTTTGACGAAATCTGCCGGGTCATCTCCTCCACCAGACCCACGGCCGTAAACCTTTTTTGGGCCGTGGAGCGGGTGAGGAAGGCGGTCAGGGACGCCGGTCCAAAAACCGTCGCGGACATGAAAAAAAGGGCGGCGGAGGAGGCGGTGAAAATCCTGAAGGAGGACCTCTTAATCAACGAAAAAATGGGGCGCAACGGGGCGCGCCTCATTGCCGACGGAGACGCGGTGCTGACGCACTGCAACGCGGGAGCCCTGGCGACGGCGGGGCGTTTCGGCACCGCGCTCGGCGTAATAAAGGCCGCGCATCTTGACGGGAAGCGTATAAGAGTGTTCGCGGACGAAACGAGGCCCTTTTTGCAGGGGGCGCGCCTCACCGCGTGGGAGTTGAAGAAGGAAGGGATAGACGTAACGCTGATAACCGACAGCATGGCCGGTTATTGCATGAAAAAGGGGCTCGTCCAAAAGGTCATTGTCGGAGCCGACAGGATAGCCAAAAACGGCGACGTCGCCCACAAGATAGGGACTTACACCATAGCGGTTCTGGCCAGAACCCACGGCATACCGTTTTACGTGGCGGCGCCGCTCTCGACCATAGACTTCGAGATTCCGGACGGCGAGCACATACCGATTGAGGAGCGCGACGCAAAGGAAGTGTCCCACATCGGCGGCCGGCGTATGGCCCCGGATGGCGTTAAAATTTTTAACCCGGCCTTTGACGTCACCCCAAACGAGTATGTGTCGGCAATAATAACGGAAAGGGGAATCGCAGAAAGGCCGTTCGAGCAGTCACTGGAAAAACTACGATAAGAAGGGTATATTAAGCGGATAAGAGGATTGATTAGTTCCTGAATAGTCGTCGCTTTCTCGGCGAAGCGGGGCGGGTTTGCCTAATTCTTTAGCGCGCAATTGCGGACAACAGGAGGAGACTATTATGACGATGGACGAACTCCGGGAGTTCGCAACGGCCCTGGGGATCCAATCAGTTCACAAGTTTGAAAACAAGGAGGATCTCGTGAGGACCATCCAGCTAGCCGAAGGGTACAGCGACTGTTTTCGCAGGACCAAGGACTGCCCGAACGAGAAATGCGCGTGGTATGACGACTGCATAAAATTCCGGGAATCCCAGGACTGACTTCCGGCCTCAACCCCCCCCGCGCTATGGCGCTTCCGGGTATGGCCAAAAGAAGCGCGTCAACCCCTCCCTCGTCCAGCCGGGCGTTCATATTATCGGACTCGTGGACCAATGCTGTCTTTCTGCCGCCGTCGCCCGCCATAATGGGGGACGTCGTGGACGTCCGAGATTGTCCCTATTTTCATGTTGGTTTCCCCAACCTACCTTGAGTTCTGAGGTTAGCCAATAAATTATCCGGTTTGGGGGGCCGATTACGCCCCCTGAACCCATACGCCGGTAGGTAAAAAAAAATTTGCTGTTAAATTATTTTTTTCTGCTAGAATTACGGACTTACGCGAAATTGCCTTTTTTATATTGCCCAGCCGTGCGCGTGGCACGGACATGGGTCGCAAGGCTAATTATTTTTGGAGGAAATGGAAAATGTTAAAGAAACTCGACCTGTTTGTACTGTCGGCCTTCTTCGCGGCCAGCGTATTGACTTTTACCGCCTGTCAGAAAGAGGAAGAAAAGGCCCCGGCTCCCGCGGCGGCGCCGGCTCCTGAGGCGGCTCCGGCCCCTGCGGCGGCTCCCGCGGCTCCCGGCGCGGCGGCTCCCGCGGCTCCCGCGGCCCCCGGCGCGGCGGCTCCCGCGGCTCCCGCGGCCCCTGCCGCGGCGGCTCCTGCGGCCCCCGCCAAGAAATAACTACGGCGTTGATAACAAACGGGGCGCTCAAACGAGCGCCCCGTTTTATTTTGTGCCCTATATATATCGGCGCAAGACGACGGAAATCTGTTGCCGGCCGTCGGGGCCAAGCGCCTTTCTGACGAAATACCGTGTCAATCCCAGAGAGTGAGGATTACCTCAAAACCCGCGGTGGCGACACCATTGCCGCCATAGCCACCCCGGCCGGAGAGGGGGGATTGGGCGTGATAAGGATTTCCGGCCCGAAATCCCCGTTGATAACTCTCTCGATTTTTCGCACCCCAAAGGGTTCGCCGCTAAAATCACTCGTTCCGCGCAAACTCCATCTGGGCAAAATTTGGGATGAACAAGGGGCGTTGGACGAGGTGTGCGTCGTTTTTTTCAATGCGCCCCATAGTTACACAAGGGAGCACGTGGTTGAAATATCCAGCCACGGGTCTCCCGCGGTGTTGCGCAAGATATTGAAACTTGCGATATTATCCGGGGCCAGGATTGCGGAGCCGGGAGAGTTCACAAAAAGGGCGTTTTTAAACGGAAGAATTGATTTAAGCCAGGCCGAAGGGGTCATTGACCTCATAAAAAGCCGTTCGGAAGGGGCGGCGCTAGCGGCATATCGGCTCATGGAGGGAGGGCTTTCCGCCCGTATAGATTCGATACGTCAAAAACTTGTTGGAGTGCTTTCAAACCTCGAGGCCTCGATTGATTTTCCCGACGAGGATTTCCAGACCGCATCCGACGAGGAGATTTACAAAATCCTGGACGAGGCGCTCGCCAGGATGGAGAGGCTCGTTAAAAGTTACGACGGAGGCAGGTTTTTGAGGCACGGGATAAACCTGCTGAACGCGATCGTCGAGGAGGAACGCGCCATCGTGACGAATCATCCCGGAACGACTCGAGACCTCATACGCGCCGACGCGGAGATTTCCGGGCTTAAGGTGGAGCTTGTGGACACCGCCGGACTGAACCCCGCGCCGGACGAGGTCGAGGCGGAGGGTATAAGGCGCTCGATGAAGGCGGCCGAAACTGCGGACGTGGTTCTGGGGCTTTTTGACGGCTCCCGCCCGTGGGAGGCGGCCGACGACGCGGTCCTTGAATTGTTGAAAAAATCCCGCCGATTTGTCGTGGCGATTAACAAGGCGGACATTCCGCAGTTATTGGAATGGCCCGACGCGGAAACAAGGCCGGTGCTTATTTCGGCAAAAACCGGGGCGGGGTTTAAGGAACTGACCGGCGCTATTTCGGCCTGGGGCCGCTTGGAGGGGGAGGAGCCGGTGGTGACCCGAATGCGCCACCGGGACATATTCACCCGGATAGCCGAGGACCTAAGGCGCGCCAAGGACGAACTCAAGGCTGGGCGCGAGCTAGCCGCCGCCGCCGTGTGGGACGCCCTCGAGGAGGTCAAAAGGTTCACCGGCGAATCGTACACCGAAGAGGTGCTAAACGCGCTCTTCTCCGAGTTTTGCGTGGGCAAGTGACGAGAGACTTCGACGTAATCGTAATTGGCGGCGGACACGGAGGGTGCGAGGCGGCCGCCGCTTCGGCGCGGCTCGGTTGTAACACGGCGCTTGTCATAACAAGAAAAGAGGCCATCGCCCGGATGTCGTGCAACCCGGCCGTGGGAGGCCCCGGCAAGAGCCAGATAGTTCGGGAGATTGACGCGCTCGGGGGTCTGATGGCCCGCATTACCGACAGGACCGGCCTTCAATACCGCACCTTAAACGACTCGAAAGGTGCGGCCGTTCGCGCATACCGCGTGCAGTCCGACACGGTGGAATACGAAAAGGAGATGCGCTCCGTTTTGGAGAACATCCCCGGCCTCAGGATAGTCGAGGGAGAGGCTGTTTCCATCGAACCCGAAAACGGCGCGGTCTCGGCCGTAACGTTGAAGTCCGGCCAAACTCTTTCGGCGCGCGCCCTGGTGGTCTGCACCGGCACGTTCTTAAACGGACTATTGCACACCGGACTGGAGCAAACTCCCGGGGGACGGTTTGGGGAGGCGCCTTCCGGCAACCTTTCGGCGTCGCTCAAGAGACTTGGGTTCACGCTGGGAAGGCTAAAGACGGGAACGCCGCCCAGGCTGGATAAAAACAGCATCGATTGGTCGGCCCTTAAAAAACAGGACGGCGACGACCCCCCCCCTTCGTTTTCATATTTCCAGGACAAGGGGGTTCGGAACCAACTGCCATGCTTCCTCACGGCCACCAACGCGAGAACACACGAGGTAGTCCGCGCCGGGTTCGGCGAATCGCCCTTGTTCACCGGGGTGATCAAGGGGGTCGGGCCGCGCTACTGCCCCTCGATCGAGGACAAGGTGGCCCGTTTTCCCGACCGCGACTCGCACCATATCTTCTTGGAGCCGGTTTCGAGACAATCGGACGAGATATACCCGAACGGAGTGTCAACCTCGCTATCCCGCGAAACGCAGGCGAACTTCCTTCGCACGATTCCCGGTTTGGAAGACGTGAGGATTCTAAAGGCGGGATACGCCGTCGAATACGACTATGCCCCCCCTACGCAACTTTATCCGACCCTCGAGACAAAACTGGTCGGCGGCCTGTTTTTTGCCGGGCAGATAAACGGAACCAGCGGGTATGAGGAGGCGGCGGGGCAGGGGTTGCTGGCCGGCATAAACGCGGCCCGGTCCGTCCGCGGGGAGCAACCGATAATCCTCAGGCGTTCCGATAGCTACATAGGCGTCATGGTGGACGACCTGACGACGCTCGGGACCGAGGAGCCGTACCGGATGTTCACCTCGCGCGCGGAGCACCGCCTTGTCTTGCGGCAGGACAACGCGGACGAAAGGCTTTGCGAGTTGGGCCGCTCGATCGGGCTGTTGTCCGACGAGGATTACAAGGCGTTCGTCGACAAGCGCGACCGCATTCGCCTGGCCTTGAGGGTCATACGCGGCAATTCCCTCAAGCCCGAGCGGGGCACGCTTGAATGCCTGAAATCCCTGGGGCTTCCGCCGGTGCAGGAGGCGACGCCGCTTTGGCAGTATTTAAAGAGGCCTGAGGTCACGATTAGGAGGGGGGGAATGACGCCAAACAGCGTTTTTTCTTCCTTGGCCCAATTTTTGCCGGATGAAACCGAGCGGGCGGAGATAAGCGTCAAATACGAGGGATACATTGAGCGACAAAACAAATGGATCGAACAGTTGGACGACGTGGAGCACATCTCCCTTGACAAGGACATGGATTACGCGTCGGTCTCCGGCCTCTCGACGGAGCTGAGGCAAAAGCTGGACAAGGTTAGGCCGCTCACGTTCGGCCAGGCCTCGCGAATACAGGGGATGACGCCGGCCGCGCTGGCGGTCCTGATGATTACGCTAAAGGCCCGGAAGAAAAGCGGATGAACGACAAACGGATTTCGGCCTACCTTTCCGAGCTGTATAAATGGAACAAAAAAATCAACCTCACCTCGGTGGAGGAAAAGGATGCGGTCGAGGTTTTGGTGAAGCCCTCGCTGGGTATGGTCGAATTCATACCCGAAAAGGCCGTCGTTTTTGACGTCGGTTCCGGCGGAGGTATTCCAGGCGTCGTGTTGGCGTTGAATCTTCCGGCCTGCGAATTTATTTTGGTCGAGTCGGACGGCAAGAAATCCGCGTTTTTGAAGCACGTAGCGGGAATGCTGCAACTTACAAACCTCCGGGTCGTACGCGAACGAGCCGAAAAGCTGGCCGCGGCCCCCGAATTCGCCGGTCGCGCCGACGCCGTCGTCTCCCGCGCTGTGAAAAGAGAGGTCGTGTTGACGGCGGCCGCGGGATTGCTGAAGGCGCGCGGCGTGGCCGTCCTTCACCGCTCGTCAAAACCGTTCGGGGCGGACCCCCGTTTCGAGCCGGCCGGAGGCAACGAGTTCGCCGACTGCCTCCGCCTTGTCGGCTGACCCCGACCTCAGCCTTTCCAGAGCTCGCGGAGCCTTTCGTACTTCGTGAAGGTGTGGAACGCGCTCAGGCCGCAGATTATGAGCCCCGGGACGCCGTCCAAAAAACCCAGCTTAACAACATACATTTTTAGGAAGGTGAAGAGCGGTCTTGTGGTTACGTCCAGAAGGTTCGACCTTTTGCCGCGATTAAACGCCTCCAGCGCCCCTATGCTGGTGAAATTGTCTATCGTATTGAAGTGGTCTTTAACGGAATCGAAGGAGAGGTGGTATAAATCCCCGTGCAATATTTCCACGTTACCCGAGACGACCAGCGCGTCGTGGGGGTCAACGCCTTCCCATGCGGCCTTTGACTTTTTGGCTAGCCTTACCTTGCGCGCCGGATACCAGCCGCAATGGCCTATCCACCTGTTTATATAGAAGACCTTGCGCGGCATCGAGTAACCTTCCGCGCTCGGATTCCTCATAACCTCCAGAATCTCCCCCCTAAGGCGTTGCGACACGCGTTCGTCGGAATCAAGCGAGATGACCCATTCGTGCGACGTGGCGTTTAGGGCGAAGTTCTTTTGTTTAACGTGACCCTCCCAGTCGTGCTCTATCACCCTTGTCTTTGGGAAGGACTCGACAACGCCGATGGTGCCGTCCGTGCTGTGGGAGTCCACAACAACTATCTCGTCCACCCATGAAAGGCTCTTGATGCAGTCGGCTATGCGCGTCTCCTCGTTGAAGGTGATTATCGCGGCCGAGATCGGCGGGTGTTGCCGCATAAAACCCCCTATTTTAATTTTTCGGCTTAAGGTCGTCGCCTAGCAGAACCGCCTCGTCCGTGAGCATCACCGGAATGCCGTCCCGAATCTCGTAAAGTAGTTTGCAGTTCGGGCAGACCAGCCCGTCCTCCCCCTTGGTGAGTTGCAGGGTCCCCTTGCATTTGGGGCACGCGAGTATCTCAAGAAGCTCCTTGTCAATTCCCATTATGCGCCTTAGTATACATCCGCCACCGACCGGGCGGTTTCGACCCCCTTTGTGGATATGCCGACGGCGGCCATCACGTCGAGCGCGAACTGATCCGCCTCCAGCTCTTGCGGCAGGCCGAATTTGGCGTCACCCCGCAGTTTTAACGCGGAATGGTTGAGCACGGCGTGGCCTATTTCATGGTAGAGAACGAACGCAAGGCCGGAGACAAATTCGTCGTCCCCCCCCCCGTTGGCGCGAACCGCCTCCTTGAGCCTCCCGATAAAGTCGTTGGATAATGACACGGTGCGGTAAAGCGCGTTCGCGCTGGCGGACATCCCGTTGCATAAAAACACGCCGACGGAATTTTCGCCGCGCGGCGGCGCGTCAAGCAGCGCCACCTCGTTCACGGGCGGGGAGATATCAGCCATCTTTCCAATGACGGGGTTTATTTTGCCGACCAAGCCCGAGACGTCGGGGTAAAACGGGGAAGCGGAGGAGACGCAGTCTCTCCATTGGGCCGAGTTTTGGTACGATGATCCCTCAAGGCCCTCCAGGGAGCTTTTCTCGGTAGGGCTGATGGAGACGGCCGCGCTTTTGCTGTCGGCGGACACCTGCCCCACGTTGCCGCACGCGGATATGGCGAGGGCGAGCGCGACCGCCACAAGCCCGGTTCCGGGCGCATTTTTTACAAAATCCAAGAGCTTTTGCATGCCTTATAATGATAACATTCGCGCGGCGCGGCACAAAATTTCGCCCTTTTGGGCCGCGCGGTGTAGAATAATGGTGATAGCGGCGATTGAATTTGAAATTTATGCGGCTGGACGGCGTGCGGAATTTTGTCGTGCGACGTTCCCCGGTTTGACGGATGAGGTAATGGAAAAATGTTTAAGAAATTTACCGAACGAGCAAGGAAGGTCATAATCCTCGCCCGCGAGGAGGCCGAAAAAAATCAGCACGAGTATCTTGGCACCGAACACCTTTTGATGGGGATACTCAAGGACGGCGGCGGAGTGGCGATAGCGGTGCTTCAAAGGCTCGGCGCCGACCTTAGGCAGATAAAACTGGAGATTGAAAGACACATGCCCCCGATTTCTACGACTATCGTCATAGGGGACATTCCGTTCACGGCCCGCGCCAAGAAGGTTTTGGAGTACGCCGTCGAAGAGGCGCGTTCCATGGGGCACAGCTACATCGGAACGGAGCACATGTTGCTGGGCCTCATACGCGAAAAGGAGGGGGTTGCGGCGAGGATACTCATATCTCTCAACCTGCATTACACCGAAATACGCGAGCAGACCATCAACCTCCTTAGGGAACCAGTTTCCCCGACTCAGGAGAAGCAGCAGAGCAAAACCCCCGCGCTCGACGAATTCGGAAGGGACCTGACGGAACTGGCGCATGAAGGAAGGCTTGACCCCGTCATTGGTCGCGACAAGGAGATAGACAGGGTCATACAAATACTCGCACGAAGGACAAAAAACAACCCCATCCTTATCGGGGAGCCGGGCGTCGGCAAAACGGCCATCGTCGAGGGGCTGTCCCAGCGGATTTATCACCGGGAGGTGCCGCAGTTGCTTTACGACAAGCGCGTCATAGCCCTTGACTTGGGCGCGATAATCGCCGGAACCAAGTACCGCGGCCAGTTCGAGCAGAGGATCAAGGCGATAATGAAGGAGATAATCCAGTCGCGCAACGTCATAATCTTCATTGACGAGATACACACGCTGGTGGGCGCCGGCGCCGCCGAGGGGTCCGTGGACGCCTCGAATATGCTGAAACCGGCCCTTTCGCGGGGCGAGATACAGTGCGTCGGCGCGACCACGATAGACGAGTACCGAAAGTACATAGAGAAAAACGGCGCTTTGGAGCGAAGGTTCCAGCCGATCATGGTCAACGCCCCGAGCATCGACGAGACCATAATGATAATCAAGGGGCTGAAAAACGAGTACGAGCTCCACCACAAGGCGATAATCACCGACGGCGCCATAAACGCCGCCGTTTTGCTCTCCGACAGGTACATAAGCGACAGATTCATGCCCGACAAGGCCATCGACGTCATCGACTAGGCGGGCTCCCGGGTGCGGTTGAGGCAGGTTACAGGAGTTCGAGCACGCAGTCGAACTTCGCGACAAGGAAAGCAAACTGCGCAAGGACTTGGAATTCCTAAAGGACAAGTGGGAGGGAACCGCCTCTACCGCCAAGCCGGAGATCACCGAATCCGACGTGGCCCAAGTGGTGTCGTCCATAACCGGCATCCCGGTTTTCCGCCTTGCGGGGGAGGAGTCGGTCCGCCTTCAGGACATGGCCTCCTCGATAAAAAGGAAGATATTCGGCCAGGACGAGGCTGTCGCGCGCGTATGCGAGTCCGTAAGAAGGTCCAGGGCCGGACTCAAGGATCATTTCAGGCCCATGGGGACGTTCCTTTTCCTTGGTCCGACGGGCGTCGGAAAGACGGAGCTCGCCCACGTGCTGGCCGAGAACCTGTTTGGAGACAGGCGCTCGCTGATAAGGCTCGACATGTCGGAGTATGTGGAAAAGTTTTCCGCGTCCAAGCTTACGGGAGCCCCTCCGGGGTACGTCGGCTACGAGGAGGGGGGCCAGCTCACCGAGCAGGTTCGCCGGAGGCCGTACTCGGTAGTCCTTTTGGACGAGATAGAGAAGGCGCATTCGGACGTTTATCAAATGTTGCTCCAGATAATGGACGACGGAAGCCTGACCGACAGCTTCGGGCGGCGCGTCAGCTTCAGAAACGTCATCTTGATTATGACGTCCAATCTGTCGGCCAGGTTCATCGAAAAGGAATTCACGATGGGGTTCCAGACGACCGAGGGTGTGGCCGACCACCAAAAGATGTCCGGCATAATAAAGGCGGAGCTCAAGAAGTCCTTCAGTCCGGAGTTTATCAACAGGATAGACGAGGTCGTCGTCTTCAAAAAGCTTGACCGCCAATCCATCGCCAACATCGTGGACCTGCAACTAGAAAAGGTTCGCGAACGGCTCAAAGAGGAGAAGCTTGACCTCGAGATAACCCAGGAAGTGCGAGATTGGATCTTGGAGAAAGGGTACGACGCCTCGTACGGAGCGAGGCCCATAAGGCGCGCAATACAAAAATACCTTGAGACCCCCCTGTCGGAGAAGATCCTTTCCGGCGAGGCGAAACCGTACGGAGTGCTTAAGGCGGAAATACGCGACGGTTCGATTCACATCTCTGAAAAAAGCGCGGTAGAAGCGGTCTAGTTGCCTTAACAGCCGTTCATTTTATTGGTGGGGGGGGTTTTGTACGGGTGCGGCCTCTGGTTATGAGTCGGCTTCTCCAAAGGGCGTTGCCACGGCTTTTTTTCCTGCTGGCGTTCGGTCTTTCCACGGCCTCCGCATTCGACCTATCCAAGCCGGTCAATGAGATACGCATCGAGGGAAACCAGCGCGCCGACGCAAACACCATACGGTTCTACATCCATTCAAAAAAAGGTGAGCCGTATTCGGTGAACAACATCCGCGAGGACATACGGAGGGTATACAACCTCGGGTACTTCGACGACGTAAGGCTGGAGGTCGAGGAGGATTCCGGCGGTCTCTCGCTCGTATTTGTCGTCAAGGAAAAGCCCTTCATTAGGCGCGTGAAGATAGCCGGCAACAACGAGTTTTCCGAAAAAGACCTCGGCACAATGATCGAGCTGAAGAAGGGCTCCTTTTACCAGAAGCACCTGGCGCAAAAGGACATCCAAAAAATAAAGAAGAAATACCAGAAAAAGGGGTTTTATTTCACCGAGGTGGCCGCCGTCACGACGGACGAAGGTCAAAACCAGATTGACTTCACCTACAAGATAGACGAAAAGCAGAAGGTCAAGATAGGAAAGATAACCTTCAAGGGGAACAGTTTTTTCCAGGATTACCAGCTGGACGACAAGATCGAGAGCAAGGAGGTGGGCTTTTGGTCGATCATCTCGGACTCCGGCAACTACCAAAAGGAGATTCTCAAGACGGATCTGCTCCGAATCGAGGCGCTGTACCGTGACTACGGGTTTATTAAGGCTTCGATCGACGAGCCGCGAGTCGAGGTGGACAAGGAAAACGGCCGGATTCTCATCACCCTCGTCCTACACGAGGGGGATCAGTACAGGGTCGGCGAAATAACGGCGGACGGGGACTCCGTGCACGCGGCGGAAGAAATATCGGGAAAAATAAAGTTGAAAAAGGGGGACGTCTTCAACCAGTCGGTCTTCCGTTCCGGGCTTTTCCAAGTGACGGACATGTATGCGAACGACGGCTACGCATTCGCCAGCCCCGTTCCCGACGTGCGCGAGCATCCGGAAAGCAGGACCGTTGACTTTCATATAAGGGTGGACCCCGGCCAAATGGTCTACGTCGGCAGGATCAATTTTTCCGGCAATTACAAGACGCAGGACAACGTCCTGCGCCGCGAGTTCCGCCTGACGGAGGGGGAGAGGTTCAGCGGCGAAAAGCTGGCCCGTTCCCGTCAGCGCCTCATCAACACCGGTTTCTTCGGAAACGTCGAGTTGGAGCAAAAAAGCGGCCGCGGGACGGACCTGATGGACGTCAACGTCACCGTAACGGAGAAGGAAACCGGCCAGTTGCGCGCGGGGTTGGGATACAGTTCGGTGGAAAACGCCATGATACAGGCCCAGATTTCGGAAAATAACGTCCTGGGGACCGGCAGGAGGCTGTCGCTTGGCGTCAACACATCCTCGATAAGGCAGGATTATTTCATGGATTTCACCGAACCTCACTTCAGGGACAGGGACATTTCCCTCGGGTATTCCATATACAACCGGCAGTTCGTCTATCAAAGCTACATTACGAACAGGCTTGGCGGCGGTTTTACCTTCGGCCGGGGGTTGAGCGAATACGCGGAGGGATCGCTGGGTTATAAGATTGAGAAGGTCGGCGTCTCCATCAACTCGGTGGCCGCATATTTGTACCCCCCCAGTCTATACGTAGTTTCGCAGGTGGGCGAAAGGGTTACAAGTTCGGTGAACATGGCGCTTACGCAGGACACTAGGGACAACAAATATGCCCCCACAAGCGGGTACAAGGCCGACTTCTCAACGCAAATTGCCGGCGGCCCGCTCGGGGCGGACGAAAATTTTTGGAAGCTGATGCTCGGCGCAAGCCGCTATTTCCCGCTTCCGTACGGATTCGTCTTCATGACGCACGGCGAGGCGAGATACGGCGCGACTTACGACGGCTCGCCGCTACCCATGTGGGAAAACTTCTTTCTCGGCGGGCCGACATCCCTGCGCGGCTTCAACTATCAAAACGTCGGGCCGAGGGACACCAGCGGCAATTCCATAGGCGGCGATTCTTCGCTTTTGTTTAATTTTGAAGTAAGCTACAATTTTACTCCGGCGGTCGAGGGCGTGTTGTTTTACGACCGCGGCCAGCTTTACGGGGAAGTCGGCGACTTGTCCAGAACCAGCCTCCAAAGGTTTGACTTGGCAAACATGAGGCACGGCTTCGGGCTTGGCATTAGGTTCACGACGCCCGCCATGCCGATTTGGATCGCATGGGGGTTCAAACTGGACAGAAGGGACGAGGAACCGCCCATGGAATTTCATTTCACCATGGGAGGCTCCTTCTGAAGCCAATTTTTATGGAGAGCACATGCTGAAAAGGGCCTTTATTATCGCCATATCCGCCATCACTCTATGTCCGCCCCACGGCTCAGCCGCCGAGCTAAAAATCGGCGTAATTGACATGCAGAGGGCGCTTGGCGAGACGGAGGACGGGAAGGACGCGCTACAAAAGCTCAAGGCCAAATTGGACGCGGACTACAAGGTTCTCCAAGCAAAGCAGGAGGAGTTGAAAAAGCTGGAGGACGAGATAGCCCAGCAGGGTTATATGTTGAGCGAATCCGCCAAAACCCAAAAGCAGGAGAAACTGCGGCAAATGGCCCGCGAGTTCGAAAAGGCCAGGGAGGAAAAAAACAAGGAATTTGTCGAGGCCCAAAAGGAGGCGACGGGCAAAATCTTAAAAAAACTGGACGAAATAATAAAAAACCACGCCAGTTCCGAAGGCCTGACGATTATTTTTGAGTCGAGCCCCCAGTCGAAGGGGATGCAGGGATCGGTTGTTTGGTACGACAAAAAATTGGACGTCACCGACAAAGTGATTGAGTTGTACAACGGCGCGACGACCGACCCCAAAAAACCGCGCTGAACCCTAGATATCTACAACGCGTCCCAATGGCCGACGGCGAGGTTTTTTCTCAAAAATCGGTTAATATTGGGCGTACACATTCGTGGATGGTATTTCTTAGTGGAGCCGACAAAAAGATGCCCTTCAAGAAAGAGGAGACAATAAGGCATGTTGACGAGTTGCCCGCGTATTCCTCAACCATTTCAAAAATAATGTTGATCGCCAACAACCCCAAAGCTTCCGCGGGGGACCTAATACAGGTCATAAGCCTTGACCCCCTGATGACCACGAAGGTCCTGGGGCTCATTAATTCCGCGTACTTTAACCTGGGGGAAAAGGTCGTCTCCCTTAAGCGCGTCGTTATAATGCTTGGTTTTAACACCATAAAAAACGTCGCCATCGGCTTGGCAGTGGTCTCAAGCGTAAAAATGAGGAACGACTATCGCTGGTTCTCCGGAGACCAGTTTTGGGAGCACTGCCTGGGCGTGGGAATAGGCGCCAAGATCATAGCGGCACACGCCGGCGTTTCGGCTCAAGATCAGGACGAATACTTCATCGCAGGGCTTTTGCACGACGTCGGCAAGGCCGTTTTAATACAACACAACCCGGACGAGCACGCCAGGATATCGGCCGCCGATTTCGAGCCCGGATCGGTAAAGACGGAGCTCGAGGAGGAGGAGTTCGGCATAGATCACGCCGAGCTGGGCGGCTTGGTGGCAAAAAAGTGGGACCTGCCGACGAGCCTTCTTGAACCGATCCGGCTCCACCATTCACTGGCCCCTACCGGCAATCCGACCGTTGACAGGATGGTTTCCGCCGTCCATGTCGCCAACTACGTGTGCAATGACCGGGAGATAGGCATAAAGAATCGGTGCGGCACGAGCGGACACAAGCTCCGCGACGCCCTAAATTGTCTGTCCATCGGCGAAAACGACGTTGCGCCCCTTTTCACCGGATTGGAAAAAAAGGTTGAAGACGCGAGAGATTTCCTAAAGAATTAGCCTATGGCCATAATGAACCTCAGGTTTTGGGGGGTAAGGGGGTCGATCCCCGTGCCCGGGCAGGACACCGCGATTTATGGTGGAAACACGTCCTGCGTCCAGATTGCAACGGACAACCAGTCGGTTCTCATTTTGGACGCCGGCACCGGGATTCGAAAGCTCGGCCTGGAACTTGTGACCAAGCACAAGGACAAAAAGGAGGTCCACCTCTTCCTTTCGCACACCCATTGGGACCACATACAGGGCCTCCCATTTTTCGCCCCCCTTTATATCCCAGGGTATTCCATCACCATCTACGGGCCGGTTCACTATGAAAAGTCCCTTGAGCAAATCCTCGACCGCCAGATGGAGTACACATATTTTCCGGTGCGTGTGGCGGAACTGGCGGCGAAAATAAATTACCACAGCCTAAAGGAGGAGAAATTAAGCATAGGGGATTTTTCTGTGAGCACAAAATACCTCAACCATCCGGTGCTTTGCCTTGGCTACAAGTTTGAACACGGAGGGAAATCAATCACCTACTGCACCGACCACGAGCCGTATATCAACATTTTCGGAAACGGAGGCCATAGCGACGAGGTTGTGAGAACCGTCGTAGCCGAACAAAACAAGGGTTTTGACAATTTTATAAGAAACTCGGACCTGTTGGTGCTGGACACGCAGTACACGGAAGCCGAATACCCCTCCCATATCAGCTGGGGACACGGCTACACCTCCCGAAATCTGGAAATCGTCCGACAATGCAACGTCAAGAAGTGGGCCCTTTTCCACCACGATCCGGATAGGTCCGATGCGGACGAAAAAAAAATAGAAGAGAGCCTCCAACGGCAGGGGGGGGAGGAAAAACTCCAAACCGAGATCTTTGCGGCCAAGGAAGGGATGATAGTCGAGGTCTGATTCGGCTTCGACAGGATCATGTTAAAAAAAGCCCAAAAGGAAGTCATAAACATTTTTTTGGCCGGTTTGCTGGCCTCGTTGCCGCTGGTCATCACCGTGTTGATCATAAGATTCATTTTCACCACGGTGGACCACCTGTTAAGTCCGCTCGCAACCCAGCTCCTTATCCTTTTCGGCGTCCCGTTGGAGGTCGGCTACAAGATTCCGGGGCTGGGTTTTATCGCCACGGTGTTGATCGTGTTCGGCATGGGGCTCTTCACGCGCAACTTCCTTGGTCGTAAATTTATCGCGTTTGGCGAGAGGCTCTTCATTAAAATCCCCGTTTTTAAAAGCATTTACACCGGCGCCAAGCAGGTGATAGAGACGTTTTCCGCCTCCTCCTCAATGGCGTTCAAAAAGGTCGCGCTCATAGAATACCCCCGTCGGGGCATATACACCCTCGCGTTCATAACAAACCAGGGAAAAGGGGAGATAACAAGGCGCACCGGCAAGGAGATGATAAACGTCTACGTTCCTACAACCCCCAACCCCACCTCCGGCTTTTTCCTCTCCCTCCCCGTTGAAGACGTAATAGAGCTAGACATGCCCGTCGAGGACGGGTTTAAAATTGTCATTTCAAGCGGCCTCATAGTACCGGCGGATCGAAAAGAGACGAAGCCGTCCCTTCCAATATGACCCCGGGCGACGGCGTTGCCGAAAAAAATGCGAGTTAACCTCAAGGACCTTTCCTTCGCCGATTTGGATTCCTTAGTGGCCCAAATGAATGAACCGGCCTTTCGCGCAAAACAGGTGCGAGACTGGCTTTATAAAAAAAACTGCTGTTCCATCTCCGAGATGACCAACCTCCCAAAACAGCTCCGCGAAAAACTGGAGGCCGGGCACTGCGCCGACGGCCTTGATGCGGTTAGAAAAGACGCGTCCGGCGACGGCGTCCTCAAATACCTCTTCAAACTGAGGGACGACCTGCTCGTCGAAACCGTCTATATCCCCGAGGAGGGGAGGCGTACCGTTTGCGTCTCGTCGCAGGTTGGGTGCAGGTTCGCGTGCGCGTTCTGCGCGACCGGCGGGCAGGGGTTTTCCAGAAACCTTTCGCTTGCCGAAATCCTCAACCAAGTCATCGAGGTAAGGAAGGACCCGGAGGCGGGGGAACCCACAAACGTGGTTTTCATGGGGATGGGCGAGCCGTTGGACAATTTTGACGCGGTGACGTCCGCGGTCGCAATATTGAATTCACCGGACGGCTTCAACATCGGAGGCAGGAGAATAACGGTCTCCACCGCCGGCATGGCCGGTCAGATAAGGAAGCTTGCCGAGACGGGGCTGAACATGAACCTTGCGATATCGCTCCATTCCGCCGACGACAAGACAAGAAGTCTGCTCATGCCGATAAACAGGAGATATCCGGTGGACGATTTAATCAGGGCCTGCGCCGATTATCCCCTAAAACACGGCAGGAAACTGACGTTTGAGGCCATCCTCTTCGACGGCGTCAACGACTCCCCCCAGGACGCGGCAAAACTAATACGCGCACTGCATCCCGTGAGGGCGAAAAAAATCAACCTAATTCGGTTCAACCCCGTTTCGGAAATCTCTTTTAGACCGTCCCCGCCGGAAAAGGTGAATGCGTTTAAGGGGTTGTTAGAAAGGGCGGGAATTGACGCCACCATAAGGGTGAGCAGGGGAGCGGACATTGCCGCGGCCTGCGGACAGCTAAAATCGGATTATTTCGGCGTTACCCGGTGATAATCCGATTTTGCCGGCGTTCCTTTGCGGCTTTCCGTGCAATTCGCGAGCGCTCCAGTGAATAATACGGTTTAAGGCGCAACATTTATTCTTGATTTTTGCGCCCTAACCAATTTCTACTTCTTAATAGGCCATGTGAAAGGGTGCGGGCAACAGATTGATTTACCGGGCTTAATTTTGAGCATCTGGCCCATACAAAGCGGGTTATCATTAGTATAATTTAAAAGGAGTTAGGATTTATGGATTCCATCGTTTCTTTAAAAGGCAAATCGGCCCTCATATTCGGCGTCGCGAACGAAAGGAGCATCGCCTGGGGGATTGCTCAGGAGCTTCACAGGGCCGGATGCACGGTCGGATTTTCATACGCCGGCGAGGCGCTGGGGAAAAGAGTGGCGCCGCTGGCCCAATCAATCGGCTCCGAATTTGTGGAGCAGTGCGACGTGGCGGACGACGCGCAGATAGAGCGGGTCTTCTCGCTTTGGAAGGAAAAATACGGGTCGCTTGACGTCCTAATTCACGCGGTCGCGTTTGCGGATAGGAACGACCTCAAGGACAAATTTGTCACCACCAGCAGGGCCGGGTTTCACCTTGCAATGGACATATCGGTCTATTCTCTTGTCGCAATGGCCTGTTGCGCGGCCCCGTTGATGGAGGGGCGCGAGGGAGCCATTCTCACGCTCACGTACTACGGCGCCGAAAAGGTGGTCAAACGATACAATATTATGGGCGTCGCAAAGGCCGCGCTCGAGGCCTCCGTACGCTATCTGGCCTCCGACCTCGGCCCCAAGGGGATACGGGTCAACGCCATCTCCGCCGGACCGATAAAGACGCTCGCCGCGAGCGGCATTGGCGATTTCCGCGCCATGCTGAAACACCACGAGAAAACGGCGCCTTTGCAAAGGAATACGACCCAGGAGGACGTCGGCAAAAGCGCGCTGTACCTTTGCTCGCCTCTCGCGGGCGCGGTCACGGGGGAGGTTTTGCACGTTGACTGCGGGTACAGCATCATGAGCACCCCCGCCATTGACGAGCCAGGCGAACCGACCGCGCAAGGGTAATGGCATTTCCCCTCCTTGCCGAGGGTTTGGTAGGTACGGGCAATCCTGCCCGTACTTTGCCACATGAGCGGTAATCTTTTTCTTTCCTTGCCGAAGGTGAGGAGAGGCGCACGGGTGGTTTTCAACTCGTGCTAATCCCTATTGAATAATGAAATTATTAATCAGCGTCATTGACCCCTTGGAATGCACGGCCTTCTCGCGGTGGCCGGATTACCTTGACGTAAAAAACCCCTCCGACGGCTCGCTCGGAAAGCCCCGGCCGGGAGTCATCCGCGCCGTGCGCGAGTTTATCGGCGGGAGAATCGTAATTTCCGCCGCTATTGGAGACGCCTCCGACGACGCCGAACTTTACTCCAAACGCGCGGTCATGGCGGCCGGGGAGGGGGCGGATATCATCAAGGTCGGCCTGTTTTCCTTTTCGTCGCGCCGGGCGGTGGTTAAATTTTTACAGAAAATCGGCGACTCCTTGAAAGACTCCGGCGGTCAAAAAAAAATCGTTCCTGCCGTTTATGCCGACGTCGCCGACAAAAATTTAATTAGAAAATTCCCGCGCCTTGCCCGCGAGGCCGGAGCGTGGGGGTGCCTGATAGACACGTTTGACAAGTCGCGGGGAAGCCTTTCGGCTCATCTTGATTTGGACGCGCTAAGGCGCTTCACAGCCTCGTGCCGAGAAAACGGGGTCGTCAGCGCGCTTGCCGGCGGCCTGCGCATGGAGGATTTTGACTGGCTCTCCAACGTGAACCCCGACGTCGCCGGCTTCCGCTCCGCCGTCGTCACTAACGGCCGCGGCGAGGTTGGAATAGATGCGAGAAAGTTGGAGGGTTTATACTCTAAGGTTGAAGGCGGCAAATTCAAGGTATAATCTCCGGCAAGTTTTAGAGTGACGAATTAATGATGGGAGGGCATTTTGGCAGTTCCTGATTTTCAATCGGTTTTCTTGCCGCTTTTAAAATAATCGAAAAACGCGGCGCCGTTTCACTTCGTGATTCGATAGACTTGACCGCTGATTATTTCAATTTAACTCCGGAAGAGAGGAACACACTTCTCCCGAGCGGAAAGCAAACCATTATTTCAAACAGGGTTGGTTGGGCGCGTACCTATTTGAAGAAGGCCGGACTTATTCATTCTCCGCAACGTGGCGTGGTCTCTTTAACAGATAGGGGGAAAAAGGTCTTGTCAGAGAATCACCCAGAAATCAGGGTTAGCTTTCTCCGTCAGTTCCCGGAGTTCAAATCCTTCCATGCTTATCAAAATGAAAAGGGGGTGCAGGTTGGGAGGGAGCCGACCGTTAAGCCAGAAGATTCCACACCGGAAGAAATTCTTGAGCAGACCTATTCTGATCTAAGGGGTGGCTTGTTGGATGACATATTGGAAAAAGTAAAGTCCTGTTCCCCGAAATTCTTTGAAAGGCTTGTGGTTGATGTAGTTGTTAAAATGGGGTGCGGGGGTTCCAGAAGGGAAGCTGGCCAGGCAATTGGCCAAAGCGGGGACGAGGGCATTGACGGCATCATCAACGAGGATCGTCTTGGATTGGATGTGATATATCTTCAGGCCAAGAGGTGGCAGGAAAATGTGGGGCGTCCGGAAATCCAGAAATTTGCGGGCGCTCTTCAAGGCAAAAGGGCAAAAAAAGGGATTTTTATAACGACCTCTGATTTCACAAACGAGGCGAAGGAATTCGCAAAAAACATTGAATCCAAAATCATCCTTATTTCCGGCGGACAACTGGCGGAAATTATGTGGGAGTTCAATATCGGAGTTTCGTCGGCGGAAAATTACGAAATAAAGAAGCTGGACTCGGATTTTTTCGAGGAATAGAATTTGTTGGTAGGGGGCAGGCCCCCGCGCCTGCCCATTTGGGAATCCGCGTACATATTTATATGGTAGATAAATCGATTGGCAGACGTTCAATCCGGCTCAAGGCCTATGATTATTCCCTGGCTGGGGCGTATTTTGTCACAATATGCACAATGGACAGAAAATGCATTTTGGGAAAAATTCAAAACAAGGAGGTGTCGTTAAATTCCTTAGGACTGATGGTTCAACAGGTTTGGGGAGAATTACCGACCAAATATCCCGGAGTGGCCGTTGACCAGTTTGTCGTCATGCCCAACCACATTCATGGCATTGTCATCCTTAACAATGCAGCCTCTTATGGGCAACCGCAGGGGGTTGCCCCTACATATTCGCTTCCCATGGTGGTTCATCGGTTTAAATCGTTTACGACCTACTTGTACCGGAAAAATTTGCGAAATAGTTCTTCGGAGAATCCGGCGGGCGGATTATGGCAACGTAATTATTTTGAGCACATAATTCGAAACGAAGAATCATTGGGCAAGATTCGCAATTATATTTTCACCAATCCCGCTACATGGGAATCTGATTTGGAAAACAAAAAGAACCAGCGCGAATTGCATGCGATTGACTATTACAACAATATTTCCGGAACCACCAAACCGTCAATACTTCCAAAGAAAAATGATTAGGAAAACTTTCTTAATTCCGCCATCACTTCGCGGGTGATTAACTCCACAAGCCGGTCGTCGTTTCTCAACGGGCCACCGTATTCCGGCAATTTGGCAGAAGGCGCATCGTCGGAGTCTCGGGCCGCTACGGCACCGATGGAACAGCCGTACTTGCCGCAGGCGTTGCAGTCGTTGCACGTAACCCTTCTTTCCGGCAGTCCGAGGCCGGAGCGAATTTTTAACAGCTCGTCAACCTGCGTCCCGGTGAGCGGACGAGCGCCTCCAAGCGACCGCGCGTAATAAGTTATTTCCGCCGCGTGCTCCATGCGCTCAAGAGTGTTGTACGCGTCAAAAATTGTTTTTCCCACGGTCACCGACCCGTGACGCTCCAAGATGACGGCGTCGTATTCCCGAATCGGCATTTCAATGGACTTTGGCACTTCTTCCGTCGTCGGCGGAGCATAATCCGCCGTGGGGATGGAACCGAGCGTAAAAACAACCTCCGGCAGGAGGCATTGGGCAAGATGAATCCCCGCCACGGAAAACGCCACGCACATCGTCGGATGCGCGTGTATCACTCCATTCACGTCCGGCCTCTGCCTATAGCATTGCAGGTGGAGCGCAAGCTCGCTCGAGGGGTTCAGGCGGCCGGATATTCTTTTTCCGGTCATGTCCACGACTATCAGGTCGTCCTCGTCTAAAAACCCCTTGTGAACGCCAGTGGGGGTCGTGAGTATGCGGTCGTCGCCGAGCTTCACCGAGAAGTTGCCGTCGGTGGAGGATATCCACCCCTTTTGGTGGATTCTTTTTCCCACCTCGACGAGGTCCCTTCTGTGTTGAAACTCGGTTTTCATCTTTGCACCTCGTCCACGATTCCGACTATGACCGAATGAACGGGCGCGTCGTCGTTCATGAATAGCTGTCGCGCGGCGTTTCCCTCCGTCTCGACAAGCGCGATATCGCCCGGACCAGCCTGGACGAAGTCGCAGGAGAGAAACGTCTCCCCCTGCGGTTTCAATTCCGGGTCAAGCGGCTGGACGACCATTATCTTCACGCCGTTATATACTGGCTCCTGCAAAGAGGTCGTGACGTTGCCAACGACCCGGCAGATTTTCATTCGACCTCCCTGTTAATCGGCTCGTCAACCACGCCCACGATCCCTGCGTCAACCGGGGCGTCGGGAGACGGCAGGCCCAGCATCGCTTCCCTGCCCACAACGTAGGTGACCACGCATCCGGGGCCGGCCTGCATATTGGGGTCTACGGCTATAACTGGATCCCCCTTCTGCCTTAGCCTGTCGTCCACCGGCTGGAGCAAAAGCAGTTTTACGCCTTGTAACGCCGGGTGTTTTTGAGTGGCGACCACCGTGCCTATCACTTTTGCAAGATGCATCTCAGGTCACCTTCCTTATCAGGTCGGCGTGCGGACGGGGGATAATCTCCACCGCAACCAACGCCCCCAGGTGTTCTATCGCCTTTTTTCCCGCCTCAATACCGGCCTCGACGTCCGCTATTTCGCCAGTCATGGTGAAAAAAGACTTGCCGCCCAGCCCGTTCGCCAGCCGCATCTCTATAAGGTGCGTTCTGGCCGCCTTCACCGCGGCGTCCCCCGCCAGTATCGTGGAGGCCACCGTGAAGGTCTCGAACACGGCCAGTGCGTCAACCGCGGGCGGTACGGCGCACGCCTCCATCGCGGGCACAAGTTGTAGGTCGGCGTTGGGGAGGAAAAGCTCGTCCACCATCATATCCGCGCCGATTTCGACGCCCGCCTTAAAAGACTCCTCCACCGGCCCCACCGGCCCCGCAAAAAGCACCATGTATTTGCCGGGGCAGAGCGAGCGCGCGTCCAGTAGTTGGATGTCCGCCCGTTTAAGGGTCTCGTCGCACACCCGGACGCCGCGCGCAATCGAGCGAAGCTCCAGCAGGGCCAGGGCTGGGCGCTCAATCGCCGACGGTTTTGAGAATCCGGTCATTCTAAGCCCCCCGCCTTTCGATCCTTATCCTGCCGTTTATTTTTGTGACGACCCCCGCGATGGAGGCGTGGACGTCGGCTCCAAGCTTGCCTGAGGCGATTTTTCCGACGACCGTCCCTCGCCCGACCTTGTCCCCAATCCTGACAACCGGCTCCGCCGCCACTCCGATGTGCATGGATAGCGGGATTTCGACGGCGTCGACGTCCCACTCCTTCCCGTGGAATTCCGGCGCCAAGTCGTAACCGGAGACGCCGATCCTCCTTGTAAGCTTCCCCTTTGGGACGCGCCTATGCTCCCTGTACAAATCGGCCTCGCATTTTTTATTCCTTTTCCGCAACCAGATCTTCCTTGCTGAAAGCGACGCCTTGAATTCCCGGTAAAACCGGCGCGGCGAAAGCGACAACGGGCACGCGAAAAGGTCGCACACCCCGCACTCGCAACAAAGGAAGGAGTCGGTGACGGTTTCGACTTCCGGCTCGCGTTGCTCGTTCATCACCCGCATTATCATGTGCGGCTTCAGGGAATGCCCCTGAAGGTATCGCGGACAAAAGTCCGTGCAGTACCTGCATTGCTCGCACGCGCCCCTGCTAAGGCGGATGTCGGCGGAGAGCGGCCTGGACAGCCTCTGGGCCAGCGGGTTGTCGCGGGGGAGTAGAAACAGCCCGCCGGTGGTCTTTGTGACGACCTCCTTGGAAGGTTCGACGAGCCTGCCCATCATGGGGCCGTTCAGCAAGGCGACGCCATCATCGCGGATCGGGCCGCCGCAGGCCGCGATGACGTCGGACAGCGGAGTGCCGACCGGGATGACGTGAACCCCCGGCTTTGCCACCTCGCCCCCGACCGTAACGACCTTGCTTGTCACGGCCTCCCCTTTAAGGGCTCGGGCGACGTTGGCGAGGGTGGTCACGTTTTGCACCAACACCCCGACGTCAATCGGAAGCCCCCCCTCGGGCGTTATCTTTCCCGTCGCCTCGAAGGTTAGGATATGCTCGTCGCCGGCTGGGTAAAAATCGCCGAGCGCAAGTATTGAAACGTTTTTTGTAAGGTGTTTTTCAAGCTCCTTCGCTCCACGGGTGTTTTTTTCCTTGATGCAGACGACGCCTCTTTTCGCGCCGGTCGTTTCCATCACCGTTCTTAGGCCGTCTAGTATTTGTTCGGCGCGGTCGAGCATGACGAACTGGTCGGAGTGCAACAGCGGCTCGCACTCGGCCCCGTTTGCCAACACCACGTCGACTCGGGCGCCGATCTTGGCGTGCGTCGGAAAGCCGGCCCCACCGGCCCCGACGACCCCGGCGTTTTTCACCAGCTCCGCGTGATTCATATAATCCTGAAACTGTCCATAAGGGTGCATCTTCGTTCGCGGGTAAAATTAACGGCGGTTGTGAGACCCTCGCCGGTGGGGCTTGCTATGGTGAAGGATGTGTGCCCCTCCCCTCCGAAGCCTATCCCGGCGAGCGACGGCCCGTTCTTGACGAATATCGAGGAGTCGACCGCCTGCGCCATCGCGCTTAAGTTCTCGATGTTGCGGGAGTGCATAACGGCCGTGTGGCGGAACCCGTGCTCCACCTCTATCGCCGCGCCTATGGCGGCATTGACGTTCTTCACGCGCACAAGCCCCACGACCGGCGTCGAAAGCTCCATCTGCACGAACGGATGGTCCTTCGGAAGGTCAGCGACCAACAGCCTAACGCCCGGTTTCGCGTCCGCGTCAATCCGTTTTAATATTTCGCGCGCGTCCTTGCCGACCCATTCCTTGTTGACCGCGCCGTGACCGCCGTTGCCCGACGGGGCGCTTTCAACGAGGATTTTCTCGAGTCGCCGCACCTGGTGCTGGTTAAGGAGGTACGCGCCGTTCTTGGCCAACTCCGCCGACAACCTGTCCGCAATGGACTCGACCGCAATGATCTCCTTTTCGAGTATGCAAACGATGTTGTTGTCGAACGAGGCCCCGTCCACTATGTGTTTTGCGGCCGCCGGAAGGTCTGCGGTTTCGTCCACCACGACCGGCGGGTTGCCGGGCCCGGCGGCTATCACCTTCTTGGCGCTCGCCATAGCGGCCTTTACGACCCCCGGACCGCCGGTTACGACCAGCAGGGCCACGTCGGCATGCCTCATCAGCTCGCCGGCCGTGGCTATGGTCGGTTTTTCCACGGTTGAGATGAGGTTCGCGGGGCCGCCGGCGGCCATCGCCGCCTCGTTAAGGAGGCTTATCACGAAGAGCGTAACTTCCCTTGCGGTCGGGTGGGCGTTTACCACGATGGAGTTGCCGCCCGCAATCATCCCTATCGCGTTGTTGATAATCGTGGCCGTAGGATTGGTGCAGGGGGTGATGCATCCTATGACTCCGTAGGGGGCGTGCTCGGTCAGCGTAAGGCCGTGGTCGCCGGTTTGCGCCGAGGTCCTTAATATTTCTATCCCCGGCGTTTTTGTCGCGGCGAGGACGTTCTTCTGGATTTTGTGGTCAACCCGCCCCAAGCCGGTTTCGGCCACCGCCATCTTGGCCAGTGTTTCCGCTCCTGAGAGCGCGGCGGATCTGACGGCGGCGAGAACTTTCTCCCTTACCGCCAGCGGCTGGCTTTCAAGCGTCCCGAAGGCCGCCTTGGCCGCCGCAACCGCATCGTTGATGGTCTGAAAAACCCCCAGTCCCCTGCACTCCCGGGCCTCCGTCCGCGCGTTTGCCAAGGGAAGCGACGGGTCTTTGGATATTTTTTCCACCACCCGCCGGACAACCTCGGAAATCCGCTCTTCGCCCAGATTCATCGCCGCCTCCCATCAGGCATGGACCGCCTCCATGCCGTGTTTTTCATAGATCGTCCTGCCGCCTATCTCCCACGTGTCCACTATTCCCATGACCACCGCGTCTATCGGCCGGTTTTCGGTCAACGCGGTCTGGCGCGCGCTGGAGCCGGTGGCGAACAAAACGACCTCCCCCATCCCGGCCCCCACCGCGTCGGCCGCCACCACGTACTGGCCGGACTCCTTGCCCGCGACGTCCACCTGCTGGACGATCAACAACTTCAACCCCTCGAGCCTTTCGTCCTTCCTGCTGGAAACGACGGTGCCGGTTATTTTTCCGAAAAGCATCGGACTAGCCACTTTGCTCTTTTTTGGCCTGGTCGGTGCGCCCCAGGGGCAGGCAGACGTCCACGTTCAGGTGCGGGCGCGGAATGACGTGCACGCTGACAAGCTCGCCGACCTTTTCCGCCGCCCTGCTACCGGCCTCGGTGGCCGCCTTGACCGCCGCGACGTCGCCGCGCACTATCGCGGTGACGTAGCCGCCGCCGATTTTTTCGTAGCCGACCAACTCCACCTTCGCGGCCTTGACCATCGCGTCCGAGGCCTCCACCATCCCGACGAACCCTTTTGTCTCAATCAATCCCAACGCTTCCGGCATAAACTTCTCCTATAAAAAAATTATTTGGCTTTTAGCGGCTTTCCCTCGATGCTCTCCATCGCCCTTATCGCCGCGTCCGCGGCGGAGTCTATCTCGGATTCCGTCCCCGAAAGGTAGAGCCTCCCCAGGGCGCCGAACGGCCTCACCTCCACGAGTTTTATGTTCGCGGCCTTTTCCGCCTCGTTGGCGGCGTATATGACGTATCCGGCCGGCTCCGTCTCGAGTATGAACAACGACTCCCCCGGCAATATCATGGAGCCGTAACGGTTGCGGTTGATGAGCTGGCATTGGTAAGGCTCGACGCCCCGGATTATCTCGTTTGAGGCCATGAAGGGCTTTATCCTGTCCGACTCCTCCACCTCCAGATACTTTAAAATCGAGGCTCCGGCCGAGCGAACCTCCCCCTGGTCCTGGTGGTGCACCTCGAGAAGGCCGAAGGCCCGCTCGACAATTTGAACCGCCGGCTGGACCTTGGTGGCCTTTAGGGCGACGTCCATGACCCGGTTTATCGCCAGTCCCGGCGCGATTTCCACAAACAGCGACGCCACGCCCGGCACCGGCAGGAAGCCCTTGGCCGTCGAGCCGATGAAGGAGGCCAGTTGCGACTGCAGGTTGTCCAGAAAAACGTAGGTCCTAAGCGTGATCATCCCCATCCTCCCTATGAAATCTGTTTTTGGCCCATGACAACGCCGATTTTTTCCTCGGCGGAAACCGCCTTCTTTCGGTTCCTCATGTGTATTAGCGTGTACAGCGTGTCCACTATGCTCATTTGGGCAAGGCGCGACGCCAGCGCCTCGCTCCTAAAGGCCGTCTCCCTGCTCGAGGTCAGGAGGACCACGTCGGCGTGCTTCGTTATCGGGGCGCGCGGGTTGCTGGTGATGACGATGGTTCTCGCGCCGGCCTTTTTCGCGACGGCCAGGGTCTCGACCGGGTCGCGGGTCCTGCCGGAATGGGAAATGGCGAGGACCGCGTCGTGCGGGGTCAGGAGGGCGGCCTCCATCATCTGCAGGTGCGCGTCCGGCTGGGCCACGGAGTTTAGCCCGAGCCTGAAAAGCTTGTTGTGGGCGTCCTGCACGTTGGCGGCGGATGTGCCGACTCCGATGACGAGGATTTTTTGCGCCTTTTCAAGGACGGAGACCGCCTTCCCGATGGTTTGTTGATCCAGCACCTCCATGGTCTCCCTGAGCGTCTGTATGTTGAACGAAAACACCTTTTTAAGCGCGTCCTCCGGCGAGTCCCCCATCATGACCTCCTCCTCGGAAGGCGTGCCTGGCGGGGAGGCCAGCTCGGCGGCAAGCCTGAACTTTAGGTCCTGATACCCCTTGAGCCCGAGGGTTCGGCAGAACCGTATGACCGTCGCCTCGCTCACCTCGCTTTTCGTCGAGGCCTCCGCGACGGTCATCCCCCTTATTTTTTCCGGGTTGTTAAGGACGAGGGACGCGACCTTCCTCTCGGCCCGCTTTAGGGACGAGACCTGCCCCCTTAGGGAGACGAGGAACCCCCTTTGTTCGGCGGTTCCGGAGCCGGTCGGCTGTTCCATGCGGCCCATGATAGGCGAGACGAAGGGAATAGTCAAGTAGTATTACATTTAAAATATAAAAAAGATGTATTACTGCATTTTTATCCCCGCACTCCGGCCCCCCGCCTCGTGAGCCGTGGCCGAGCGGACGCTTATTTGGGCCCGGGGGAGGCATTCCCTTTGTTTTGCCGGCCGCCGGACGCCAATTCGCTCGACTCGGCCTTTAAATCCCCAACGGGCCCGAAAAATGCCCGGGTCGGTTTTTGGCTTTTTGGCCCGATTCTGTCGTATAATGCGCGCCTTATTATGTTTGAACAACTTGAAGCGCGCCTTTCGGAGGCGTTAAGGAAGTTAAAGGGCCTCTCGCAGTTAACCGACGCGAACATGGCCGATGCGCTAGCCGAGGTGCGGGCCGCCGTTCTTGACGCCGACGTAAGCCTTGAGGTTGCAAAGGCTTTTGTGGAGAAAATACGCGTCGGGGCGAAGGGAACCGCCGTGCTAAAAAGCCTCTCCCCCGGCCAGCAGGTCATAAAGGTGGTTTATGACGAGCTGGTGAGCCTGCTCGGCGGAACCAAGGCGGGCGTAAACTTCGCCAAGAAGGGGCCGACCGTCGTATTGATGGCCGGTTTGCAGGGGAGCGGCAAGACGACGACCACCGCAAAACTGGCCCTTCATTTGAAGAAGGAAGGATACCGCCCGATGATGGTCTCGGCGGACGTCTATCGTCCGGCGGCGCGCGAACAACTTTCCGTGCTTGGGGCGCAGCTTTCCACGCCGGTCTTCGAGGCGGCCGGGATAAACGACCCGGTTCTAATTTGCAAAAAAGCCCTTGCGGCGCTAAAGGACGAAAACGCCAACGCCTTGTTGGTGGACACCGCCGGCCGGCTTCAGGTTGACGAGGAGCTGATGCTGGAGCTTGAGAGGATAAAGAAGGAGACGAACCCCTCGGAGATTCTTTTCGTGGCCGACTCCATGATAGGCCGCCAGGCGGCGGACATCGCCAACACGTTCCACAAGAGGGTCGGAATAACCGGCGTGATTTTGACGAAGCTTGACGGCGACTCCCGCGGCGGCGCGGCCTTGTCCATCAAGTCGGTGGTCGGGGCGCCCATAAAGTTCTGCGGCATCGGGGAGAAACCGGAGCAGTTCGAGGTGTTCCACCCGGACCGCATGGCCTCGCGAATACTCGGAATGGGGGACGTGCTCAGCCTCGTAGAAAAGGCGCAGGAGGCGGCCGACGAGGAGGAGGCGAAGAAGCTCGAGAAGAAGCTGGCCTCCGGCGACATGGACCTGGACGATTTCCTGAGGCAGTTGCGGATGATCAAGAGGATGGGGCCGCTCGACCAAATAATGGGGATGATACCGGGGGTAAAGATGCCCAAGGACGCGCGGGTTGACGACGGGGAGCTGAAAAAAGCCGAGGCGATAATCAACTCCATGACGAGGGAAGAGCGTAAAAACCATACTATAATAAACGGGAGCCGCAAGGAGAGGATAGCCGACGGAAGCGGTTCCGAGATAAACGAGGTGAACAGGCTTTTGAAGCAGTTCGTCCAAATGAAAAGGATGATGAAGGGATTCGGCAAGGGCGGGTTGGGACTGCCCGGCCGAGTTTGAGACGCGGCGCCACCGCACGTAGTAATTGTTGTTGTTGAGAAGGAGGAAGGATGGCAGTAGTAATTAGGATGACCAGGGGAGGCCAGAAAAAGAAGCCGTTTTACAGGATAGTGGCGGCGGACAAGCGATTTTGCCGGGACGGGCGGTTTCTGGAGGTGGTCGGGACCTGGGATCCCATCTTGGAAAAGGCGGTCGTGAAGAAAGAGGCGGCCGAGAAGTGGATAAAAAAGGGAGCCCAAGTCTCCGCGACGGTCAAGAAGCTCTTCGTAAAGCAGGGCGTGTCGCTGGCCACCACCGCGGCTCAGTAAAGACCGGGGCGGGACATTTGAGGGACGGGCGCGGTTTGTTGTCCCTCCAGACATCCATTAACGAAGAGAGCTGGCGGCGCATCTGGCGTCATAGGAGTATTTAGCAATGAAGGATTTGATAGAAACCATCGTCAAGAACATAGTGGACAACCCGGACGACGTGCACGTTAACGAAATAGTCGGGAGCAAGACCACGGTGGTCGAGCTTCGCGTGTCCCAGCCCGACCTTGGAAAGGTCATAGGGAAGCAGGGCCGAATCGCCCATGCAATGCGCACGTTACTGACGGCCGCCGCCGCCAAGAACGACCAGCGCGCCGTTCTGGAGATATTAGAGTAACGGGCGGTTTGAACACCGAGAAAATCGCCTTCGGCAGGTTTCTCAGGCCGTTTGGCGTAAACGGCGAGATTAAGTTCCAGCCCTACTTTCCGGAACATCTGGACGTGTCCTCCGTGACGAGCGGCGTCGTCCGGCACGCGCCGGAGAACGGTAAGGCGGACTCCGAATTCCTCATGGCCTCGGCGCGCCCGCTTAACGGCGGGATTTGGGCGGTGAAACCGGATGGATGCGATTCGCCGGAGTCGGCGCGCCAATTCACGAACGCCGAGCTTTTTGTGCCGCGCTCCATATTTCCAAGGCCGCCCGAAGGGGAGTTCCTTCCGTTTGACGTCATTGACTGCGAACTGTACGACGCAAAAGGACCGAGGCTGGGGGTCGTTCGGAGCGTCATAAAAACCGGCGCAAACGACGTTTGGGAGGTCGAGGCGGACGACGGCAAAGAGATAATGATCCCGGCAATCAAGGACGTGGTCGCGTCCGTGGAGCCGGGGAAAATAACGATAAACGTCCTCGACGGACTTTTGGACTAGCGCGGGCATGGAATGAACCGCGGATGCTCGGAGACGCCTAGAAAACGACGGAAAAGCATGACGGGGTATTGACGCGAATGAACGCTTATAGAAGGTGGCAAAACAACATCCCCGTTTATCCCGGTTCATGCTTGGTTTTTACCTCCCCCCGGCTCTTCCGGGGCGCCGTTGTCTGCCATTTTCGGAGAAACTAGATGCGGATCGACGTGTTGACCATATTCCCAGCGATGTTCGACGGCTTCCTTGGGGAAAGCCTCGTCGCAAAGGGGATTGAGAAGGGTCTTATGACCGTCGACGTGCGCGACATTCGCGACTTCACCGAAAACAAGCACGGGAAAGTGGACGACGCGCCCTTCGGAGGCGGCGCGGGAATGGTCATGACGCCCCAGCCGCTGGCGGACGCCATAGACTCGCTAAGGAAGGACTCACCCGCCAGGACAATCCTGCTAAGTCCGCGCGGCAAACCTTTGACGCAAATGAAGGCTAGGGAGTTGTCCCTCGAAAAGCGGCTGATACTCGTCTGCGGCAGGTACGAGGGGGTTGACGAGCGGATAGCGAGGCATTGGGCGGACGAGGAGCTGTCCGTCGGCGACTTCGTGCTAAACGGCGGCGAGGTGGCGGCCATGGCGGTCATAGAGGCGGTTTTCAGGCTTCTCCCCGGGGCGCTAGGATGCGGCGATTCCAGGCGCGAGGAAAGTTTCGAGGAGGGACTGCTCGAATACCCGCAGTATACGAGGCCGGAGAACTTTCGCGGCCACGCGGTTCCGCAGGAGCTTCTTTCGGGGCATCACAAACAGATACGAGAATGGCGCAGGAACGAATCAATCAAAAAGACGGCTGAAATGCGCCCCGACCTCCTTGAAAAACGCCGCGGGGCCGCAAAAATAAGTTTCTCCATCGCGCTCGTGCATTACCCGGTCGCCGGCAAGGACGGGTCCGAGATGGTCAGCTCCATAACAACCTTGGACGCCCACGATTTTGCGCGGCTTGGAAAGACGTACGGGGCCAACAGGGCCTACATGGTGACGCCCGTGGACGAGCAGAGAAGGCTCGTCGAGCGGATAATCAAACACTGGAGGGAGGACGACTCCCTCAGGCGCATTGACGGAAGAAAGTCCCTGGCGGTGGAGGTTTTGAGTACGGCCGTTTCCGTCGACGAGGTGATGGCGGACGCCATGGGCCGCTCAAAACGGGTCAGGCTTCTTGCCACAAGCGCCGGAAAAATCCCCGGCGCCGTCCAACCGGGCGCGTGGCGGGCGACGGCGGCGGGGCGGGCGGCGGGGGAGGAGGAGTGGATAATACTTTTCGGCACCGCATACGGGCTTGGGAAATCCCTGATGGCCAGGGCGGATTGCGTGCTTTCACCGGTCGAGGGGGCGGGTGAATTTAACCATTTGCCTGTTAGGTGCGCATCTGCTATTATTTTAGACCGTTTGTTTGGAAGGTCCGAGAAACCAGGAGAGGAATTGATATGAGCCAGATAATTGAGAAGTTGGAGAAGCGGTACTTGAGAAAGGACCTGCCGGAGTTCCGCGTCGGGGACACCGTCAGGGTCTATGCGAAAATCATCGAGGGCGAGAAGGAACGCGTCCAGATGGTCGAGGGAATCGTCATCCGAAAGAGGGGGGACGGCACCCGGGCCACCTTCACGATCCGCAAGGTTTCGTTCAACATCGGTTTGGAAAGGATTTTTCCGCTCCATTCCCCGCGCATTGAGAAGATCGAGGTGGTCCGCAGGAACAAAGTTCGCCGCGCGAGGCTCTACTACCTCCGCAACCTCAAGGGGAAGGCCGCTCGCCTTACCGAAGTCAGGCAAGCCAAGGGCAAGGCCGGCAAGGGAACGGCGGGGCAGGCGCCGGTCGAAACCGTCGCGCCGACCGCCGAAGCCCCGGCTCAGGCCGAATCCCCGAAGGAGTGATGCGCGCTCGACAGCGCGCCTTATTTTACCGACCGGGCGGGTTTTTGACCTCCTTCATTTAATTTCCCGCCCGGCGCCTCCGATTTCTTATAATGGCCGGCATGAGATTGTTGGCGTTCGAGTACGCCTGCGCCGGCGGGGAGGGGGGCGGACCCTTTCTTGACCAGGGGCTGTTAATGCTCTCGCATCTGCTCCGCCACCTTTCCGGACTGGGGCTGGAACGGATAACAACCATGCGTTCGGATTCGCTGGGCGCCGTCCCGCTTTTCGCGGATAAAATCGTAACCGTCAAGGACGGCCTGTTAAAGACTTTCGCCAAGGAGCTTCGAGAGCACGACGCCGTCTGGATAATAGCCCCGGAATGCGGAGGGAGGCTCCTGGAATTGACGCGCATGGCGGAGTCCTTGGGGGTGGCCGTGGTCGGATCCTCGTCCGCGGCGGTGGAAGTGTGCGGCGACAAGCTTTTAACGTGCAAGGCGCTGGAGGGGGTCGTGCCAACGCCGCGCACCAGGCCGTTCAACGGGGTTTTTGACGAATTCCCATGCGTCGTCAAACCTGCGGACGGAGCGGGTTGCTCGAGCACTTTTTATATCGAGGATGAGGCGCGGGCGGTTCGTTTCGAGGCTCCGCCTGGAGAATTCGTTGTACAGCCGTATGTGGAAGGCGCGCCGATGAGCGCGGCAATTGTGAGCAACCGGGACGAGGCGGCGTTGCTGGGGGTTTCAAGGCAGTTGATAAAAACAGGACCACTATTGGAATTCTTAGGCGTGGAGGGGCCGGTAGAGTACGCCCATAAGGACAAATTAACCCTGATGATGAACATAATCAGGAAAATAATTCCCGGGCTGAACGGTTATTGGGGGGTCGATTTTATTGACGGCCCGGCGGGGCCGGTGCTGATGGAGATAAATCCTCGACCGACCTCCTCGTATCCTTTGTACGGCGACGCCGTTCCCTTTCAACTAATATTCCCGAACATAAACGCCTCGCCCACCATCTAGAAATGGGCGCGATGAACGTCTTCGCCATTGACGTCGGGGGCGCCTTCATAAAAACCGCGTTTCTTCCCGCGAGTGGAAAAATTCGGCGGAAAATAATCCCGTTCGAGATGTGGAAACACCCCGAGAGGCTCGCCGGCGTGCTTGACGCGTTAAAACCGGTCGGAGCTTACCTCGCCGCCGTAACCATGACGGGCGAGCTTTGCGACTGCTTTAAGAATCGTCGCGAAGGCGTGCGGCACATCGTGCGCTCCGCGTCAAAAGTTTTCGGAGACGTCGCCATGTTCGGCGTCAAAGGAGGAATGATGGGCCCGGAGGAGGCGGTTGAAAAATACGGCGACGTCGCCTCCGCGAACTGGGCCATTCCGCCGTTGCTGGTAGCCCAAACGGAGCGAAACTTCCTTCTGGTTGACGTCGGCTCCACCACCACGGACCTCACCCCCGTGAGAAACGGGAAGATCGCCAACAAGGGCTTCACGGATTTTGGGCGGTTAAAACACGGCGAGCTGGTTTATTCCGGATATTTGAGGACGCCGGTTCAATTTTTGGTCAGGACCGCCAAGTTGGGGAAGCGAGAGGCTCCGTTTTCGTCCGAATATTTTTGCATCGCCGGGGACGCCCACCTAATCCTCGGGGATATCTCAAGGTCGAAATATCTCTCCCCCACTCCGGACGGGGGCCCCAAAACCAAAGCCGGGGCGTTGAGGCGGCTGTCGCGGGCGATGCTTGCCGACGAAGGGGAGCTGGCGTCAAGTGAATTGCGCGCCGTGGCCAAACAAGTCGCCGAAGCGCAACGAGACGAGATTGTCCGAGCCGCCGCAAGGTTTGGGTTGCCGCTCGTCACCATGGGAACCGGCGCGTTCATTCTAGACGAGGCCTTTAAAAACGGGGCGTTGGAAATGGTAGGGTCGGCAAAAAGATACAGGTGGCTCGACCCGTCCTTGGCGCTGGCCCTTCTGGTCAGCGGGCGAGGCGAAACCGGACGTTGTCGGTGAGCCGTTTCCCGCCGATGCTTACGGCGGCGAAAATGAGGGCCTCCTTGGACCGGCCGTCCAACGGGGAGAGGGTGAGCGGGTCGACTATTTCCATGTGTTCTATCCGGGCGGTCTTCTCGGAGGAGATTGTTTTTTTCATCTCCGCCAACGCCCGTGCGACGCCCGCCTTTTTCAGCTCGTTTTTTCCAATCATCAGGGCCTTGTATATGACCCTCGCCGCGCGCCTTTCATCCGCCGTTAACAGGGCGTTTCGGGACGAGCGCGCCAGCCCCCCGCGTTCCCTCACCGTTGGGCATTTGCGTATGACGACCGGAACGTCGAAGTCCGCGGCCATTTTCTCAATGAGCGCGAGCTGGTGGGGGTCCTTGAGGCCGAAGTACGCCCTTCCCGGCCTGACGATCTGGAAAAGTTTCATGACAACGACGAGAACCCCCTTGAAATGCCATTCAAGCCTTTGCGATTGTAACGTTCGAAAAAGTTGCGGCAGTATGATGCGCCCCTCAAAACCGGGGTTGTAAATGTCCCGGGCCGAAGGGGCGAAGAGGACGTCCGCCCCGGCCTTTAGCGCGATTTCCGCGTCCCCTTTAATGTCGCGGGGATAAAGAAGGTACTGTCTCCTTCCAAATTGCAAAGGGTTCACGAAAACCGAAACGGCGACCTTCCGGTTTTCCTTGCGCGCCCTCCTAATGAGTGAAACATGCCCGTCATGAAGGGCGCCAAGGGTGGGAACGAAGCCGCAGTCGCCGCCGTTCAGCTCGCCCCATTTTTTCATCGCGGAGACCGACCTGATGATTTTCATTTGCGTTTTTTGAAAAAATAGGTTTTCAACTCTTCGCCTTTAACGAGCCTTTTGATGTTGGTTCGATGCGTCGCCAAAATCAACGCCGCCAAAATGACGGAGACCGCGTATATTTCCCACCTTGTCTCCGTTCCAAAAGCAAACCGGCTTACGGCAAGCCATGCAGGAACTGACAACGCCGCCCCGATGGAGCCCAGCGACACGTAATTCGTCAACCCAACCACCAGCAGATACACGGCTACTGCCGCCATCAACTGACCGGGAGCGACGGCCAGCATGACGCCCGCCGCCGTCGCCACCCCCTTGCCCCCCTTGAAGCCCGCGAACACCGAGAAAATATGCCCGAAGACCGCCGCAAACCCGCAGAGAATCGAGAGTTGAAGCGGATCCAAAAAACCGGCCGGCGCGGCCAGCGGAGCCCACTTTGCGGATGCGAACCCCTTAAGGGCATCGATGGCAAGGACCGCGACGTACGCCTTTAGTCCGAAGATCCGATAAAGGTTTGTGGCCCCCGCGTTTCCGCTACCAGTGTTGCGTATGTCCACCCCGCCCAGCACGTGACCGGCGATGAGCGCCACGGGTATGGACCCAAACATATAGCTTACGGCGACCGCAATTAATAAAGGCATCCCGGCATCCTTAGTCGGAGGAGAGGAAAATCTGCCCGCGTCCCATCAATACCGGGGTCAAACGACCACCCTGTTCCTACCGGCGCTTTTGGCCTTGTATAGGTTTTCGTCGGCCCTTTTTATCAGATCATCCGCAGTGGTCACGCCATACGATTTTGTGTCGGCAATCCCCATGGAAATTGTGACATAAAAATTTCCGCCGCCAGGATCGTGCGCCTGCGACTCGACGTCCCTCCGAATTCGGTCGGCGACCTTGTACGCCTTGTCCTTTGAGATCTCCGGGAGAAGCAGTATGAACTCCTCGCCGCCGTACCTGGCGACGACGTCGATTTTCCGCAGGTGTTTCTTCAGTATTTCTGCGGTGGAGGTCAGAGCCCTGTCGCCGCTTTCGTGCCCGTAGTTGTCGTTTATCTTTTTGAAGTGGTCGAGGTCGGCCATTATGATTGTCATGTCCGATTTGTAGCGGTGGGCGCGCTCAAACTCGTTGCGGAGCCTCTCGAAGAAATACCTGCGGTTGTAGATGCCCGTGAGCGGGTCTGTTACGGCGATCTCTTGGATCGTCTTGTATTGGAGGGCGTTGGATACTGCGCGGGCTATCAGCTCGGCCCCGAGGCGCATGAAAGAAAGGTCGTGGTCGTCAAAAAAGCCCGCGCTGTTGCCGTTTAGGTTCAGCACTCCTATCGTTTTGTCCTCCATCAAGAGCGGTATGCCGAACGCATAGTTGTCAACGTACACGCCGGTGTTGCGGACTTTGTATTTGGATTGGCGGATGTCCCTTATGAAGATTATCTCGCCACACTCAACGACGTCCCGCATCAGAGGCGAGTCGTCCACGCTAATTTCGCCCATGTAGCCCGAAAACTCGCGGTTGCTCACGGCCAGCTTGAAGGTCCTCGTCTCCTTTTTCCAAAGGAATAGGGAGAAGCGGTCGGCGTAAAATATCTGGCCGACCCCCTGCTTGAACGTCTCCATCAGCCTGTCGAAGTCCAGCGCGGATGTTTTTCGGGAAAATTCTATGAGTGATAATATCTCCCTTCTATACATCCACTCGCGGCGGAACGCGCGGAGCCTCGCGAATATCTCCGCATAGCTGAAGGGCTTCTCGACGTAGTCGAAGGCGCCCGCCTCGAGGCCATGCACCTTGGACTCGGCCAACTTGTCCGCGGAAAGAAAGATGACCGCCGTTCCGTTTGTTTCGGGGTTCTCCTTGATCCTTTTGCACACCTCGAAGCCGTCCATGCCGGGCATCATGACGTCGAGGCCGCCTCGAGGCTCGTTAGAAGGTCCGGCTCGTCGTCCACAAGCAGTATCAGGAAATCCTTCATAGCTTGTCCCCCAGCGCCGTCTTCACTCGCGCCAGAAATTCGCCTGCGGTGCATGGCCTGGCCATGACGTCGTACGCCCCCATCTTTAGGAGTAGCGTTTTTTCCTTCTCCGTCAAATCCTTTCCCATAAATATAACCGGTATGCGGGCGGTTTGTCGGGACTGTTTTATCATGGAAAAAATCTTCATCGCGTCGTCGGCTCCGGCGTGATAGTCCATCACTATGAGCAGGGGTTGCGAGCTCAATATCGTCTCAACCACCAAGCCGTCGGAGTCCGCCTTAAGCACGTTGAACTCTCGTCCAAGTATGCCCTCGTCCATCGCCGTGTTTTCCGCGTCGGTGGCGAGGAAAACCTTTTTCCTGCGGGCCCCGTTTACGGGGATGGTCAGGACGAACTGGCTCCCGCCCGATGGGGCGGCCTGGCAGGTTAGAGTCCCGTTGTGAAGCTCCGCCATCTTCCTGCTTATGGAGAGGCCCAACCCCGTGCCCTTGTACAGCCTTTGAACCCCGGAATCGGCTTGGAAATAACTCTCGAACACCCTCTCCCTGAGGGTCTCAGGCACGCCTATGCCGGCGTCGGAGACCGTGAACGTAACCGTTCCCCCCCCGCGTTCGGCCGCCGTCTTCCCGACGATTATTGTTATCCAGCCGCCCTTGGGCGTGAACTTGACCGCGTTGGATAGAAGGTTGTCCAAAATCTGCGTCAGCATCGCCTCGTCCGCGTATACGTTCGGGATTCCGGCGGGGACTTCCATGCTCAATTTTATTCCCTTTTCCTTGCACGCTGATTGGAATGTTTCGAAGGTCAGCCGCGCGACGTAGGCCGGCTCGACGAGAATTGGGCGCAATGTCATCATCTTCGCCTCGAGTTTCGCCAGGTCTAGTATGCCGTTTACCAGCGCGGTCTGCCGTTCCACGTTGCGCAATATCATCTCAAGGAACGACCTCTGCTGTTCGGTCACGACCCCCAAAGTGCCTCGCAGGAAGTTCTCCGCCGCACCCCGAATAGCCGTAAGCGGCGTGCGAAGTTCGTGCGAGACCATCGATTGAAATTCCGCCTTTACCTTCTCCATCTCCGTCTCGCGAGTGACGTCGCGCATCACAAGCATGCGGCCCATCCTCTCCCCCTCGTACTCCACTTCGCTCGACGTCATCCTATAGTTGCGGGAAAAGAGTAGCAACGGCGTCTCCACCCCGGGGGTGATCTCCATCGGGTCGACGCCCGTCATGGCCCTTAGGTCCTCCAGTTCAAACTTCGCCCCCCCGGCTATCCTGAACGCGCGCCTGGCCGCCGGGTTTATCATCTCAATATTCCCGCGGCTGTTGACGAACACGACGGCTTCGGACATGGAATGGAGAAGCGATTCAATCGTCCGCCTCTGGGACTCCTGCTCCTTCCTGATTTTAATAAGGCGCACCGACTGGCGCGCCAACAGTTCGTTGACGGCCTTAAGCTCCTGGTTTTTTTCGACGAGATCATGGTGGAGCGCCGACTGCTTGCATATAGTGCGAAAGATTAGGATTCCGTTGTCCACCGCCTCAGGAAGCACGCGCACATCCTTGCCATGCTTGAAAAGGTAACCTATGGCCCCTTTTTCCGACAGCCTTAGGGCGTCGGGCCTTTCCCCCTCGTCCCCGAAGAGGATGACCGGAAACTCGTACTTCCGTTTCCTGACCAAGTCCAGGAAATCGGAGGCCGATTCGTCCTTTGCCGGGCGCATGGAAACTATCGCGACGTCATAATCGTAATACTTCAACTGCAAAAGCGCGTCTTGGATTGATCCCGCCCTGTCGCAGTGAAACTCGATGTTCCTGACCTGAAAATATTCGGCGACCTGTCGCACGACCGACTCCGCCGTCTCGTCGTCGGCTTCCACCACCAAGGCCCTCGCGCCCTCGGAGGTTGGATATTGGAATTTTTTCGTTCCATCCATTGTTTGGAGATTATACCCTTAACTCCGCAATCCCCGCGAATAACGCGCGAAAAAACCGACGGTCGGCTCGGTAGTGCCTCAGTTTGAAATTTATGGGGATCGCCACGACCTCTTTCAGAGGTCTCGCGATGACAGGTAATTGTCATTGCGAGCTAAGCGAAGCAATCCAACATCCTTTTTTTTTTCGATTATTTTCAAACTGAGGCACTAACCTCGGCT
>JACQBU010000045.1 GCA_016194375.1 Nitrospinota bacterium
CCTATCCTGTTGGGGCCCCCGCCGAGTATCATTATTTTCTTTTTCCGCGTCGGCTCCGCCTCGCACTCCTGCTCGTAGGTGGAGTACATGTACGGCGTGAGGGCCTCGAACTCCGCCGCGCAGGTGTCAATCCGCTTGAACACCGGCCGCACGCCCAGGGACAGCCGCTTTTCCCTCGCGGCGGCCTCGCTGACGCCGCATATCCTGGCAAGCCTCCTGTCCGAAAACCCCATTTGCTTGACCCTCAGCATCCCTTCCCGGTCCTGCGGCAGGCCCCGCTTGGCGACGACTTTTTCCTCGTCCACTATCTGCCTTATGTTTTCAAGGAACCACGGGTCGATGAGGGTCAGGGAGCGAATCTTTTCGACGCTCCAGCCGAATCGGAACGCCTGGCCCACGTTCCAGATCCTGTCGGGTTGCGGGGTCCTTAGCTTTTCCGCGATGGCGTCCTCCGGAACGTCCGTCTCGTCCAGCCCGTCCGAGCCGGATTCCAACGAACGCAGGGCCTTTTGGAACGACTCCTTGAACGTCCTGCCTATCGCCATCGCCTCGCCGACCGACTTCATCTGCGAGGTGAGCGACCTGTCGGCCTGCGGGAACTTTTCAAAGTCAAACCTCGGTATCTTGGTCACGCAGTAGTCTATCGTGGGCTCGAAGGAGGCCGGGGTCTTCTTGGTGATGTCGTTGGGGATTTCGTCCAGCGTGTAGCCTATGGAGAGTTTCGCGGCGATGCGGGCTATCGGAAAGCCGGTCGCCTTGGATGCGAGCGCGGAGGAGCGCGAAACGCGCGGGTTCATCTCTATTATCTGAAGCTCCCCGTTCGCGGGGTTCACGGCGAACTGTATGTTGGAGCCGCCGGTGTCCACGCCTATCTTGCGGATTATCTTCAAGGCGGCGTCGCGCCTCATCTGGTATTCCTTGTCGGTCAGCGTCTGCGCGGGCGCGACCGTTATGCTGTCGCCCGTGTGCACCCCCATCGGGTCGAGGTTTTCGATGGAGCAGACTATGACCACGTTGTCCTTGTGGTCCCGCATCACCTCGAGCTCGTACTCCTTCCAGCCGAGCAGGGACTGCTCTATCATCACCTCGTGGACGGGGCTTTGGGCCATGCCCCACGCGGCCTTGCCGAGGGTGCCTTTTTCCGCGTCGCCAAAAAAATCCTCCCTCGTGAGGGCGACCCCGCCCCCCATGCCCCCGAGCGTGTAGGACGGGCGTATGATGCAGGGGAGGCCGACGTGCTCCAGCGCCTCGGCCGCCTCCCCCGGGGTCCTGGCGAACCCGGAGCGCGGGACGTTCAACCCGATCTCGATCATCGCCCTCTTGAAGAGGGAGCGGTCCTCGGCCATTTTTATCGCGTTCAAGTTCGCCCCTATCATCCTGACGCCGTATTTTTCCAGGACGCCCCTTTGCGCCAGCTCCACGGCGAGGTTCAGGGCGGTCTGGCCCCCAACCGTCGGCAACACGGCGTCGGGCCTTTCCCTCGCGATTATTTTTTCCAGGACGTCCGCAGTGAGCGGTTCGACGTAGGTGCGGTGGGCGAAGTCGGGGTCGGTCATGATTGTCGCCGGGTTGGAGTTGACCAAAATGACGCGGACGCCCTCCTCCTTAAGCGCCTTGGCGGCCTGCGTGCCGGAGTAGTCGAACTCGCACGCCTGCCCTATGACGATGGGGCCGGCCCCGATAATCAGAACGCTGTTGAGGTCGCTTCGCTTAGGCATCAGTTAAAATTGTATATGTTGTCCACGTGGATTTGTCTGAAGTGCCGCCATTTTAACTGCATCCCCTGCAACTTGAAGAAAAACTCCTCGTCCAACGGCGCCCCCCTGCGCTTTTTGATTTGGGCGTAGATGGCCCTGGCGGTCGTCTTTGGATGCAGGCAGTGGGTGTAGGAAAGGAAGCATCCCCTTCCGACGCTTATGACCCGCGCCTCGAGCACGTCCCTCTCCTCGAGCTCGTCGTCGTAGGTGACGACGAAGGAGTTTTTTCCGGCCATGTCCTTGAGCCTGACCGTGCCGTTTCCGCGGGCCCTCACCATGAAAATCGAGTGGTGGTTTCTGGAGGCCGCGATCCTCATCACCACCTCGTCGGCGGACAGCCTCGGCAGTTTTTCGGCCAGGTACGCGTCGAACAGGCTTTTCTCGCCCGCTCCTCCGGGCCTGTGGTCAAAAATAAACCATTCCAAAAAGGTGTTCATGCGCTGGAGGAAATCCGGGTCGTCGTCGTTTATTTTCCCCGCCTTGAAGTAGTAATATGCCCTGGCCTCCTCCATTTGTTCCTGGAACCTGTCCTCGGAGGCGAAGTCAATGAGCTCGTCCAGCATCCGGCGCACCTTTTTCAGCCCGCCGGGGTCGGGCACCCCGAAGGTTTTCCCAAAAATCCTCTCCAACACCATCAGCGCCCCTTTTCCATCATCGTTATGAACTGGTCGAAGTGCGTCGAGGCGTCGTGCGGGCCGGGGGAGGCCTCGGGATGGTACTGCACCGAGAACGCGGCGTGTCTCTTGTGGCGCACCCCCTCCACCGTGCGGTCGTTGAGGCTGTAGTGTGTCAGCTCCAACTCCGGCGGAAGCGTCTCCCCGTCCACGGCGAACCCGTGGTTTTGGGAGGTGATGCGGACGACGTCGCCCGCGCGCACGTCCATCACCGGATGATTAATGCCCCTGTGCCCGAATTTGAGCTTGAAGGTTTTCGCGCCCAGTGCGAGGCACATTATCTGGTGGCCGAGGCATATGCCGAACAACGGCTTCTTTCCCAGCAGGCCCCTGACCGTCTCCATGCCGTACGTAACCGCGCCCGGGTCCCCGGGCCCGTTGGACAGGAAAACCCCGTCCGGTTTCGAGGCCAAAATCTCGTCCGCCGTCGCCGTGGCCGGGAAGACGGTCACGTCGCATCCCCGTTCGCATAGGTGGCGGAGGATGTTTCGCTTTATGCCGTAGTCAACCGCCGCCACCGCGTATTTTTTCGGGGGTTTGGCAGGGCCCGATCCGAGCCGCCAGAGCCCCTCGTTGAACTTGTATTTTTCCCTCGTGGTCACGCGGACGGCGAGGTCCGCCCCGTTCATGTCCTCGGCGGCGCGGGCCTTCCTGACGAGGTCGTCGGTGGAGACGGGGGCCGAGGAAATAACACCCCTCATGGCGCCCTTGCTCCTGATGTGGCGCGTTAGGGCGCGGGTGTCAATCCCGCTTATCGCCGCTATCCCCTGCGACTTTAGGTATTCGTCCAATCCCCCCCTGCTCCTGAAATTGGACGCCACGGAGCTCGGCTCCTTTATGACGAACCCGCGGACCTGAATTTTGTCGGACTCCTCGTCCTCGCCGTTCACCCCGTAGTTTCCAATCAGCGGATAAGTCATCGCGACTATCTGGCCGTGGTACGAGGGGTCCGTGAGCACCTCCTGGTAGCCGCTGAGCGCGGTGTTGAAGACCACTTCGCCGACCGCGTCGGAGCGGGAGCCAAACGCGGTTCCCTCGAAAAACCTTCCGTCCTCCAGGGCAAGCACAGCTTTCATAAATCCGTGGGATTATACACAATCTCGCCTCCGACGATGGTCACAAGATTTTTTCCCCTGAGCTCCGTGCCGGCGAAGGGACTGTTTTTCCCCTTGCTCAAAAAAAGGTGCGGGTCCACCACCCAGCTCTTTTCCGGGTCGAAGACCGCCACGTCCGCTGGCGCGCCCCGGGCGAGCGTGCCTCCGGGCAGTCCGAATACCCCCGCCGGCCGGTTGGTTAGAAGCGCGATCATGGCTCCGAGCGAGAGCGTTCCGTCCAAGACGAGGGACATGGAGACGCCGAGCGCGGTCTCAAGCCCCACGACGCCGTTGGGCGCCTGGTCGATCTCAAGCTCCTTCTCCCATTGAAGGTGCGGGGCGTGGTCGGTCGCTATGGCGTCTATCGTGCCGTCGGCCAGCCCCCGCCTTATGGCGGCCACGTCCTCCTCCCGCCGCAACGGCGGGTTCATCTTGAAGTTCGCGTCGAAGGTCTCGAGCCTCTTTTCCGTGAGCGTGAAATGGTGCGGCGTCGCCTCGCACGTCACCCTGACCCCCCGCGCCTTTGCGGCGCGCACGGCGGAGACCGTCTCCTTGGCGGATATGTGGGCCAGATGAACCCGACAGCCGGTGTAGGCGGCAATCTCGACGTCCCTGCCCGCCACGACCGTTTCCGCCGGAGCCGGCACACCCTTTATCCCGAGGCGCGCCGAAACCTCCCCCTCGTTTATCACGCCGTCCTTCGCCAGATTCACGTCCTCGCAGTGTTCCACCACCGTAAGGCCGAACATGGACGCGTACCTCAGGGCGTTCTGGAACAGCCTTGCGTTCATGACGCACCGCCCGTCGTCGGAGAGCGCGACGACACCCGCTTGCTTCATCTCGCCGATTTCCGCGAGCTCCTTCCCCTCGAGCCCCTTCGTGGCCGCCCCTATCGGGTAAACCCGCGCCCCTTTCGCCTGCGAGGCCTTTTCCAATATGTAGCGCGTGATCGAACCGTTGTCGTTGACCGGCTTCGTGTTTGCCATGCAACAAACGGCCGTGAAGCCGCCCGCGGCGGCCGCCATCGAGCCGGAAAGTATCGTCTCCTTGTATTCGTCCCCCGGTTCGCGGAGGTGTGCGTGGAGGTCTATGAACCCGGGCGAGACCACGAGTCCCTTTGCGTTTATCACCCGCGCCCCGTCGGACGGTATGGACGGGGCCACGCTCGCGACCGCCCCGTTTTCCAGCAGGACGTCGGCGACGCCGTCAAACCCCGAGGACGGGTCGACCACCCTTCCGCCCGTTATCAACATCCTGCCCGTCATTGTTCGGCCCCCCCGCAAAGTAGGTACAGCACCGCCATGCGCATCGCCACGCCGTGGGCCACCTGGTCCAGGATGACCGAATAGGGGCCGTCCGCCACCTCGGAGGAAATTTCTATCCCCCTGTTGATCGGCCCCGGATGCATCACAATCGCGTCCGGCCGCGCCTTTTTCATGACCCTCGAGTCCAGGCAGAATTGCGCCGAATACTCCCTGAGCGACGGAAAAAGCCCCTGTGCCATCCGCTCGGTCTGTATTCGCAACATCATTATCACCTCGGCCTCGCGGACGGCCTCCGAGATGTCGTGCGTCACGCGCACCCCCAGGCTCCCGACGTCCGGGGGCATCAGGGTTTTGGGGCCGCACACGGTTATTTTCGCGTCGAACATCTTGAAGGCGGCGATGTTCGAGCGCGCGACGCGCGAATGCAAAACGTCCCCTATTATCGAGACCCTGATGTTTTGGAGCGACTTCCCGTGCTCCATTATCGTCATCATGTCCAACAGCGCCTGCGTGGGGTGGGCGTGGGCGCCGTCGCCGCCGTTAATGACGGAGCAACCCGCGATTTTTGACGCGTACAGCGGCGTTCCGGGGGAGGGGTGGCGAATGACCAGCGCGTCCGGGTTCATGGATGCGACGTTAAGGACCGTGTCCTTGAAGGTCTCCCCCTTCAACACGCTTGAGGACTGGGCGGAGATGTTTATGACGTCCGCCGAAAGCCGTTTTCCCGCTATCTCGAAGGACGTCCTGGTCCTCGTGCTCGGCTCGAAGAAAAGGTTGACAACGGTTTTTCCCCTGAGGGTCGGCAGTTTTTTCACCTCCCTTTCGGAAACCTCCACGAACCTGTGCGCCGTGTTTATCAGCCCCGATATCTCGTCCGCGGAAAGGTCGCTTATGCTAAGGAGGTGCCTGCCGCGGAACGCCGCCAGGACCGGCTCAGCCATTCGCCCCGCCCAATATTACGGCCGCGTCCTCGCCGTCTATTTCGCGCACCCTCACCTTCACCAGCTCGTCGCGGGAGGTGGGGATGTTTTTTCCAATGTAATCCGCCCGTATCGGCAGTTCCCTGTGCCCCCTGTCCAGCAACGCGGCGAGTTGGATCCTGCCCGGCCTGCCCAGGTCCATTATCGCGTCTATGGCGGACCGGATCGTCCTGCCGGTGAACAACACGTCGTCCACTAGGATAACAGTCTTTCCGGAAATGTCGAACGGGATGTCGGTCGGGGAGGCGTTTAGGTTCGGCCCCTTGCGCGCCAGGTCGTCGCGATAAAACGTCACGTCCAGCCCGCCCACCGGAATTTCGACCCCGGTTATCGCGCAAATTTTTTCCGCCATGCGGCGGGCGAGGGGAGCGCCGCGCGTTATTATCCCGACGAGGGCGAGGGAAGAGACGTCGGGGTTCTTTTCGGTGATTTCGTGGGCCATGCGCGCCAAGGTTCTGCCGATGTCGGCGGACGAAAGGACTACGCGCCGGGCGGCTTTATCTTCGCCCATGCCCCGGGACGTTTGGAGTATGCGGATGCAACATAAAACCTAATCGCTCCTTTTACGGGTCTCTCTGAACCCGCTTAAAAAGGTTCTTTGCGCCGTTTCCGCAAAACTCTGCGGAGCGGAGCCGTGTAACACAGGGCAAATTTACCAGCTTCGTCCCCACAATTCAACTAAATTTGCCGAAACATCCGAATTGTAATAGAATTTTTCACGTGGATGATTGTATTTTCTGCAAAATTTTGTCGAACCTATCCCCGGCGGATAAAATACTCGAAAGCGACCGCGTCCTTGTCATCGAGGACAAGTACCCGCAGGCCCCAAAGCACTATCTGGTCATTCCAAAGAAACACATAAGCGACATGCTTTCGGTGGGGGAGGAGGACCGCCAGCTGGTCTGGGAGATGTTCAACGCCGTGCGGGAGGTCGTAAGGAAAAAAAAGTCGCTGGGCGAACAGGGGTTCAGGACGGTGATTAACAACGGCGTTTACGGCGGCCAAACCGTTGACCACCTTCACATGCACATACTATGCGGGAGACCGATGTCCTGGCCGCCGGGTTAATCCACTCCTTCGCCTTTTCTTCCCCCCTGCGTACCTTAAAAAGCCTTTTTAATCCTGTTTCCATCCGTCAAAATTCGCGAATTTTGCCAATATTGACGGCTTTTTAGCGTAAAATAACCCAAAATAGGGCTTTTTTACTTAATTTCGATGATTTTATGCAATTGTAAATTTAAACGGAGGTTTTTGCCGCTATCAATTATCCATCGGGCAACTTCGGCATTATTTAGAACGCCGGCGACAGGTGATATGTTGATAGTACAAATTGAAAGGAGATCGTGTTTTTCTATCTCTGAAATAGCCCAAATGAAGTCCTCTTTTGAACTTATGACGAATTTTAACTCATCCTTCGGGGAAAGATGTTTTAGGTTGTCATAAAGGAATTTTCCAGATTCGTTACTACCGGGGCATTTAATATCAATAGCTTTGACAACTTTTTGGGGAATTTTTGATATGTCCAACGTTCCGTTGGTTTCCAAAAGGATTGAGAACCCTTTTGAAAGCAATTTCTCACATAAATCCGGCAATTCCGGTTGTTCGAGCGGTTCTCCACCAGTTATTTCAACTAGTTTACAATGGAAAGATTCAACCGTTTTTACAATCTCATCAATAGCCATTTGAATTCCCTCTTCCCAGGCATATTGGGTATCGCAATAGACGCACCTGAGGTTACAACCGGCCATCCGAATGAAGACGGTTGGGAATCCGGCTTTGGTAGTTTCCCCTTGGAGGGAATGAAATATCTCGATAATGGAAATCATGGCAAAATGAACGATTTTCGCGATAATTTAGAGGTTTTTGTTAAAAAACAGGTCATTCTTGTCGTTTTTTAAACCCCCATCTTCTTCTAGAGTGCTTTCTTTTGGACAAAAATGGAACATCCTTATGGGTTGACTTAAACTCTTGTGATTCAAAATACTTGATGCTGTTGGCGGCCGCATTTTGTTCTGCCTCTTTTTTGGATTTTCCCAGCCCGGAACCCAGTTTGGTGTTTGCGCTCCAGACTTCCATCTCAAATTTTCTCGAGTGTGACGGTCCGTGTTCGCCCACTACGCGGTAGTTTGGGTCGGAATTTAGGTGGGTTTGGCAATATTTTTGTAAAATTCCCTTAAAATTCGACGATTCCCTGTCCGGAGGGTGCATCACGATGTCGTCCTTGGAGAATTTGAGGAGGTATTTCTCGGATTTTTCGTACCCGCCGTCCAAAAAAATCGCCCCGAGCACCGATTCGAAGGCGTTGGCGAGGATGGAGTGTTTTTTTCGCCCCCCCGTCCTGGCCTCGCCGGCGCCGAACCGGATATAGTTTCCCAGCTCCATCCTCTTTGCCATGTTTGCCAAATGTTTTTCGCTTACGACGTGGCCTTTGACGTCGGAAAGGTCCCCCTCGGCGTAATTCGGAAATTCGTTGTAGAGGTGTCTGCACACTATGAGGCCCAGCACGGAATCCCCCAAAAACTCCATTCTTTCGTAATGGTTTTCGTCGTTGATTTGGTTTTCGTGAAGGTAGGACGGGTGCGTGAGCGCGGCGTTGAGGATGTTAAGGTTCCCGAATTTGTATCCTATTTTTTTTTCGAACTCCCTTAGGGTTTTTTCTCGTTCAGGGTCGGACTTGGCCAGCTTTTTTCTTCTAAAGAAGCTAATCATCCTCTAGGTTTGCTCATCACTATTGTTGCGTTGGTGCCGCCAAATCCGAACGAATTTGAAAGGGCGGCGTTTACGTCCCTGCGGACCATTTTGTTTGGCACGTAAAAAAGGTCGCATTCCGGGTCGTTGTTGTCCAGGTTGGTCGTGGGGGGCAAAATCCCCTCCTCGATCGCCTTTGCCGTGAATATCGCCTCAATGCCTCCCGCGGCCCCGAGCAGGTGGCCGGTCATTGACTTGGTGCTGGACATCGCAAGTTTGTACGCGTGTTCGCCGAACACGGTTTTTACCGCCTTTGACTCTATCGCGTCGGCTATCGTGGAGGTTCCGTGCGCGTTGATGTAGTCGATGTTTTCCGGCCTCAATCCGGCGTCCTTCAGCGCCTTCGCCATGCACCGCGCGGCCCCCTCCCCTTCGGGCGGGGGGGAGGTCATGTGGTAGGCGTCCCCCGTCATCGCGTAGCCGACGACTTCGCAATATATCTTGGCTCCCCTGTTCCTTGCGCGCTCGTATTCCTCAAGCACAATTACTCCCGCCCCCTCGCCAAGCACGAACCCGTCGCGGTCGCGGTCGAAAGGGCGGCTGGCGCGGGTCGGGTCGTCGTTCCTCGTCGAGAGCGCCCTTGCCGCCGCGAACCCGGCCACGGCGGTGGGGCATATGACGGACTCGGCGCCGCCGCATATCATGACGTCGGCCTCGCCGCGGGCTATTATCCTCATCGAGTCGCCAATCGCGTGGGAGCCGGTCGCGCACGCGGTCGTGACGCACGAGTTGGGCCCCTTCGCGCCGGTCATGATGGATATGTTGCCGCTGGCCATGTTGTTTATGACCATCGGTATGAAGAACGGCGTCACGCGCCGCGGCCCCTTTTCAAGGAGGATCTTGTGGTATTCCTCGATGACCGGCAACCCCCCTATCCCCGAGCCGACGATTACGCCCACGTTCTCGGCGTTGGAGTCGTCGATCTTAAGGCCGGAATCCTCGATGGCCATTAAAGCGGAGCCGATGGCGTACTGTATGAACAGGTCCATTTTTTTCAGCTCTTTTTTCGGAATCCATTTGAGCGGGTCGAACCCGCGCACCTCGGCCGCGAAGGTCACGGGATAATCTTTTGCGTCGAACCGGGTGATGGGGGACACGCCGCTTTTTCCGGCCTTAATGCCCTCCCAGGTTTCTGCCACGGAGTTCCCCAGGGGGGAGATCATACCAAGGCCGGTTACGACGACTCTTCGGCGCATAAGAAGGGGGCGAGTCAGCCTTTTTTGCCTTTTATGTACGCTATCGCGTCTTTTACCTTCAGGATTTTTTCCGCGTCGTCGTCGGATATTTCGACGTCGAACGCCTCTTCGAACGCCATAACGAGTTCGGCCGTGTCAAGCGAGTCGGCCCCCAGATCCTCTATGAAAGAGGCGTCCGGAGTGACCTCGTCCGCGTCGACGTCGAGTTGCTCAACTATGATTTCCCTTATCTTTTCTTCGATGTTCATCAGCCGCAATCTCCTTCAAAAGTTGGATTATTCTAATCTTTTATAACGCCGCTTGAAAGGGTTTTTTTCGCCGGGGCGGCTACCTGTCGCGGTCTATCGTTATTTTTACGTCGTTCGCGCCGACGACCACGGGGGCCGCCGAGAAGCCGGTCACGTCGCCGGGGGACTTTATCGTCGGGTCGCTGTTTTTGTCGACCCTCGCCTCGATGTTCATCGTCGTGCCCGGCGCCGGGGGGTAGTTCGTCATGAGGTCCCGCGAGTCCATCCTGAATTTTATCGGAAATTTGGGCGAATTGTAGCGCGCGGCGGCGATTGGCGGGGCGTTGGACTCCTTGGGCCAGGCTATGACGTACATGGTGTAGCCGGTGAAATCGCGGTTTTTCTGCCCGGGGCCCAG
>JACQBU010000039.1 GCA_016194375.1 Nitrospinota bacterium
AGGGAGCCGACCTGGTCCATCGCCTGATGCAGGCCAAAGCTGTAGCCGCTCCCGACCTTTCTGGCGGCGTAGGATATTATCGTGTCCCTAGCGGGGGTCCTGATTGCCTTCCCGACCCGTTCGGTGAAAATAAGGGCGGACATCGCCCTCCAACCCCCTGCGATCCCCATCAGTGGCACGGAGACGAGGTTTATAAGATATCCAGTCATGGCCATGAGCCAGTACTTTTTGGTCTTGTCCGTCAGGTAGCCCGAGAAGATTCGCAGGCCGTTCCCCAACAGCTCGCCGAAGCCCGCCACGAAACTTACGACGAAGCCCGAGGCGCCAAGGACCGACATGTACGGCCCGGTGATGCTCCGGGCCCCTTCGTGGGCCATGTCGGCGAAAAGGCTCACCAGACCCATTATCAGCACGAGGCCGTAGGGGGTGTTGCTTATGCGGACCAAAGTCAACCGGCCGTGGGCTGTGCGGCGTTCCTGCTGAGGAAGTCCTCTATGAAACGGGTGCTTACCTCCCCCTTTTCGAACTCTTCGGAGTGCATTATCTTTAGGAGCAAGGGGAGGGTGGTCCTTATTCCGCTTATGTGGAACTCCCCGAGGGCCCTTCGCATCCTGTGTATGGCCTCGACACGGGTGTGGGCGTGGACGACGACCTTGCCGATCATTGAGTCGTAGTACTGGGGTATTTTGTATCCCTGATAGACGGCGGTGTCAATCCGCACGCCCGGCCCGCCTGGGAGGTGAAGCTCGGTTATCGTGCCCGTGCTGGGGACGAACTTTTCGGGGTCCTCGGCGTTGACCCTGCATTCGATGGAATGGCCGAAGATGCTGACGTCCTTTTGGGAGAAGCCCAACGGCATGCCGTAAGCGACCTTTATCTGCTCCTTTATTATGTCGACGTCGGTTATCATTTCCGTGACCGGATGCTCGACTTGGACCCGCGTGTTCATCTCCATGAAGTAGAACTTGCCCTTGGAGTCCAAAAGGAACTCGAACGTGCCCGCGGAATAATACTTGATGTGGTGGGCGAGGGTCAGCGCGGCGGAGGTCATCTTTTCGCGAAGCGCCTGGTCGAGCGCGACCGAAGGGGCCTCCTCGATTATCTTTTGGTGCCGCCTTTGAATGGAGCAGTCCCTCTCAAAAAGGTGGACGATGTTTCCGTGCTTGTCGCCGAGCACCTGAACCTCTATGTGGCGCGGGTTGGCCACGAATTTTTCCATGTATATCGCCTTGTCGCCGAACGCGGCGCCGGCCTCCGCCTGAACGAGCTTAAGGGAGTCCATTAGCTCGGCTTCCTCGTGGACTATCCTCATGCCGCGCCCACCGCCGCCTGCGGAGGCCTTTAGTATGACCGGGTATTCTATCCTTCCGGCGGCCTCCTTCGCGGTTTCTTCGGACTCAATCGGTCCGTCGCTCCCCGGCACCACCGGCACGCCGGCTTTTACTGCAGTTTCTCTCGCGACGCTCTTGTTTCCCATGAGGCGGATGCTTTCCGGGGACGGGCCGATGAAGGTGATGTTGCACTCGCCGCAGACCTCGGCGAATCCGGCGTTCTCCGACAGGAAACCGTACCCTGGATGCACGGCGTCGCAACTGGTGACCTCGGCGGCGGATATGAGCGCCGGAACACTAAGGTAGCTTTTGGAGGCCTCGCCGGGGCCTATGCACACCGCCTGGTCCGCCATCTTTACGGGCAGGGAGTCGGCGTCGGCGGTGGAGTGCGCCGCCACCGTGCGAATTCCCATCTCCTTGCAGGCGTGAATGATGCGCAGGGCTATCTCGCCGCGGTTGGCGATGAGTATTTTCTTAAACATGATTTATTCCGGACGGACGCGCGGGAATTATAGCGGCTCCACCTTGAAGAGCGTCTCGCCGTACTCCACCGGGGCCCCGTTCTCGGGTAAAATTTTCACCACGCGCCCGCTGACGTCGCTTTCTATCTCGTTCATCAGCTTCATCGCCTCGATTATGCAGAGCGTCTGGCCGGCGCTCACCACGTCCCCCTCCTTGACGAACGGAGCCGCGTCTTCGGCCGGAGCCATGTAGAACGTGCCGACCATCGGGCTTTTCACGAGATGATATTTTTCCTCCGCCTCGGACTTTCCTGCCTCCTCCGGCGAGACCGGCGACGCCTGGGCGGGAGGGATGACGTGATGCGCCGGCATGGGCGCGTAGCTGACGGGGGTCCTTGGAACGACTTCCCCGCCTTCGTACTTGGAGATGCGGACCTTTTTGCCGCCCTCCTCGACCTCAAGCTCCCTTATCCCGCTTTTTTCAACGAGCTTGATGAGTTTCTTAATCTCTTCAATGTCCATCCAGTCTCCTCCCCTTGCGCGGGAACCGCGCCCCGTTCACCCAATTAGTCAGGGCATGGCAAACCCTCGGTCGATGCGGTCGCCGAGGCTTCGCCTTAAACCCGCTCTAGATATTCTCCCGTCCGGGTGTCTATCTTTATTCTGTCGCCGATGTTGATAAAAAGCGGCACTTGTATTACGGCGCCGGTTTCTATGACAGCGGGCTTACCCGTGGAGCTTGCCGTGTCCCCCTTGAACCCCGGCTCGGTTGACTTTATCTCCATTTCCACGAAAAGCGGAAGTTGAAGGCCTATGACCTCGCCGTTGTGGTAAAGGAACTTGACGAGGCTGTTTTCCTGCAGGAAGTTCTTGTTCTCGCCGACGTCGTCGTCCTTGAGGAACGTCTGGTCGTAGGTGACGTTGTCCATGAAGTGGTAGCCGGAGGCGTCGTGGTACAGGTACTGCATATCTTTTTCCTCACAGTCGGGAACTTTGAAGTCGTTTCCCTCCCTGACCGTCTTTTCCAGAAGCTGGCCCGTTTTAAGGTTTTTTATCCTGGCTCGAACGAAGGCGCGTTTGTTTCCCGGGCTGACGTGCTGGGCCGAAACGACCTGGAACAAGGCCCCTTCCAGCTCCACCTTCATGCCAGGTCTAAGTGACGTGATATCCATTTTACCGTACAACTCCTTTTTTAAAGATTTTGCACATTTTACCCCGTTTTTGACGGATTTTGACGTTTTTTTTAAAAAAAAGGCGTTTTTTTAAAAACACCGAATTTGGGGAATCCTATGAATAAAAAGGGGGTTTCCCTAAATGATGGCCTCGGCGAACACCGCCGGGTCGAAGTCTTGGAGGTCCTCGACCCCCTCCCCGACGCCGACGTATTTAACCGGTATGCCGGTTTCGTTCACTATTCCCACCACCGCGCCACCCTTGGCCGTGCCGTCCAATTTGGTTATCACAACGCCCGAAAGGCCTATGTTGGCGTTGAACTCTCTTACTTGGTTGATGGTGTTTTGGCCGGTCGTCCCGTCCACCACAAGGAGGGTTTCGTGCGGGGCGCCTTGGACCTCCCTGGCGATTATGCGACGCACTTTTTTTAGCTCGTCCATCAGGTTTGACCTTGTGTGGAGCCTGCCTGCGGTGTCCACAATAACCACGTCCTTCCCGCGCGCCACCCCCGCCTTTAAGGCGTCGAACACTACAGCCGACGGGTCCGCACCCTGCGGATGGCGGACAATCTCGCACCCGGCGCGGGCACACCATTGGGCGAGCTGTTCGACGGCGGCGGCGCGGAAGGTGTCGCCGGCGGCCACGAGCACCTTTTTTCCCTCACCGGTGAGGCGGGACGCAAGCTTGCCGATGGTGGTTGTTTTTCCGGCCCCGTTTACACCGACCATTAGGATGACCCGTGGCGCGGCCTCGGCATCCGGGGGGGTTCTAGGATGGTTCACCGTCACGAGAGACTGGATTCGCGAGCGTAGGAACGGCCTTATCTCGTCGGTGGTGGATATCTCCCTTTTTTTATGGGCGGACTTTAGGGCGGCCACGAGTTCTCGGGACGTCCTAAGGCCGACGTCCGAGGTTATGAGCGCTTCCTCCACTTCCTGAAGCACTGCGTCACTAAGCGGCTTCCTTCCGGTGGCTAGCGCGACGAGCCTGCCGGCCAGCAGTTCCGCGGTTTTGCCCAGCCCCTTTTTGAGACGACTTAACACGCTTTACAGGGAGATTCCGCGGCGCTTCTTCGTCTCCTCAAGGTAATGCCGCTGATAAACTATTTCCCACTCGGAACTGCCCTCCCGCAGGTCCCTTCCGTACGAGCTTATGGTTTTTCTCACCGCCTGGTCTATTTCGTCCTCGTGCCTTATCTCGTCGGTTAGGATCTTGACGATCTCAAGCCTGAGCTTGTTGTCGTCCATGAAATACTCTATGCGGTCGTCCGCCAAAATCGCCTTTAATATCACCTGGGAGAGGTGGTTTATCTTTTCCCTCGAGAGCTTCATAGTATGAGCCCCCTCTCTCTCGCCAGCTTGCTTTTAACCATCTGAAACATCTTTCGGTAGTTGATGTTGTTTTCGTCCAGGGTCTCCTCCTGCTCGGCGAGTATGGCCTTGACCTCGTCGTTAAGCTTGTCCTCGACCATCAGGTCCTGGCTTATGGCGTTGTCGACGACGTCCGTCACCGAATCCTCGTCGCACTCGTACTCGATGGCGTTGATGTTCTTCAGGTGGCCAACAATCTTCTTTGAAAGATACCGGACTACCTCTTTTTTTACCTTCATCTCTTCCTTTCCTACTCGGGCGTTGCCGTGAAACAACGCAGAGTACCAGTATTTAGGCCGCCCCGTCAACGGCCCTAAACGGCCGCCGCAAGATCCCTTGAGGGGTTGAGGCCCAGGAAGTCCACCAGCCGCTCGCCGTTTAGCCCGGCGGAGAGTATCTTCCGGGGGGAGTTCTCATTTCCGTGGAAGTCGCTCCCGCCGGAGACTCCCAGCTTGAACCTAGCGGCCCAGTCGAGGCATTTCTTCACGTCGGCCTGCCCGTGGGAGGGATGGAACGCCTCGACCCCGTCCAACCCGCATTCCACCAATTCGGGGATGTAACTCGACGTGTTGTTTGTGTACGGGTGGGCTAGGAAGGCGAGACCGCCGCAATTATGCACCAGCCTAATCGCGTCCGTCGGCGAAAAATAATTGACAGCCTCGTACGCCTCCGACGAATCCCCCAGGTAGTTCGCGAACACACGCTCTATGCTTTGGGCCAGCCCTTTTTTGACCATGAAACGCGCCAGGTTGAGGCGGTTGTACGAGCCCGTGCCCAAATCCTCAGCCAGTTCGTCCTTGTCCAGCGAGACCTTTCCGGCGTTGTTGAGCTTGTCCACAATGTCCATCAACCTCTGGCTCCTGCGCACGGCTATACGCTTTAGGACCTCGCCAAGCTCGGGCTCGTTGGGGTTGACGTAGTAGCCAAGGATGTGAATCTCCTTGCCGTCGTGGGTGGAGGTGAGCTCGATGCCGGGTATCAGCGTCACCCTCGGGTTGGCCGGAATCTCGGCCAATCCGCCCACCGAATCGTGGTCGGTGAGCGAAAAGGCCCTAAGCCCCTTGCTTGCGACCAATTCGGCTAGTGCGGAGGGGGTGAAAAGCCCGTCCGAGAATGTGGAGTGAAGATGTAAATCGGCTACAATTTCAGGCATCGTTCCTCCAAAACACTAACATTACAAAACATTAATCCCTCATATGATACATTTTGGTGGGCCTAATGTAAATACATTGGGTTAAAATATGGGGAATAAAACGCGTTTTGGCGAATATTATCCCCGGTTTGGTCCGGGCTCCCCCCGGTCGGGGAAGAGGGCGGGCCATTTGAATCAGCGTGAGGAACCGACGTTATGGTTGGCGATTTGAGGGTTGGGGTGCAGGCCCCGGAGTTCGACCTTCCCGGAATAGACGGGAAAAATCTTTCCCTCGGGTCTTTTAGAAAGGGGAAAAACGCCGTGGTGGTCGTATTTTTTTGCAATCACTGCCCCTACTGCCTGGCGTACGAGGAGAGGCTTTTAAAATTGCAGTCGCAATATTCCAAAAAAGGGGTTGCGTTCATAAGGATAAACCCGGACGACGAGTCTTCACACCCTGAGGACACGTTCGAAGAGATGAAAAAGCGGGCGGCGGGCAAGGGGGCGGATTTCATCTATTTTAAGGACATGGAGGGGGCGACCGCCAGGACGTTTGGGGCGAAGGTCGTGCCGGAGGCGTTCCTTTTGGATTCCGAGGGAGCGGTGCGCTATGCGGGGCGGATAGACGACTGCTGGCAGAGCCTTAAAAGGGTTAGGCGCCACGATTTGAGGGAGGCTTTGGAGGCCGTCCTCCAAGACAGGGACGTGGCCGTCAAATCCACCCGTGCGGTCGGTTGCGCCATCAAGCGGGCCGGGCCGGGCTAATGGACAAGACAGTCGGCGATTTTTTAAGACATATCGCCGTCGGGAAAAATTTTTCCGAACACACGGTCAGAAATTACGCGCTGGACGTTCGCCAGTTCGTAGGTTTCATCTCCTCCAAGGGGTTCTCCGGCCCGGCGGACCCTTCCCTGACCTCCCGGACGATCCGCGCATTCGGGGCGGACCTGCACAGGCGCGGCATGAGCGCCGCCACGATAGAGCGGAAGCTGTGCTCGTTGAGAAGTTTTTTCAAATACCTCGTAAGGGAGGGCTTTTTGCCGACGAACCCCGCGGCGGGAGCGCCAATCCCCAAAAAACCGCGCCGAAGGCCCCGCGTGCTGGACGTTGACGAGGCTTATGCGCTGATGGAATCCGCGTCCGCGGGTAGGCACGGCAATCCTGCCGTGTTGGGAGGCAAGATTGCCTCCCCTACCAATCTGCGAGACCGCGCGATACTGGAGCTTTTTTACGGGTGCGGGATGCGCATAAGCGAGCTTCAAGGCCTCAATCGCGATGATTATGACGCGGGATCCCGCGTGATACGGGTGATGGGAAAGGGGAGGACGGAGCGCATCCTGCCCGTAGGCTCGAAGGCGCACGAGGCCTTGGAGGTGTACCTTTCAAGCGAAGAATCGGCGCCTTCGGGGGCGATGTTCGGCTCGAAAAAAGGGCGGTTGACGGTGCGTTCAATTTACAACGTCGTGATTAAATACGCGCGCAAGGCGGGCGTCCCCGCCGGAGTCCATCCCCACACCCTGCGCCATTCGTTCGCCACGCACATGCTCAACGGCGGAGCCGACCTTCGCGCAATACAGGAGCTGTTGGGGCACTCGTCGCTTGCGACGACGCAAAAATACACCCATTTGGGCATAGACCACCTTATGAAGGCGTACGACAAGGCGCACCCCCACGCCCGGAGAAAGTAGAAGTCAGTAGAGCCATTTCCGTATCCGCGAATTACGGGCGGCGTTGTTTGACTTCTTTCACCGTGGTTGAATATAATTTCCTTCAAGAAAAGGCTTTAAAAAGGGGTCGTATGGGAAATAACGGCTAATGATGTTGAGGCGATGGCGGCAAACTTTTTAAAACCTAGAAGAAGACGGTTCGGAATCAGGTGGTCCCGTAAAGGGGTAAAAATGCACATATCAAGTTATAACGAAATGCACTATCTGTTGGGCAGATTAGCCGCCCATTTTTACGGATTAAATCCGAAACGTACGGTAATGGTGCTTGATTTGGGTTCCCGAACGAGCGACCCGCCCGGCCTTATTTACAAAAAGATCGCGAACCAGTTGAAATTCGAATATACGGGGTTGGATATTTCGCCCGGCAACAACGTGGACGTCGTTCCGGAGGATCCGTATAAGATTCCCGTTGAAACGGAATCCTTCGACATCGTCATAAGCGGCCAGGCGTTTGAGCATATAGAATTTCCATGGCTCACAATTAAAGAGGTGGCAAGGGTGTTGAAACCCGGCGGATATGCGATAATCATTGCCCCCAGCTCCGGCAGGGAACACAGGTCTCCGGTTGACTGTTGGAGGATTTATCCCGACGGCATGGCGGCGCTGGCCAAATGGGCCGGCATGGAGAACGTTTATAGCGCCACAAGTTGGGATGAGACAAGGTTGTTCCTTTGGGGGGACACCGTAGGAATGTTCTTTAAACCGCCCCAAGGCGGCTCCAGCCGGGATTCTTCCGCGCCAAAGTTGCAAATCAATGAAAGCATTTATTCCATTAGGCACTACACCGTCATCCGGCGGCTTTATATTTTTTTAGTCGGCATTTTAAAGAGCATGGCCATGCCATGGATTATTGAAAGGCGCATACCATCCATAACCAAGCGCTCAGCCCTTGTTACCAACCTCCTTGAAAAACAGAGGACGGATTTTTAAAAAGCGCGGTTTGGGGGCAGGCCTTGCGGGCCCGGCGCCAGGTGAGGTCGCGTGGTTTTATCGAAGTCCGGTCCGCCCGGGTTGATATTTCGCCATACCGCCCCTTTTTTGACTGGTATAATTTAAAAAATGAGCTCGGTCGCCATCCGCCGAAAATTGCAATACCTGATTCGTCTCGCGCTTCCCCCGCGGCGGCTCAGGCACGTTGAGATAGAGACCACCTCTTACTGCAACCGGAAGTGCGTCTATTGTCCGAATTTCACGGTGGGCAGGCCGGAGGAGATGATGAAGGACGAGGTGTTCGAAAAGATTGTATCCTCGCTTGCAAAGATGAAGTTCCGCGGTAGACTTTCGCCGCATTTCTACGGCGAGCCGCTTTGCGACCCACGTTTGCCGAGGTTGATGAAACACGCGGCGGACAACCTGCCGGATTGTGAGATTATCATCTACACCAACGGCGATTTCCTGACGGTAGAAAAATTTCTCGAGCTGAGAAAGGCCGGAGTCAAAAGATTCCGCGTTTCCATGCATTCCAAACGCCCGGGCAAGGAGCTTGCCGAGACCCTGGAGCACGTCTCCAATAACGCGGATTTAAAAGACGCGATATCGGTGGTTAATTACTACGAAGCGTTTCAGGCTATGGACTCCACCCACCTCAACAACCGCGGCGGCCTTGTTAAAATTGCGCGTAGAAAGGCCGAGGTTTGCGCGTATGCCAACCAGCTCACCATCAACTATCTCGGGGACGCGGTGCTTTGTTGCAACGATTACAATGCAACCGTGACTTTTGGAAACGTGATGGAAAGGGAGATAGGGGACATATGGCGCGACAGAGCCTACGTTAAGGCCAGGGCGATGGTGGCCAACGGCATATTCCCATACGACATATGCAGGACTTGCAATGTCTGACTCCAACGCGCATGTTCTCCTAGCCACAAACTTCAAGGAACATCACCTCGGTTGGTATGTTTACAGGGCGCTTAAGTCGTTGGGGCATCGTGTCACGGTGGCCTCTCCTTTGGACGGTCCGGCGGAGGAGTTAGTAAAGGTTCCGGAGGACGTCAATATGCCGGAGTTTGTGAGGGGGATGACGGACAAGCCGGACATATTCCTTTTTGTGGAGACGTCGGCGGGCAACCGATTTTTTCCACGCGGCCTTTTGGAATTGGACATTCCGACCGCGGGATGGCTGGGGGACAACTACCTCAACTTTCGCTGGCACAAGGAATACTGCGCCATGTTTGATTACGCCTTTTTCTGTCAGCTCGGGAGAATGAGGCTGGCGCAAAAGATTTACCGGTACGAACATTTGCACTGGCTCCCGTTTGCGGCGGACGAGGAATACCACCGCGATTTCAACCTGGAAAGGGACATCGACGTCGGCTACGTCGGCTCGGTCATCCCGGAGAAGCGGAAATTTTTTGACAAGATGGAAAAAGCCGGAGTGCCGGTCCGGTTCAACGAGGTTTTTTTAAAGCGCGAGGACGTCGGCCGGTACAACAGCAGGTGCAAAATCGTGTACAACATCTGCGCCCGGTTCGACGTGAACCTGCGGACCTTCGAGGCCTGCCTGGCGGGCGCGTTGCTGGTGGGCCAGCGGGTGATTGACGAGGGTTTTTTTGAAATCTTCACCCCCGGGGTAGATTGCGACGTGCACGACTTCGACGACGCTCCGGAAATAATAAAAAAATACCTGGCCGACCCCGAACGATTGCGGCGCGTCGCGCTCGCCGGACAAAATCTGGTGGCGGAAAAGCACACCTACCGTCGCAGGATGGAGGAGCTTCTGCGCGCCTGCTCGGCCGGTGTCACTCAAAGGCGGCTTGATTTCGCAAAGTCGTACCTGGCGGACCTGAAGATGGCGTTGGTTTACGGGCATCCGTCGTTCAAAATGAAGAGGGAGGCGGGCGAACATTTTCAACGCGCCTTTAAGATGAATTTTTTCGGCTCTATTCTTTACCTTGCCCGATACGCATACTGGCGCGTGACGGAGAAGATCGAAAAGACTATCTGGGAGGCGGGCAAACGCCCGGTCTAGTCACTTCTTTTTTTCCAGGCGGCGGTGATTTCCCCGATGGTGTCCTTTAGCGACTTTGTTATGTCCCACGCCGGGTAGTGCGCCCTCGTCTTCCTAAGGTCGCTGTAGTAGCAGATGTGGTCGCCGATCCTGTTTTTCTCGAGATACGAGAACTTCTGTTTTTTCCCGCTGAAGGACTCGGCTATTTCAAAAGCCTCCAGGATGGAGCAGGAGTTGTCCTTCCCGCCGCCGAGGTTGTAGACCTCGCCGGAGCGCGGGTTTTTGAAGAACTCATGCATGAACCGGGCCACGTCATGCGAGTGGATGTTGTCGCGCACCTGCTTCCCCTTGTACCCGAAGATTTTGTACTCGATCCCCTCAAGGTTGCATTTTACGAGGTAGCTTAAAAAACCGTGCAATTCCACGCCTGCGTGGTTCGGCCCCGTAAGGCACCCGCCGCGAAGACAGCAGGTGGGCATGTCGAAATATCTTCCGTATTCCTGCACCATAAAATCGGAGGCCGCCTTCGATGCGCCGAACAGGGAGTGTTTGGACTGGTCTATTGAGAATGTCTCGGGGATTCCGTTCGCGTACGCGGGATCCGCGTAGTCCCAGCGCGTTTCCAGCTCCTGCAACGGGATTGAGTTGGGAAGGTCGCCGTAAACCTTGTTGGTGGCCAGCAGGTTCAGGGTGCCGACGGCGTTCACGTCGAAATCATCGAAAGGTATTTCCGCCGCCTTGTCGTGTGACGGCTGGGCCGCCGCGTGGACGATGCAGTTTGGGCGAAGCTCCTTGACAAGCCCCAACACTCCATCCCTGTCCCTAACGTCAAGCTCGTGGTGGGAAAAACCATGGACGCTTTCTTGGATTCGTTTTTGATTCCAACGGGTGTCCCCCTGCGGCCCGAAGAAGACTGCGCGCTGGTTGTTGTCCAGTCCGTGGACCTGGAACCCCGCCCCGGCGAAGAAGGCGGCGACTTCCGAGCCGATGAGGCCGGACGAGCCGGTAACCAAAATTTTGTTTATTCAAACCTCGCTTGTCACTATTTTTTCCGTCCCGATGTTCCGGGCGGAGCCATGCGGCCGAGTGTGATGATAGTATCCTGACCCGACGCCGGTCAAGGGACGGGATTGGGCGTCTTGATAAAAAACCTCGGCGCGTGATACCCTCCTTGATTCTCCGGGCAAAGCGGGGATAATAAATAGTTACGCCGAAGTGGTGGAATTGGTAGACACGCAAGACTCAGAATCTTGTGCCCGAAAGGGTGTGGAAGTTCGACTCTTCTCTTCGGCACCAATTTTCAACGCGATGCGGTTCCTGACCGCACGGGCCCAATCCTCCCTTTTCGCCGCAAAAGATTTTTCACCGGGATATTTCGACCTGCCCACGAGCCTCGACGCTGATTTTTTTAGGTTCGCCGTTGACCACGCGAACGCGCCCTGGAAGAACTCAAGAAGGCGGCCCGTCCGGGGGGCCAACGATGCCCGGAATTTCTAAAATACGCGCTAAAGCCGCCGAGCAAAAGTTCCGATAAATCGGGTTGTGGAGATTTTTGGCGTTGTTATAAGTGTTTGCGGAGGTGCCGGCCTTGTTGACGCTCTGTTTCCTCTTTTACGCGTTTTGGCCGCGCTCAATCTTTTTTCCGTTTTTCCAAACGAACCCATTTTTTATAACGAAAAAATTACGGCGAGGAGGCATAAATCCGGGTTTGGACGTCACCCTGTTGTCATAATCCTCGTCGCGGCGGCCTCAGCCTGCGGAAACGGGGCGCTCTCCGTGGACACGGGCGCCGCCGTAGGTTCAGCGTATGCCACGGTCACCGCCACAACCACTGAAACAAGCACGGTAACGAACGTCACCACCGTCACCGGAACGTCAACCGGCACGTCGCCGACGAGCACGAGCACGACCACCGGCACAAGCACCACGACGAAAACCGGCACGGCCACCGACACCGTCGTCGTTGCCGTAACCGACTCGGTCGTTCTTTCCAGCACCGACACGGCAACCGCCGCCTCCATAATTACGGCAAATCCAACAGTCACCATCACGAGTACCACGACCACAACGGCCACCAATACTAGCCTGGGAACGAGTGTCGTCACCGGCCTTGCCACGGGTGTTACGACGAGCACCAGCACCGGCACCGCCTCCCCCACGGGCACCAGCACTAGCACCACCACCGCCACCTCAGCCATCCCCGGCACGGACACCGTTGCAGACGCCGTCACAATACTCGATTCCGAAACCATTTCAGTCGTGACGACCAGCACGGTAATCTCCACGGTCGGCGCTCCCTCGGGCATTACCGCCGTGGCCGGAAACTCACAAGTAACCTTAAACTGGACTCCGGTCGCCGGGGCAAGCACTTACCACGTTTATTACGCAACCGCTCCCGGCATTTCCATCACGGGCCCCATAACAGCGGGGCCCGTCGTCGTGACGCCGGTCGCGGGCAACGCGGTCGTCGTCAAAGTCATCACCGGACTCACAAACGGCACGCCGTATTACTTTGTCGTGACCGCGGTGACGTCCACCGGCGAAAGCGTGTTGTCAGGCGAGGTGTCCGCCGTTCCCAACGTACACGTGATTACCACGATTGCGGGCAAGGTTATGACGACCGGTTCGACCGACGGCGCAGGACTGACGGCGGCGTTGTTTGACAATCCCGCCGGCATAGCGACCGA
>JACQBU010000001.1 GCA_016194375.1 Nitrospinota bacterium
ATGATACTCGGCGGGGGCCCCAACAGGATAGGCCAGGGAATCGAGTTCGACTACTGTTGCGTGCACGGCCTGTTCGCCCTGCGCGAAGCCGGTTACGAGACCATCATGGTCAACTGCAACCCGGAGACCGTCAGCACCGACTACGACTCTTCCGACAGGCTTTACTTCGAGCCGCTGACGCTCGAGGACGTCCTCGAGGTGGTCAACGTGGAAAAACCGGACGGGGTGATAGTGCAGTTCGGGGGACAGACTCCCCTCAAGCTGGCGATGGCGCTCGAGGCGGCGGGCGTGCCGATTATCGGCACTTCGCCGGACGCTATCGACCGCGCCGAGGACAGGAAAAGGTTCAAGGAGGTCGTCGAAGAACTCGGCCTGAAACAGCCGGAAAACGGGATCGCGTTCGCCCCCGCGCAGGCGGTGGAGATAAGCAACGCCATCGGCTACCCCGTGATGGTGCGCCCGTCCTACGTGCTGGGCGGAAGGGCGATGGAGGTCGTTTACGACGACGAGTCGCTAAGGGGCTACATGGAGCGGGCGGTCAAGGCCTCCCCCGAGCGCCCGGTGCTCGTGGACAAATTTTTGAGCGACAGCACCGAGGTCGACGTGGACGCCATTCGGGACGGAAAGCTTACGGTCATCGGCGGGATAATGCAACACATCGAGGAGGCCGGAATCCACTCCGGCGACAGCGCATGCTCCCTCCCGCCGCGAAACCTGCCCCGAAGCGTGATTGACGACATAACGACCCAGACCAAAAGACTCGCCGAAGAGCTTGACGTCAGGGGCCTCCTCAACATCCAGTTCGCGGTGAAGAAGGGGGACGTCTACGTGCTCGAGGTCAACCCGCGCGCCTCCCGCACCGTGCCGTTCGTGTCCAAGGCGATCGGCGTCCCCCTTGCCAAGATTGCCGCGCGGGTGATGGCGGGGGAATCCCTAGCCGACGCGGGTTTCACCGGCCAGAGGGTTCCGACGCACGTCTCCGTTAAGGAGGCCGTTTTTCCGTTCATAAAGTTCCAGGGGGTCGACACGATACTCGGGCCGGAGATGAAGTCCACCGGCGAGGTCATGGGAATTGACCGTGATTTCGGGCTCGCCTTCGCCAGGGCGACGCTGGCCTCCGGCTCCGTACTGCCGCAAAAGGGGACGGCCTTCATATCCGTCGCCGAGGAGGACAAGCCGCACGCGGTGGAGCTCGCAAAGCGATTCTCGGCGCTGGGCTTCGCGATAACGGCCACGATTGGCACCGCCGCGGCAATCAGGTCGGCCGGCGTGCTCGTCCGGATCGTCAACAAGGTCGCGGAAGGCTCGCCGCACGCGGTCGACCTTTTGGAGAAGCGGGAGATAAGCGTCGTCGTCAACACCTCCCTGGGAAGACAGTCGATACTCGACTCCAAGTCCATACGCAGGACCGCCCTCAACTGCGGCATTCCCTACGCGACCACCATAGCCGGGGCGAACGCCCTTGTTGACGCGATAAAGTCGGTCCGCGGCGAGGCGATGGAAGTCCGCTCCCTGCAGGAATACAATGCGTAGCTCCGCCGCCAAGGCGGGCGTCGTCCTCTCAGTTTTCCTCCTGCTCGCGCCGCCACTGGCCGCGCGAGCGTCGTCGGAAAGGCTCGTTTACGACCAGTGGATGGAGATAGAGATGAACGGCCGCAAAATAGGCTTCTCCCACCAGGAGGCGCACGAAACGGAGAGCGGCTACTCGCTGAACAGCAGGTCGGTGATGAAACTGGAGGTTCAGGGAACCATAACGGAGATTTCCGGAAGCGAGACGTCCTTTCTGGACAAGTCGTTCCGCCCTTTGCGGTTCTCGTACGTGCAGAAAATGCTCAACCACCAGCAGTTCTTCGAGGGCGTGGTGGAGGGGGACAAACTTCGCGTGACCGCGGAATCCGGCGGAAACGTGACGAAAAAGACGGTTGATTTCGGCGACCAGGTTTACATAGCGGACGCGATGGGCTTCCTGCTGGGGCAAAAGAAACTGGAGGAGGGGATGAAGTTTCAATACCGGGTCTTTTTGGAGCCGGTGCTTGATTCGGAGACGATTACCGTCGAGGTGGGAAAAAGGACGGAGCTGGACCTCGACGGAAAGAGGGAGAAGGTGCTTCCGGTGACGATGAGGTTCAAGAGCTTCCTCACCGTCTCCTACGTCTCGGCGGCCGGCAGGATAGTAAGGGAGATTTCGCCGATGGGTTTCGTGTCGCGGGAGGTTGACGAAAAGCGCGCCCTGAGCTTCCCGGACCAAACATTGTCGTTCACCACCCTGCTTTCATACAGCCTCGTCCCGCTTGAAAAACCGTTGGAAAACCCGGGCAAGATCACGGCGATGGAGGTTCGGATTTCCGGACTGGCCTCAAAGGGGCTGGTTCCGGAGGACGACAGGCAGAAAATAATCAGGGAGTCCGCCTCCGCCCCAGAAGGGGGCGGGTCGGTCGCCGTGGAGCTTTCGGTCGCGGAAAACTCCGCGTCCCGCGTGAGGAGGATCGACAGGACGGCCGCCGACGCGAGGTTTGCGCGCGAGCTCGCCCCGACCATCGAGGCGCAGTCCGACGACCCGAAAATAGTCGGGCGGGCCAAGAAGATTGTGGGGGACGAAAAGGACGTCTACAACGCCGCCGTAAAAATAAACAAGTGGGTTTACTCCAACGTCCGCAAGGTTTACACGGACACCTTTTCCGCGGTCGAAACCCTGAAGACGCTCGAGGGGCACTGCCAGGCGCACGCGAACCTTTTCGCCGCGCTGGCAAAGGCGAGCGGGATTCCGACGAGGGTCGCGGCCGGGATAGTCTACTCGGAAGATTTCAAGGGGTTCCTTTACCATGCGTGGCCGGAGATATACGCCGGGGAGTGGATAGCGATGGATCCGACGTTCGGGCAGGAAACGGCGGACGCCACACACATAAAGCTGATGGCCGGCGACAAGGCGTCCCAGCTCAAACTTTTCGAGTTTTTGGGGAAGATGAGACTGAGCGTCCTTAAGGTGGAGAGATGAAGAGAAAAATAATCCGTCACGAGTCCTTGGGCGGAAGATATCGTTCGATGGACTTCGAATGGCCGGACGACGGCGCCAAACCCGGACAGTTCGTAATGGTAAGAATCTCCGATTCCACCGACCCGCTCTTAAGGCGCCCCATGAGCATTGCGAACTTGGAAGACGGCCTGATGAGCATCATTTACAACGTGGCGGGCCGCGGCACCTCCTTGATGGCGGAAAAACGCGCGGGGGAGGCGGTCGACGTCTTGGGTCCATTCGGCACCTCGTTCGACCCGCCGAAAAACGCGAGCCATCTTCTGTGCGTCATGGGGGGCGTCGGCGCGGCCCCGTTCCTTTTTTTAAAAAAGAGAAACAAGGACAGAAAAATGGTCGGCTTCTACGGCGCGGCAAACAAGGACGGATTGGGAATTTCGATTCCGATGGACGAAATGCATTTTGCGACGGAGGACGGCTCGGTTGAAAAGCGAGGACTTGTGACCGATGTTTTACTCGAACATCCGGCGATGAAAAATCGGGACGCGCACATCATGGCCTGCGGCCCGAAGGGGATGCTGAGGGCCGTGGACGAAATATGCGTCAAACACAAGATTTCCGGCGAGCTTTCGCTGGAGGAACGAATGGGGTGCGGGTTCGGCGTGTGCCTCGGATGCGCGGTGGAAACCGACGCCGGAAACAAGCGCGCGTGCGTGGACGGGCCGGTGTTCAAGGCGGGGACGATAAGATGGCGAACATGAAGGTCCGCATCGGCTCCCTCGAGCTGGCGAACCCGGTGATCGCGGCGAGCGGCACTTTCGGCTACGGGGTCGAGTTCGCCGACAAGCTCGACCTGAGAAAAATCGGCGCGTTTGCGACGAAGGGGCTCTCCCTGAAAAAACGGGCCGGCAACCCGATGCCGCGCATCTGCGAGACGCCGTCCGGAATGATAAATTCCATAGGGCTTGAGAACGTGGGGTTGGACGCCTTCGAGTCGGAAAAACTGCCGCTCATCCGAAAAACCGGGGCCAGGGTCGTCGCGAACTTCTTCGGCGAGACGCAGGGGGAATATGTGGCCGCCGCGGCCAGGCTCGACGCCATGGACGGAGTCCACGCGCTGGAAATGAACGTCTCCTGCCCCAACGTGGAAAAAGGGGGAATCGAGTTCGGTAGCGACCCCGTTTTGCTGGAGAAACTGACGGCCTCCGTTAGGAAGGCGGTCCGCAAGCCGCTCATCGTGAAGCTTTCCCCAAACGTGGCCGACGTCCGGCCGCTGGCCATGGCCGTCCAAAACGGCGGCGCCGACGCGATAAGCGCCATAAACACGCTGAAGGGAATGAGCATAAACGTAAGGACTAGGGAGCCGAAGATAAGGCGCGTCTTTGGCGGCCTCTCCGGCCCGGCCATCAGGCCGGTTGCGGTGCGGATGGTTTACGAATGCGCGACGACGGTCAAAATACCGATTATCGGCCTGGGCGGCATAACGACGGTCGAGGACGCGCTGGAATTCCTCATCGCAGGCGCGACCGCCGTGCAGGTGGGGACGATGAACTTCGTGGAGCCTTCGATCTGCGAGAGGCTGGCGGACGAACTTTCGAAATGGTGCGACGCGGAGGGGATAGCGGACGTCAACGACCTGGTAGGCTCGCTAAAGCTCGGTTAGGAGTCCCTGGCGGCGCGGCGTCAGATGTTCCGTTAAAAAGCCGTTTGGGGCGGTAATGAGGCCTACATCCCCATTTTTTTTCGGGCTTCGAGCATCATTTCCAGCGTCACAATCCGTTTGCCCGCCTTCCTTGCGTTGGACTCCATGTGGCCGCGGACCATGTTGCGGACAAAACCGGGGACTCTTTCGAGCATCTCGCGCGCCTCGACGGTCCACTCTATCTCCTCCTGTTCCTGCTTGGCCGGCTCCGGCTTGAACTTCCTCGACGTGAGATACACCGAGCAGGGGGCGTACCTGAAGATGAACTCGGCGTTGGAGCCGAAGTCCAGTCCGGCGTCGGCGTGGACGCCGGTCTTTCCCATCATGAACAGGGCGACGTTTTTACCGTCGAGCCACTTTAGCATCTCGTCGTAGGCCTTCCCCGCCAGCACTTCCGAGTCGAAATCGCGCCCCTTCACGAGCCCCGCGTCCTCGGCCATCTTCACGGCGACGTCCAGGTTGTCCCTGTATATCTTCTCCAGGCCGGAGTCTATTATCTCCTCGTGGAGCTTCTCCTGCTCCTTGAACCGGAAAATGTTGCCCGCCTCCTCGGAAAGGACCTGGGCGACGTTGTTGAAAACCTTGTAGTGGAAATCCGGGTCGAACACCGCGAGGGCGGTTATCTTGCACCCAAGTTTTTTCGCGAACGTTATCGCCGTCTGCATGGCGGCGTAGGACTCGGGGCTTCCGTCGACGCCCACCGCGACGCGCCCCCCCCTTAGCGGGACGGCGTTTTTCGCCACGAGCATGTCGGTCTTAACGCGCCGCGCCACCCTTTCGGCCACGCTACCCACGCGGCTTGACGACACGACCCCCTGGCCTAGTATCCCGTACGCCACGAGGTCGTACGAGTTTGAGTTCACGTCGTCCACTATCACCGCGTAGTTTTTCCCCTCCACCATCTTCCTTTTGAAGGGGATCGAATTCTCCCGGCACCTGTTTTGGAAAACGTCCAGGTACGAGTCGGAGATGATGGCAAGCCCCTTTTCAATGAGCGTGCCGTGTATCTGCCTCTGCCTTTGAAGCTCCTCCTCCACCTGGTATTTGGCGGGAAGGCCCGGCTCCATCTGCGTGAACCTCGTCTCGTGAAGCTTAGCGGCGTACGCATGGGACCCCACGAGCGTGGCCTTAAACTCACGGGCCAGCTCGACGGCCCTGTCAAGCGACCAAAGCGAATAATCCGAATTGTCCAAGAGGACCAAAATATCTTTGTACATCTTTTAGGTCTTACCCCCTACGTCAGCGCCGGGCAAAAATCGAAGGGGATTTACTCGGAATCCCCTCGCAAACCGCCCCCTTTGGGCGGACACACGACCTCGCCCTTAACACATGTCCGAAGCTTTATACCACAGTCAACGGGCGAACTCAAACCAACCTAATCAACGGGTTAAGACCCGCGAAAAAAAACGGTGGATAACTTTTTTGGGCGTGATTACAAATCGTTGTTTTTACTTGCGTTTGTCGTAAAAAATAAAATTACCTAAAACCGGGCGAACGAGGTTAAAATCATCTGACCTTATGAAGATATCCACAAAGGGGCATTACGCCGTTCAAGCCATGGTTGACTTGGCCACCCAGCCGGCGAACTTTCCCGTCCCATTGTCCAACATTTCGCTCAGGCAGGGGATTTCGCTCAACTATTTGGAGCAACTTTTCCTCAAGCTTCGGAAGGCCAAGCTCGTAAAAAGCGTCCGCGGGCCCGGCGGCGGGTACCTGTTGGCGAAAAAGCCGATGGAGGTCAGCATCGGCGAGATCTTCGAGGCGGTGGACGAGAACCTCATATTGTCCGACTGCGTGGACAACAACCCGCTTTGCTCAAAAACCCAGAAATGCCTGACCCAGGTGCTATGGCGCAGGGTGACCGATTCGCTGAGGAAGACCCTTTATTCAATCTCGCTCAACGAGGTTTGTAGCGAGGCCATATCGCTTGAGGAGAGCATTTCCCGGACGGAGCATGGTTTCATCTACCACATCTGATCCATGCAAACGTTTTGGGAGGACTGCAAAAAAGAGCTCGAAAAAAGGATCGACCGCCACAACTTCATTTCCTACATAGACCCCACCCTGATGGTCGAGCTGAAGGAGGGGGAGCTTTCCCTCCTGGTTCCGTCGGTTTTCCACTCCGATTGGATTGAAAAACACTATATGAACGCCATAAAGGAGGTCATCGGCTCCAAGATAGGCGCCGAGCCGAAGGTCATGTTTCTAATAGACCAAAAAAGGCCCGCGGCCGCGCCCCACAAGACTGCGGCGCCGGCGGCGAAGGCGAAAAAAAGGGGCCTGCCGCCGCAGTTCAAACCTCAGTATTCCTTCGACACCTTCGTGGTGGGAAAGAGCAACGAGTTCGCCTACGCCTCCGCTCTTTCGTGCGCGAACAACCCCGGCGAAAAATACAACCCGCTTTATTTGTACGGCGGGGTCGGCCTGGGAAAAACGCACCTTGTGCAGTCCATAGGCAGGTACATGTTGGAAAAAAAACCGGACGCGAAGGTCCTTTACATCTCCTCGGAGCAGTTGGTCAACCAGCTCGTGTCGAAGATACAAAAGGGGCAGATGGACGAATTCCGCGCCACGTTTAGGAGCCTCGACGCGCTTTTGGTGGACGACATCCAGTTCATAGCGGGGAAGGAAAGGACCGAGGAGGAATTTTTCACACCTTCAACGAGCTGTTCCACGAGGGAAAACAGATAGTCATAACCTCCGACCAGTTTCCAAAGGACATTAAAAGGCTCGAGGACAGGCTTAAAAGCAGGTTCGCCTCCGGCCTGATAGCGGACATACAACCGGCTGACACGGAGACCAAGGTCGCGATAATAAACAAAAAGGCGATCCAAAACGGCTACTCCCTGCCGGAGGACGTCTCACTGTTCCTGGCCGAAACAATCAAGTCCAACATCCGGGAACTCGAGGGGAGCATGGCGAGGGTCGTGGCGGTCTCCTCGCTGACCGGCAGGCCGATAGACCTGGCCATGGCCAAGGAAACGCTCGACGGCGTCTATTCCGAGGAAAAAAAGCACATCGGCGTGCCGCAAATCCAAAAGGCCGTCACCGAGTTCTTCTCGCTAAAGCCGAACGACCTCAAGGCCAAGAGCAGGAGGCGCAACCTTGTGATTCCCCGACAGTTGGCGATGTTTTTGTGCCGCGAGATAACCGACGAGTCCCTGCCGGGAATCGGCAAGGCTTTCGGGGGAAGGGACCATTCGACGGTTATCCACGCCTGCCAGAAAGTGAAGAGCGACGTCGAGACCAACACGAAGCTATACAAAGACCTGACCGCCATAAAGAAAATTTTGGGGGTATGAACAACCACATTGACGGAGTGTTAATAAGATGTTGACGGCGGGTTTTTATTTTGACGCCTTGGACAACCGGCCGAACAATTAACAGGATATAATAAGGGCAATTAATTGAAACTTAATGTTTAAAGGGGTTCCCAACAGTATCAACAGCTCCTACGACTACTACTAATTTTATATATATTATGAAACAAACTTACAGTTACGGCGCGGAACAGATAAAAATCCTCGAGGGGCTCGAGGCGGTCAGGAAAAGACCGGCCATGTACATCGGCGACATCTCCGCAAGGGGACTCCACCACCTCGTGTTCGAGGTGGTAGACAACAGCGTGGACGAGGCCATGGCCGGATACTGCAAAAACATCAACGTGGTCATCCACGGCGACGAGTCAATTTCCGTGGAGGACGACGGAAGGGGCATACCGGTGGAGATACATCCGGACAAGGGGATATCAACCGCCGAGGTCGTCCTCACCATCCTGCACGCCGGGGGAAAATTCGAGGGGGACGGCTACAAGATATCCGGCGGACTCCACGGGGTCGGCGTGTCGGTCGTCAACGCGCTTTCCGAGACGTTCGACGTGGAGATAAGGCGCGACGGCTTCGTCTACACCCAGCAGTACTCGCGCGGCAAGCCGCTCTCCGCGCTCAGGCAGATAGGCGAGGCCCAAAGCAGGGGGACGAAGATAAGGTTCAAGGCGGACCACGAAATCTTCGAGGAGACGATTTTTAATTTCGACCACCTTTCGCAAAGGCTCAGGGAGCTGGCGTTCCTCAACAGCGGGATACGGATAAACATCGTTGACGAGAGGACGGACAAGAAGCACGAGTTCTTCTACGAGGGCGGGATATCCTCGTTCATAAAATATTTAAACCGCTCCAAGACGCCGATATTCCCGGAGCCGATTTACATGAAGAACGAAAAGGGCACGACCACGGTCGAGTTCGCGCTCATATACAACGACACCTACAAGGAGGACCTCTTCTCGTTCGTGAACAACATAAGGACGGACGAGGGTGGCACCCATCTTGCCGGCTTCAGGGCGGCGCTCACCCGCGCCATCAACCAATACTCCACCAACAACAAGATGCTAAAGAAGGACCAGTCCATAACCGGCGACGACGTCCGCGAGGGGCTTTCGGCCGTCATAAGCGTCAAGATGATGAACCCGCAGTTCGAGGGGCAGACGAAGTCGAAGCTCGGCAACAGCGAGATTAAGGGGATAGTCGAGTCGCTCGTCAAGGAGACGCTCGACGAATTTTTCGAGGAGAACCCGCAGGTGGCCAAGATGGTGGTCCACAAGGCGGTGCTGGCGGCGGACGCGCGCGAGGCGGCGAAAAGGGCGCGGGAGCTCACCCGCCGAAAGGGGATACTGGAGTTCTCGTCCCTTCCCGGGAAACTGGCCGACTGCCAGGAGCGCGACCCGAGGCTCTGCGAGCTATACATCGTCGAGGGGGATTCCGCGGGCGGCTCCGCCAAGCAGGGGCGCGAGCGGAAATTTCAGGCCATCCTTCCCCTGAAGGGAAAGATACTCAACGTGGAAAAGGCCCGCTTCGACAAGGCGCTCGCCTCCAACGAGATACGGACGCTGATAACCGCCATAGGCGGCGGGGCGGGCGCGGAGGATTTCGACGTAAGTAAAATCCGTTACCACAAGATAATCCTCATGACGGACGCGGACGTGGACGGCTCCCACATACGCACGCTCCTGCTAACCTTTTTCTACCGGCACATGGAGGAGATAGTCAAGGGGGGGCACCTGTTCATCGCCCAGCCCCCGCTGTACAAGCTCTCGAAGGGAAAAACCGAAAAATACATCAAGGACGAGAAGGAGCTGAGCGCGTACCTGCTGAGGGAGGGGACCAGGGCGACGACGGTCCGCCTCGGCGACGGGCGCGCGCTCAAGGACGACGACCTCTTCAAATGCGTCAACTCGATGTCGGAGTACCTCCACTCGGTGGACAAGCTGGTGGAAAAGGGGTACCCGGAGGAGCTTCTCGACGTCTTTTACCTGCACGGGATAAACGACAAGGAGTTTTTCGTGGACGAGAAAAACCTTTCCGGCCTTTTGGCCGGCCTCGGCTCCGAAAGGGGCAGGAACAGGGTCGTGAGGGACGTGGTGCACGGCGGCTTCGCGTTCGAATGGTTCAACTCCCGCACCGGGGCCAACAGCCTCGTCAATTGGGACTTGATCGCGACCTCAGAATATCAAAGGGGGCTTGAATTATACGGCAGGATAACCCAGTGGAAAAAGCCGCCTTTTTCCGTCCAAAGCGACGGGAAGGAGCCGCACGTCTCGACGGACATTCGCGACTTCGTCGGCCACGTCACCTCCTCCGCAAAGGCGGGCGCGTACATCCAGCGGTACAAGGGGCTCGGCGAGATGAACCCCGAACAGCTATGGGAGACCACGATGAACCCGGAGACCAGGACGCTATTGCAGGTTCGGGTGGAGGACGCGGTGGAGGCGGACGGGATGTTCTCCCTTCTGATGGGCGAGGAGGTGGAGCCGCGCCGCGACTTCATCTACACGCACGCCCTCGAGGTCCGCAACCTCGACGTTTAAAAATGCCTCTATTGTAGGTTTAACCATAAAGGGAAGCAAAAGTGGAAATAAATCGCGGTAGCGCTATACTTGTGATACAAGTATAAAAGGGGAATTTTAACATGCTTGCCTTAAGGCTGACCAAAGAAACCGAAAAACGGTTGGGGCAACTCGCAAAAAAAACCGGCAGAACCAAAAGTCATTATGCCAAGAAAGCGATAGAGGAATTTCTGGACGAGTGGGAGGACTATTTAATAGCCCTTTCACGCATGGAGAAAAAACACCCGTCCATCCCTCTTGAAGAAATTGAGAGAAGGCTTGGCTTGGAGGGTTGAGTTTTCCACACCCGCCTCCGAAGAGCTTTTCTCACTCGATGTCGCGGTTCAACGGCGAATCGCAAAATATCTTCGTGATAGAATTTCCACGGAGAAAGACCCAAGGCGTTTTGGAAAACCTTTGCTTGGCGATAAAAAGGGCTTGTGGTGCTATCGTGTCGGGGACTATCGTTTAATATCCTTAATAAAGGAAAGCGTGAAAATCGTAACGATTTTCCGCGTGGGACACCGCCGCAATATTTACGACTAATCGTATCGCCCGTTTAATTCACTTCCCCTGAAGCTCGGGCTTCAGGTATTTGCCTGTCCACGAGGATTTCACCTTAACTATCTGCTCGGGCGTGCCGCTGGCCAGGAGTTCGCCCCCCTTGTCCCCCCCCTCGGGCCCAAGGTCGACTATCCAGTCGGCGGTTTTTATGACGTCGAGGTTGTGCTCTATCACGACGACCGTGTTACCCGCCTCCTTTAGCTCCTTTGCGTAAAGAAGGGCGTGCGCGGCGCGCCCCATTCCGTCGTGAGTTCCCGGCGATGCGTGTAAAATTACCGCGTATTTCCCCATGGTTAACCCCTTTGTTAAATGTGCTGAATGCCCTATCTATCCGGCGCAACAAGAAAGTTGTTTTACGTCTTTCGTAAAGGTCTGCGCCGCGAGCTTCAGGCCCTCGACCATCGTCAGATAAGGAAACATCTGGCCGGCAATCTCGTTCACCGTCATCCGCGCCCTGATTGCGATGGCCGCCGTTTGGATAAATTCGCCCGCCTCCGGGGCCACCGCCTGAACGCCCAACAACCGCCCGCTCCCGCGCTCGGCGACAAGCTTGATGAAGCCGTCGGTCTCAAAATTGACCAACGCGCGCGGCACGTTGTCAAGCGTAATCAGGCGCGTTTCCACCGCCACCCCGGCGCTCTCCGCCGACTTTTCGTCAAGCCCCACCGTGGCGACCTGCGGGTCGGTGAACACCACGGCGGGCACCACCGACAGGTCCAGCGTCTCGTCCGCCCCCAATATGTTCGCCGCCGCGCGCGTTCCCCCGGCCGCCGCTACGTAAACATATTCCGGGTTCGTCGTGCAATCACCGGCGGCGTAGACGTTGGGCGCCGAAGTGCGAAGCGACTGGTCCACAATAATCGCGCCGGACTGGTCAAGCGAGACGCCGACCTTGTCGAGCTCGAGTCCGCCCGTATTCGGACTACGACCGGTGGCGATTAGGAGACGGTCGCCACTGACGCGCTCGTCTCCGGTTTCCACGCTGAAAACATTATTATTGTAACCAACCTTGTTTAGAGCGCCGTGCGTAATAACTCGCATCCCCTCGTTTACAAGGGCCGTCTCAAGGGCGACGCCTATTGCAGGGTCGAGTTTAGACAACAAGGTGGAACGGGCGATTAGGGTCACTTTGCTTCCAAGGCGCAGAAATGCCTGCGCCAGTTCAAGCGCGACGCTTGAACCGCCATACACAATGAGATGTTCCGGAAGCTCTTCCGCGTCAAGAGCTTGGGTGGACGTCCAATACGGAACGTCCGAAAGCCCTTCCAATTGTGGAACGGAGGGGGATGCCCCGACGGCTATTAAGGCTCGGTCAAATGAAACCTCGCGCTCGCTCCCATCAATGGTTTTTACGACAATCACATTCCCGTTTTTAAACCGCGCATCCCCGCGAAGGAGGGTGAAGTTGGGGGAATCCTCAAGGAGCGACTCATACTTGGATATCCTAAGCTTCTCGACCAACGCCCGCTGTTGCACCACCAGCGTTTTGCGATTCACCATGGGGGGCGTTTTGGAAATGCCGGAATCGAAGGGACTCGTTCCGCGCATGTGAGCAATATGGGCCGCACGGATCATTATCTTGGACGGCACGCATCCGACGTTGACGCATGTGCCGCCGATTGTTCCTCGTTCGACCATGGTTACCCGCGCCCCGCCCTCCAACAAACGTATGGCCGCCGCAAAGGCCGCCGCGCCACTTCCGACAATGGATACCTTGAGTTGAGAATTGTTTGAGTTCATTGTTTAACCCCGCCTTTCAGCTTGGACGGGTACCCTGCGGCGCCCGTGGCTTTGGTTAGCGCCTCGACCGCGGTCTTTTCGTCGTCGTACATCACGGTCGCTTCTTTTTTCTCATAGCTTACGGAAACTTTCGAGACCCCCTGCACTCTTGAAAGCGCCTTTTTAACCGTGATTGGAC
>JACQBU010000074.1 GCA_016194375.1 Nitrospinota bacterium
GGCATAGCCGGGTAGCCAAGTTCGGCATGGATAACCGCTGAAAGCATATAAGCGGGAAGCCATTCCCAAGATAAGATATCCCTAAAGGCCCCTCGAAGACTACGAGGTTGATAGGCCGGAGGTAGAAGCGCCGCGAGGCGTGGAGCTGACCGGTACTAATAGGCCGTTTGGCTTGACTTTAATTTTTCACGCTACTTTTGATCAGCCCATAAGAATTTTTTGGTAAGTTGCCCAAACTTGCCAATTTTTTCCAAGCGCGCGACCGCGTGTTTTTTTGCGAGGAAGGCGTGCCGTAAAAGGCACTCCGACGAGCAAAAAAGCAAGCGGACGCGATGATTGGGGAAAATTCGCAATGTTTAGGATTATGCCGGTGGCAATAGCGGGAAGGTCACACCCGATCCCATTCCGAACTCGGAAGTTAAGCTTCCCAGCGCCGATGGTACTACGTGAGAAATTGCGCGGGAGAGTAGGTCGTTGCCGGCTTTAATTTTTAAGCCCCTCGTCGGGACCGAAAGGTTTCGGCAGGGGCTTTTTTTTGCCCAAAATCCGCGGAAATAAGGAAAAAAGTTATTGACACGTCCGCCAGCTGTAAACGCTTTTATCGTGCAGAGCAGGTATTATTATGAACCCCTAATTCCAACTTGCAACTGACGTTTTTCGCGAAACCGCGCGCTAATGAGTCGAAGCACCTTCTGGACTGACATCTTCGAAGTAACATTGAGGTTGTTAGCGTCAGCGAACCTGCGGATCTGTTCGGCATCAAACTTTTCCAGTTCAGTCTGGACTTCCAACTCATGCCCTTCCATCCATTGGTCAAATAGCTGTACAAACCGCTTCTCGTGCTCCTTAATTTCTTCTTCAGTCAACGGAGAAAGCTTCTCCTTACGCGCCTTTTTTGTTTCTGCCCTTGCGCGCTTCCTGCCCAACAAATCGTTAACGGCCGCAAGAATCATGTCAATTTTCGCATTAATGGCCTGCAGTTCTTCCTGAATGTCCGTACCCATATTTATGTCTCCCTAACAAATTTCTTTATCTCACCCCAGAGCTCTTCAAACTGATTTCGAATATCACCTGGCATACCCTCTTGGATAGCACGTTTCATACCCACCCGGTCAAAGATGGCGGTATTAAAAAGGTTAACCTGGAGACCAAGGTCAGATCTGACACGGTTCAGCATCTCATTGGCGTCGCCTAAATATCGCTGTGTCTCGTTGCTGAACCTCCTTCTCGAAGTTCCGCCTGGCTTCTTAGCACGATTCATAAATACACCAATCCGAGGTATGGGAGATGGCTCAATCCGCATCTTGAGGCTTCGCAGGAGGAGATTGATACCATTGGCCGCAAAGAAGTCCGGGTTTATCGGGATTAAAACGAGATCGCAGCAAGACAGCACTGAGTAACTCAAAAGACTAAAAGATGGAGGGCAGTCGAAAAATACGTAATCGTATTTCGGAACATTACTTGAGTTTTGAATTTTCTCCATAAGACGCTGTATGAAATGCTTAACCTTTTCGCGATCAAAAAACTCGAGTTCGGTCCAGTACAAATCCTCGGCGGATGGAATAAAGTGAAAACATTCACTAATCTTGTAGATGAAATCATGGTTGATGCCGAAGTTAAACGTAGCTGGCTTTGTGTATTCATCAAGCGCATTGAAGATAGTTTTTTTCTTGCCAACTGAACGACTGTACCAGTCTGTAAAATCTTTAAACGGGTTTCCGTCCTCGTTAAGCGCTATCGCCTGAGTGAGCGACATTTGCGCGTCAAGATCAAACATTAACGTTTTAATTCCCGTTTCTTGAGATGCAATTTGTCCTAGTGCCCAAGTTGCAGTAGTTTTCCCAACTCCACCTTTGAAGTTGATGGTTGCGATCTTTCTCATAGGCTTTCTCCTTCTCAGGCCAGATGAACGACTGACCCGCCCAGTTTTTTTAGAGGCCCAGTTAAATTACATTTGCAAACTGTTCATAGTTAGAGGGTCTTTGGTAATCTCGTTTCAAATACAATTATTCTTTATTATAGAACACTTCCATAAATCCCAATATCTTCTGTTCCTTTTTGGGGGCCACATTGGGTTAAAAACCGAGGGCGACCTGCACGCCAAGCGGGTTCTGGGTTGGGTTCGCAAGCCATGTGGTCGTTGATGAAATAAAATCGAACCAAAAATGGGCCGCGATGGCTTTGCTAATCCGGTAACCGTCCTCCTGAACCTGCCACCCGAAAAGCAGACCCAACGCCGTCGCCTGCGCAGGGACATAAATCCCTCCCGCCCCCGGATTGAGCGAGTGTAAAAGGCCGAAACTTAAAGACGAGACCCAAAGCCCGGTCCTTTGGTCGTATTTGTAGTCAAGAATCGGCAAAAGCATCCCGCGGAAAACCATCTCCTCGGAAACCCCCGCCCCGTAACTCACGGCGAAAGACGCCCCCTCGTAATAAGCCGTGCCGGAATCACGCGACATGTGTTGGTTCATGGCGGTCACGGATGAAATATTGGAAAAAGTGCCGCTTCTTTTCGGATAGCCGTACAGGCCGTCCGCCACGCCGAGCAGGCCGCTAATAATAACCACCGGCGAGGAGACGACGCTCGGTCTGAAGGGGGCCAAGAGCAAATCGCCCAGGCTCGTCCTGTCAACCGGCGGGACGGCGGACGGGTTTTCATCGTTGAACAAAATCATCCGTCGCTGGTAATAACTCCATTTGTCCACCACGTACAGTTGGGCGCCTAGCAAAAGGGGAACGTTTATTTCCGGCACGCCCCCCTGGCTGGCCAGATTAGGGGATTCGGCGACGCCGAGCGCGATAAGCCCGGTTTCGGGAACGGCGAAAAGCGCCCCCTTGGCCGTCTCCCCCTGATAAAAATAGGTGCCCCCGGGCAACAGCGCGTATCCAAGCGGCATTTCTTCCGCGCGGGAGGGAGCCGGGGACAACGCCTCCAAAATTAAAAAAAAGAAGCAGGCGATTTTCCTGTAAATTCGAAACATGGGAACAGTCTACCTTTTATCACTCCCAATTGACGGGTGGCCTATGAATATCGAGAAATTAGAATATCATGCCCGCGAAGGAGGGCGTCCAGTCGCATCCACTTGGCGAGCTTGACAGGCTGTGTCCTTAGGAATAAAAAATACCGTATTCTCTTTATTTGCTTGGAGGAATAAAATGTCGCAGTTTAAAAATCTTGTGTTTGAGGGGGGCGGTGTTAAGGGGATTGCTTATGTGGGAGCCGTTCAGGCGCTTGCCGACAATGAGATTTTACCGGACATAAGCAGGGTTGCCGGAACGTCCGCCGGCGCGATAACCGCGGCGCTTCTGGCCCTGGGGGCGGACGGTACTCAACTGCGCTCAATTCTAGAAAAAGCCGACTTCAAAAGTTTCATGGATGGCATTTTTCTAGGAAATGCGGTGCGACTTTTCAGAAAATACGGATGGTTTAAGGGGGACGCGTTTTCAGAATGGATGAAAGATCAAGTGGGGACAATATCCGGAAACCCCGATATGACGTTCGGAGAACTAGACGGGCGAGCCAAAATCGAGCCGCAAAAATACCGGAAGTTGCACATTGTCGGAACCAATCTTTCGACGCAACGTACCGAAGAATTTTCCGCGATTGACACGCCCGACACGACGATATGGGAGGCGGTTCGCCTTTCCATGAGCATACCGCTGTTTTTCGCGTCCGTAGGATATAAGAGCGGCGTTTGCGTCGACGGCGGCGTTAGTTGGAACTACCCGATAGATATTTTCGACGACAAAAAATACTTAAGCCGGCCCGACAATGCCCTCCTTTTCGACGTTCCGACTTATACGAGGTACCACGATGATCATGTGTATAACAAGGAAACGCTCGGATTCCGCGTGGACACAAAAGACGAAATTGCGGCCGAAATGAAATCTTGGGAACTCCCCCGCAAGGATATAAATGACGTAGGCGAATACGCAATGGCACTTAGTGATTTCGCCCTAGGCATGGCCAACAAGATGCATCTTCATAAAAACGATTGGCACCGAACGGTGTTCATCGATTCCGGGGACGTAAGTTTCACCAACTTCAGCCTGCCAAAGGAAAAAATAGATATGCTCGTGAACAAAGGTGTTTCCTGCACCGAAGAATATTTCAAGTGGTTCAATAATCGGGACAATAACGTCATTAACCGGGTTGTACGGTGACGGTAATCAGCCGACGCCAAGCCGATTAGGGATGTTGTTTTAAGCCGCCTTACTTGGCGCGTTCGTACTGCTTGGGCCACGGGACGTCCACGCCCAGCGCCTTCGCGGCGTGGAGCGGCCAGTATGGGTCGCGCAACATCTGCCGCGCCAGAAAAACCGCGTCCGCCTTCCCGCCGGAAATTATCTCCTCCGCCTGTTGCGGGTCGGTGATGAACCCGACAGCGCCCGTCGCAATCCGCGCCTCTTTCCTGACGGTTTCCGCGTACGGAACCAGGTATCCCGGCCCCGTCTTGAATTTCGCTCCGTGCACAAGCCCGCCGGAGGAGCAGTCTATGAGGTCAACCCCGATTTTCTTTAGGGCCTTCGCAAGAAAAACGCTCTGCTCGCCGTCCCAGCCGCCTTCGACCCAATCCGTGAAAGATATTCGAACGAAAACAGGCCACTTTTCGGGCCATACTTTCCTCACCTCCTCCGCGACCTTTAGCGGAAGGCGGACGCGATTTTCCAACGAGCCCCCGAAATCGTCCGTCCTCTTGTTCGTGAGCGGGGAAAGGAACTCGTGCATGAGATACCCGTGCGCCATGTGCATTTCCACGACCTGAAAACCGGCGGCGAGGCTTCGTTTTGCGGCGTCGGCGAACTGCCGAACCACGGTTTCAACGTCCGACTGCGTCATCTCCCTTGGCGTCGAATATCCTTCCATAAACGGCAGGGGGCTTGGGGCGAGCGTCGTCCAGCCGCCGTTTGTTGCCGAAAGCGATCCGCCGCCGTTCCAAGGCTCCGCGGTGGAGGCCTTGCGTCCCGCGTGGGCGAGCTGAATCCCCGGGACCGCGCCGTTTTGTGCGATGAATGCCGTTATCGGCCGGTATCCGCGGGCCTGTTCGTCATTCCACATTCCCGCGTCGCTCGGGGAGATTCGCCCCTCGGGCGACACGGACGTGGCCTCCGTCATGACGAGCCCCGCCCCGCCGACGGCCCTGCTTCCCAGATGCACATGGTGCCATTCGTTCGGAGCCCCGTTGTTGCTCGAATACATGCACATGGGGGATACGAAGATTCGGTTGCGGAACTTCAGCTCCCTTAGGGTGATAGCGGAAAACAGCCCCATTTTTTCTCCCCGTTAACAAAGTTGGAGTCAGGGTTATTATAACTCCGGTTTTGTTGCCGGTCTTTTTCCCCTCAACAGCTCCAGCATAATGCCGGGGTCGGTGGTGGGCAGGTTGCAGACTCGGTTTTGGCAGACGTAGGCGGTCGCCTTGCCCGCCGTGCTTCTCTGATTCTCCGTAAAGGGGGCCAGCTTGACGATTTCATCGTCGCCGTCGTCGCGGAAAAGCAGGACGGAGTTCGGGGCATAAACGCCGTTTAAAGCCCTAATCATCGCCTTGGAATCAGCCGCCTCCGTCTTGCCAGCTACGACTATCTCGAAGGACGGTCCCAGGTTGAAGTCGACGCCGGCGAGCGATTGGGTGTGGGCGGAGGGATACTCGCTTGCGGACGGTTCCACAATCCGACCGATGACTGCCGCCTTTTTCCCGTAGGAGGGGTCGCCCGTCATCCTCTCCAGCCTTAGGAGGTTCAGCATCGAGACGGAGTTGCCGCACGGCGCGTCGCCGTCGTTGAAATCCTTCCAGGGGATCGTCTTTTTTCTTTCAAAGTCGGCGGAGTTGAAAAAACCGCCCTCTTTCTCGTCCCAAAAAAGCTCCGTCTGTCTGTTGGTCAAATCAACCGCTTCCCTCAAGTATTTTGTTTTCAAGGTCGCCTCGTAAAGCTCCAGAAGTCCCTGCACAAAAAAGGCATAGTCCTCTAGCATTCCTGTTATTGCGGCCTCGCCGTGCCTTACCCGGTGCAGGAGAAGGCCGTCCGGGGTGCGCGCGTTTTTTAATATGAAATCCGCCGCCCGTTCCGCGGCGGACGCAAGCTTTTTGTCGTCGAAAACGCGCGCCCCTTTCGCCAGCGCCGCAATCATGAGGCCGTTCCAGTCGGTCAGTATTTTGTCGTCCTTGGCCGGATGGACGCGGCCGGCCCTGGCGGTAAAAAGCTTCCTTCGCGCGTTCTCGAAGCGGGTAAGAAACTCCTTTTCGTCCATCCCCGCTTCGGCGGCGGATTCGCCGATTGGTTTGGCGAGGTGAAGTATGTTCTTCCCCCCGGCCTGTTTCCCTTGCTCGATGAAATTCCCGCCCTTTGTGACGCCGAACGCTTTCACGGCGAACGCGCCGTCGTCTTTCCCGAGCGTTTCCATTATCTCGTCGTACTTCCAGACGTAGAACCTTCCCTCCTCCCCCTCGCTGTCGGCGTCTTCGGTGGAGTAGAAGCCCCCATTCGCGTCCGTCATGTCTCTCAGCACGTAGGCAAAAATCTCCTTTGCGGTGTTGATGTAAAAATCCTTCCCCGTGGCCTGATGCGCCTCGGTGTAGGCTGCCGCAAGCAACGCCTGCGTGTATAGCATTTTCTCAAAATGCGGAACGAGCCATGTTGCGTCCACAGAATACCTGTGAAAGCCGAACCCGACCTGATAGAACTTCTCTACGGCCTCCGACAGGTTTTTTTCCAGCGGCTCCTTTCCCGGGCGTCTTATAAAACCGTTTTGCAGCGCGTCCGTCAGTTTATCCGCCGAGTCCTCGACGTCCCGCGCCCTTTCGCCCCACAGTCCGCGCACCTTTGGTATCAGGTCGGTCATTCCCATCAGCCCGTCGCGCGAATTTTTCGGGATGTAGGTCGCGGCAAAAAACGGTTTCATGCCCGGGGTTAGGATTACGTTAAGCGGCCATCCGCATCCGCCCGGGTTGATCATGCCGCAAAACGCCATGTAGACGGAATCCAAGTCCGGCCTTTCCTCCCTGTCCACCTTTATCGAGACGAAGACGGAGTTCATAAGCCATCCCACGTCCTCGTCGTCATATGATTCCTTTTCCATCACGTTGCACCAATGGCAGGAGGAATAGCCGATCGAGAGAAAAATAAGCTTGTTTTCCGCCTTCGCCTTTTCGAAGGCCTCCTCCCCCCACGGGTACCAGTCGACCGGGTTGTGGGCGTGTTTCAAAAGGTAGGGGCTTTTTTCCTTTATCAGCCTGTTGGTTCGTCGAGACGGCGAATCCGCATTACTATTTTCCATGGCGCGGGCCTCCTTTGCGGCGAATATAAAACCGTCCGGTGCGGCGGCGGTTGCAAGGCATGTTGTGGCGAGGACAAGGACGATTTTTTTAATTGTCACCTCAATGTCTGGAAACTCCTTTTGTTTATTTTATCATGCCGGGATTATTAAGGACCGAGGAAAGGATTAGTCCGTTATGAAGGCGCGGGGCGCCGCGATGACGGCGTAATTAGGGGTAGGAAAGGGGCGCGTCTTGTTTGTATCTACCGGACGTCAAACCGCCCGTCATGAAGAAAATGCGGCAAGCCGTTTAAACAATTATCAACCGTTTTGTTTCTCGGTCAATTTGACCATTTTAATCACCTCCCGCATAAACGCCGGCAGATCCATGGGCCAGCGCGAGGTGACTAGGTTGCCGTCAACGACCACCTCTTTGTCCTCCCAAACGCCCCCCGCCGCCTTGATTTCTTCGGGAATGCCGTCATGCCAGTAGGAGGTGAGGCGCCTGTTTTTCACGATGCCGGCGGAAACAAGCGTCCAAGGCCCGTGGCAGATCGATGCCACGGGTTTGTTCTTTTCAAAAAATGAGTTCGTGATTAGCTGGGCCTTTTTTATTTTGCGCACCGTCGCCGGAGCGCCGTCCGGAAATCCGCCGGGAATTATAAGCAGATGGTAATCGTCGGGATTGACGTCTTCGATGGTTTTGTCGGGTTTTAAGGGGTAGCCGTGTTCTCCGCTCATCGGCCTCATGTTGGGCGCGGCGACGTCAACTTGCCAGCCCTCCTCGAGCAGTCGAAAAACGGGGAAGAAAACTTCCATGTCCTCGAACTTGTCCGCGGTGAGAACGACGGCTTTATACTTTGACTTATTTTTTGGAAGATCCATTTTCTTCCTCCTAAGAATGGTTCATCCGCCCGGGGATATGTGGATCCTTGCTCAAATTATGGCAATAAATGAGCGACAAAACAAGTTGCAAGGCAATTTTGCCCTTCCATCGCTCTAGTCCCGGGTGCCGAAGCCATTCAAAACGACGTTCGGACGGGATTCCCGGGGTGAAAACAAAACGAAAAGTTGACTGAAATCGCCCATCCGTGGAAAATGACATGTGTTAGCGTCGCTTAGCGCCTAAGTAGTGGAGGAAATCATCGTAATTGGTGGACGCGTCCCGTCGAAACGCCGCGTCGGCGGCGGCTACGGCAAGAGGAGGTCTTCGATGCCTATTTATCCCGTTGATGGCGTGTCGACATGCCCGCAAGTATAACGATTAGTGCATGTCAAAAGCACCGGCGCCTTTTGTCGCGTGGGATAGGCCTGGGTCTCGCAATAGGCCTGGCATTGGCGGGCTGTGCCGTCGGACCGGACTTCAAATCTCCGTCTGCGCCCAAGGACGTCGGCGACGTTTATGGTTCCCCGGGACAGCCTACGACAACGGAGGCGGCGACGGGTTCGAAGACTGGCGACGCTGGCGCCGCCCAGCGTGTCGTTTACGGAAGCGAGCTACCCGCGCAATGGTGGACCCTGTTTCACTCCGATGCGCTGGACCAGCTGATTCGTAGCGCGCTCAAACAAAATCCCACGCTGGCCTCGGCGCGGGCGGCATTACGTCAGGCCGGGGAAATTTTCAACGCCGAGTCGGGCGCGCTTAATTACCCGAACGTCGGCGGTCAGCTTGGTGCCGCCCGAAATCATGCGTTTCTCTATAGCGTCACGGCCAGCGACTTCACCCTCTATAACGCGACCGTCAACGTTTCTTACATGCTGGACGTCTTTGGCGCGTCGCGTCGTCAGATTGAAAGCCAGGCGGCCGTTGTTGACTACCAGCGGTTTGAGCTCGAGGCCGCCTACCAGATGTTGGTCTCCAACGTTGTGACGACCGCCATCAGGGAGGCCTCGTTGCGGGCGCAACTGCAGGCGCTTCAGAAAGTGCTGGACGCCCAACAGAAACAGTTGGAAGTAATCGAAAAGCAGGTCGCCCTCGGCGCCGTCGCCCGCTCGGTTGAACTTGCGCAGAGAACCCAGGTTGCGCAAACGAAGGCGATGCTTGCGCCGCTGGAAAAATCGCTGGCACAAGCGCGTCATCAACTGGCGGTTTATGTCGGCAAGCTCCCGGGCGAATCGGGTCTGCCGGAGTTTCGATTGGATTCCCTGCAATTACCGCAAAACCTGCCCGTGTCGTTGCCTTCTTTGCTGGTGCGACAGCGGCCCGACGTCCGCGCCAACGAGGCGCTTTTGCACGCGGCCGGCGCCCAAGTGGGGGTGGCCGCATCCAGCCAGTATCCGCAGATAAACCTGACGGGAAGCATTGGCGTGACACAAATACAGCTAGGCGGTCTCAGCGCATCCAGCGCCTTGTGGAATCTTGGCGCGGGGCTGACCCAGCCGATTTTCAACGGCGGCGCGCTTAGCGCCAAACGGCGGGCGGCGGAGGCGGCCTACGAGCAGGCCGAGGCCCAATACCGCTGGACGGTCTTGACCGCGTTTCAGGACGTCGCCGACAACCTGCGCGCGATTGACGCCGACGCCGTCATACTCAAGGCTCAGGCCAATGCCGAGTCGCTGGCGCGAGAGTCGCTGGAAATAACCAACAATCAATACGAATTGGGAGGCGTCAGTTATCTGTCCCTGCTCGACGCGGAGCGCGGCTATCAGCAGGCCCGCGTCAATTTTGTGGCGGCCCAGGCCGCGAGGCTTACGGACACCGCCGCCTTGTTCGCGTCGCTTGGCGGCGGCTGGTGGAACCGGCCCAAAGATGATACAAACACCGATGAATCCCCGGGCGGGAGTTAGCTTGCGGTAAGTTGTGCGGGAATTTTAACCGGAAGGCGGGCCGTCGCCATGGTGTTGGCCGGACGTCCCCGCTAAATTGCGTGCAAATCGTTTAATAGGGAAGACTATGACCAAACGAATGTTAATTATGCTTGGTTTCGTGCTGTTGCTAATCGGGGCCTTGGCCTTCGGCTTTTTCATGCACATCAAACAAATAATCGCCAATTCCCCGAAGCCCGCGCCGGAAACCGTGACCACGGCGGTTGTTTCGACGCAGGAATGGC
>JACQBU010000075.1 GCA_016194375.1 Nitrospinota bacterium
AGGGTATTTGGTGAGGTCGAAAAAAGAACGTTTCAGTCAAAAGGGTTTGTGATACTATTTTAGGAGCAAAGTTTTATTAACATGGATTCCACCTTAGGACGATCTGTTTTCTGTCCAAAGAATGGGGTCCACCTTACTTTTGATGTTGTGCTTCAAACTCCTTATGGCGCAACTGTGGTTCCTTTCAAGGCAGTAAGTGCCGACCATAAATTGGAAAACAACGAGATTAAACCAGGAAATGTTGGACATGACAGAATTCAGCAGGCCGGCGCCGACGAGTCGATAGGCGAGGCAATACGCAAATGGTATGGTTTGCCAAAAGGAGATTTTGAAAAAATCGGCATTGAGGCTGTCTTCCAGCATAAGAAACTTCCATCGGGAAAGAAAAACACCCGCCTCACTATCTGCCCGATATCTGCCAAAATGCGAGGTGGGCGAACTTATCATTTGACTCAACACCACCGACCGCTTTCGATAGATAAGGATTACATCAGCCTTTTTTGGAAGAACCAATATAGGGCAAGCTGCAAACTGAAATCAAAAGACCAAATTAGGTGGGCTATGGATCAGATTGCAATCGTAGTGGCAGATAACTTAGGGAAAGATAACAAAAATATCCATGAGGCCGATATTCTTAGGGTGTCGGGGGCGTTAAGCGTTTTTGGAGTCCAGTTGGGACCTTATAGGACTAATGGTTATGATTGTGAACACAGCAAATTCGAGTTCCATAAATACCCTCCATATTTCTGTCCGGTAGAAATTAAGAAGGATTCAAAAGGATTTAAGTATCAAGAAAAAAAATATTTTCCGCTTCCGCGAGCCGTTGTTCTCTGCTTGGAACACAACCACAAAAAGATCCCAGAGCACATTGATGTCATAGAATTGCAGGCCTTCGACAACATACTAGACTCCACCTTGTGAGACGATGAACATTTATGAATAATCGCTCCGCCATCTATCCAATATTAAACACAATACCGGAAGAACGCCAGAAGCTTGCTAGATATTATGGTGTACATCCCTATTTCACCAGAAGATCCGCAAATGTCATCCAAACGTATATTAAGCGATTCACGCAAGCAGGGGACACTGTATGCGATCCATTCGGGGGAACGGGGGTCACCGCGATAGAAGCCTTACTTTTGGGGCGCAAAGCAATTCATAACGACTTAAATCCCTTCGCCAATTTTATGGCCGAAGTGGTTGGTGACACATCGTTGGAATCAGTTTCCCCGCTTTCCGAAGAATTCGCAAAAATGGAAACGACTTGCCGGGAAAAAATACGAGAAATAGAAAAGGCTACGGATGGTCGAATCTCGAAAATGTTAAAAGAGGTTCGTCTCCCCGAAAATATACATTTGCCAAAAAACTCCGATGCCAAGACGTATTATGAACTCTTTACACCCAAACAACTTTTAGGGTTGGCAACCTTAAAAGAATATATAGATTCCATAAAGAACCGAACGGTGCGCAACGTTATGTTATTGGCGTGGTGCGCGTCCATGGCCAAGCTGAACAAAACCTTTATTTCCGCCAAGGGAAGGGCGGAAAGTCGGGGCGGTTCAAGCATTTTTAGTATTTATAGATACAAAGTCGCCAAACAAAACGTCGAATTGCCTATTTGGGAAACCTATAAAGGCAGATTCGATAATTTGCTTGTCGCAAAGAAGGAAGTGATAGCCGAGAAAGAAGTTTTTAATTCTACAAAACAAAATGAATTTAAAATCGACAGCAAGCAGAATATGCGTATTTATTCCGTCGACGTTTGCACATTGCCCGAGGTTATTGGAGAGGGAAGCGTTGATTATATTTACACCGATCCGCCGTATGGCGGACACATCGCCTATTTGGACTTGTCTATCATGTGGAATCATTGGCTTGGATTCACGATTTCCGAAAAGCGAAGGAGCGAAGAAGCCATTGTCGGCGGAGAATTAGGTTTGTCCGAGTCCCATTATCTTTCAAAATTGGAAAAAAGCGTTGACGCATGTTTTAAACTTTTGAAGAAAGACAGGTGGATTTCCATTGTTTTTCAGCATTGGAATTCTGCTTATTTTAAAGCTATCATACAAACAGCATCTAATTTGGGCGGGGATCTTAGGGCGGCCATTACTCAAGAAAGAGACGTGGTATGGTCAATGCACAAGAAGAAAAACGCTGAGAGCGTACTTGCCGCCGAAATGGTGCTTACTTTTTACAACCCCAAGAAAAGAGCAAAATATATTCAACCCATTACTAACGAAACTCAATTGGAAATCGAGGAGCTTTTGGAAATGGTGCTTTTAGAATCCCATGCTAACAAAAAGGAGGATGTTTTATCAAGCGATTATCTTTTCAACCAAGTCATCCTTATGGCATTACACACCAATTCGCTATCAACTCTCGAAGTTCCGCGAGATCGTTTTGTAGAATATATGAAAAAGAAAGGCTGGACCTACAACATCGATTATCACGGATGGAATAAATGCGAACCTAACGTGTACTATGCCCAAGTTAATAAGCATAAACAGGGAAGGATAAATTTTTAATCCTTCTACTGGGTATGACAAATATATAATCGCGGAATAATAATGCGGACTGCAACGACTGACAAAACGCCGAATTTCGGCGTCGTGGTGTTCCCCGGCTCCAACTGCGACATGGACGTGGTGCGCGCGGCCTCGCTGGTCCCGGGTTCCTCCGTGCGGCGGGTCTGGCACAAGGACTCGTCGCTGGGGGACGTCAACGTCGTGATACTTCCCGGCGGCTTCTCCTACGGCGACTACCTAAGGTGCGGCGCGATAGCCCGATTCTCGCCGGTCATGAGGGCCGTGGCCGAGTTCGCCGCCAGGGGCGGGCCTGTGCTGGGAATATGCAACGGCTTTCAGATACTCGTCGAGAGCGGACTGCTTCCCGGCGCGCTGTTGACGAACGTCTCGAGCAAGTTCATCTGCAGGGACGTGCGCCTGCGCGTGGAGCGCTCGGACACGCCCCACACCCGCTCGATAAGCCCCGGAACCGTGCTGAAAATGCCCGTGGCCCACGGCGACGGGAATTATTACGCCGACCCCGCCGTGATGGAAAGGCTGGAAAAAAACCGCCAGGTCGTGGTGCGGTACTGCGACGAAAACGGCGCCGTCACCCCCGCCTCCAACCCCAACGGCTCGACGAACAACGTCGCCGGCGTCTGCAACGAGGGCGGGAACGTCTTCGGCCTCATGCCGCACCCGGACCGATGTTCCGAGGCGGTCTTGGGTGGCGCTGACGGGCTGAAGATGTTCGAGTCTTACGCCCTTTAGCGCGGGTTTGCGGGGGCGTGTCGCGCCCCCGTTTTCCGTCGACGTCCCCGAAAGACCCCGCGAATTGGCGCTCGTTTACGACCGCCAAGACCGTCCGTCAATAGCCGTCCGATTTTCTGGGGCGGTCGTCGTCCCGTTTTTGAGACCCTCCCGAGTCCGAGGACCCCGTCCCGTATGACGCGCACGAAACCGCGAGCGCCGCGACCATAAGCAACAACATCAATCTGCGCATAAACATGCCTCCATGATAAAAAAAGGGGGTTCGCCCCGGGTTTTCTACGGTCATTTTCCCCGCCCCACCTCCTTTTCCCGGCTCTCAAACGCCCTGCGGGCGTTGGCCCTTATGTACTCCTTCATCTTTAGGTCCACATCCTTGTGCTTGTCCAACGAGGCGGTGAACGCGTCCGCGTCCAGCTTCGCCAGTGAGTAGTAAATTCCCTTTTCAGCCTCTTCGCAACCGTCGACCATAACCGCTCCGTCGAGGCTCTCGTTCACGAGCGTTCTCCGCGCGCTCTCCGCGCGCTGTTCGTGGCCTTCTTGGTCGGCGGCGGAGGTCGAGGCCGCGTAGTCCGTCATGAGCGCCTTCACGCCCGCGTTTAACTTTCTTGCGAGGTCGGCCATGGCGCGACGGTCGGCGAGTTTCCTTAGCAGTGAATGGTTGTGGACGCGGGACGCCTCCCCCCTGCCGTATAAAGTCCTCCCCGCGTCGCCGGGGAACGCCGCCGCCCCCTTTTTCGTCCACTCCGGGGCTTCCCTGCCGTCGGCACAATATTGCACGGCGGGTTTGGGGCGGCTAGCGCAACCGGAGAAAAACGCCGCCAGCACCAAGGCGGTGAACGGAATGAAACGAGGATGCAAGGCTTGAACAAAGGCGGCCGCTAATTTCACGACAAAGTCCCCTTCATTAATTCAGGCAAACTTCCCAGCCGGGCAACGCCATTATACCCCGGTTTTTAACCCTTTCTTTCCAGTCGTAACGGAAGTCCAAGGTTAAGGAGCGGTTTTTTCGGCCTCCCCCTCATGAAATTTTTTTAGACGCCGATTATTAATCATGCGGGCCGTACGTCCTAAAGCCTTTTTTGGAGTAAGAGTGCGCCTTCTTAATCATAAGTGCGTCCGGCTCGCGTTTGCGACCTTGCTGGCCGTCTCCGGGTTTGCGAATGCGGCGGCGCACGCCGGGGAGGAGGGGGAAATAAGACCCGGCGTCTACTCCGGATACGTCGGGGGGAACATAAGCGGGGTGGCCGCCGACGGCTCCGGCCTTTCCGCATATTACCTCAACGCGGTGCTCAATTATGAGTCGAACAAGGTTAGGAACGGCGTATGCCTCGAATACGCCACGGGGGAGCCGGTCGGCACCGGAAACAACCAAAAATTGTTTTTTCTGGACAGGACGGAGTTCGCGTCCTCGAAGGGGCGCATAATCCCATTCGCGGACCTGTACTACTACCAAAATCCCGAGGAGGGGTATAAAAGCAGGCTTGCGGCCGGCCCGGGCGTTGGTTTTGTGTCCGCGGACGCCAAACGGATTAAATCGCGGGAAGATCTCTTCATCTACGCCGACCAAGACGAGCTGACGCGGACGCTGAACACGGTTGTCACGCGCGCGCTTCTCGGGGCCCGGCAGAACTTCAAATTCGTCCTTACGCGGAGGGCGGCCCTGGACGGCAACCTTTGGTACCTGAACGCGACCGACAACCTGACCGACTACAGCGTGAACTTCGACGCGGAGCTTAGCGCGGTCGTCTCCAAATCGTTATCGGTTCAGCTGAGGTGGGACGAAAAATACCGCCACCTCGCCCCGCTCCGCTCCAGCCCGCTCACCTCCGGCTCCCTCGAGCTGATGCTCCTCTACACGTTTTGACGCTCGACCGTTGGATTACGCCGACAACCCCCCGGGAATCGAACCTCGTCCTCGGGAGCCAAAAACACCGGTTTGGGACGAGGCGCGCGCCTATTTCGCGGCGATCTTTTCGTAGAGCTCCTTGTACAGCCTCGCGCTGACCCGCCACGAAAAATCCTTGCGCATCCCGTTGCGAACCAGCGTCAGCCACCCGTTTTTGTCCTCAAACGCCCTCAACCCCCTTTTTAGGGCCGACAAAAGCGAGGCGGCGTCGCGCCCCTTGAATACGAACCCCGTCCCCTTTTTCGAGGACGGTTTCCAATCCTCCACCGAGTCCTTAAGCCCGCCTGTCGCCCGCACTATGGGCGGCGTTCCGTACAGCATGGAAAACATCTGGTTCAGCCCGCACGGTTCGAACAGCGACGGCATGAGGAACAGGTCGCCGCCGGCCTCGAGGAGGTGCGCCAGGGACTCGTCGTACCCTATGTGCGCAAAAACCTTGTCGGGATGGCCCGCCATAAGACCCGTGAAAAAATCCTCGTATTTCTTCTGCCCCCCGCCGAGCACCACGAGGAACAGGTTCAATCTCATCATCTCCTCCGCCGCGTCCGCGACCATGTCGAAGCCCTTTTGCTCTATGAGCCTCGAAACCACGGTTAGGACGGGCCGTCCGTCGTCGCGCTCAAACCCGGCCCGCCTCAGCAGTTCCGCCCTGCATATTGCCTTGCCGACCAAATCCCCGGCTCCGTAAACGGCGGGCAGGTGGCGGTCCGTCCGGGGGTCCCACTCGTCGGCGTCGATTCCGTTTAAAATCCCCGCTAGGCGGCTTTTGCGGGTTTTCAAAACGTCCCCGAGGCCGAAGCCGAGCTCCGGCGAAAGCATCTCCTTCGCGTACGAGGGGCTCACCGTTGCGAGCATGTCCGCGAACAGTATTCCCGACTTCAGAAAGGCGAGCCTGCCGTACATTTCCACGCCGTCGGCGGAAAACAGGTTTTCCGGAAGGCCGGTGAGGCGGAACGACTCCGGCGGAAACAGCCCCTGGTAGGCGAGGTTGTGCAACGACAGCACGGACCGCGCCCCCTGCAGAAAATCCCCCTTCGGAACATTTTTCAAAAACACCGGGAGAAGGCCGAGGTGCCAGTCGTTCGCGTGGATCACGTCCGCCTTGAATTCAAGGCGGCGCAACAGCTCCAACACCCCCAGGCTGAAAAAGATGAACCTTGCGTCGTTGTCCGGGTAGTCGCCGTTTTGGTCGCCGTAAGGGTTGGGGCGGGCGAAAAGTTCCCCTTGATAGATGAAATAAACCGGGGTTTTCTCGTCCAACCGTCCCTTAAACACCTCCCCCATGTAGGAGCGCGTGCCGACGTTCACGCGAAATTCCAGGTCGGTCGCGACGAGCCCGGTTCGGTCTATCGAGCCGTAAAGGGGGAGGATGACGACCACATCGCACCCCAGGGCCGAGAGCGCCCTTGGGAGGGAGCCAGCCACGTCGGCAAGGCCGCCGGTTTTTACGAAGGGGGCGGCCTCGGCCGCGGCGAACGCGACCTTCAAGGCCCTCCCCCCGCTCCCGCGCGGCGGTTTCCCGACGTTTTTCCCCATGGATGTAATCTAACCCGAATTTGCCCAACTATCAAAGCATCCGCGCCCCTTCGGCGTAAATTCAGGCAAGCCGGGAAACGGTTTTTTTTCGTGATTTTTTTCGCTTGAGATATTTTTTTCAATATGATATATTTGCAACATTGAGTAATACCCGCAAACCATAACCGGGTCTTGCAAAACCGCCTTTAGAGGCGGCGGATTAACCTTAAGTTGGGGGCGTTTTGGCGACGGAC
>JACQBU010000038.1 GCA_016194375.1 Nitrospinota bacterium
CCGCCTTTTGCGGGTCGTCGGTCACGGCGCATCCTTGTTTTTTGAGGATGGCCAGGGTTTTCTCGCTGTCCACCCTGTTTTTGGAACATCCGAGCGAAACCAGGTGGACCTTCATGTTGCGCAGTCGTTTCACAATAGCACCTTCATAATTATAGACTGATTTTTTCGTCGTGGCGCACGAGGCCGTCCGGAGTCGCCACTCCGCGGTAGCGTCCGTCCTCGTTCGTCGCCACTATTTTTGGCTTCCAATTCCTCTTCCTTCGTTATCTATTTGGGCAAACACATCTTCAAGTCATTGACATTAGGATATAATGCGACGGTGATAATTACAAAACAAAAGGCCGTTGACGACATAATAAGAGCGCTTAAGGGCGCCAAATCGACCTTTATCTTTGGTTGCGGGGACTGCGCCACTCTTTGCAGGACCGGCGGAACCAAGGAAATAGGGGAGATGACGGAAATTCTAAATCAAAACGGGATTTCCGTCACGGGTAGCTCCGTTCCGAAGGCCACCTGCCATGAACTTGACGTGCAACGGTTGTTGAGGGCGCACAAGGAGCAGGTCGCCCGGGCGGAATCGGTTTTGGTTTTGGCGTGCGGCGCGGGAATACAGGCGGTGGGGGACTCCATAACCAAGCCCGTAGTAAGCGGGTGCGACTCTCTGTTCATAGGAAATTCGCGGCGCCAGATGCAGTTTTCCGAAAAATGCTCCGTGTGCGGGGAGTGCGTGTTAAACGAAAACGCCGGCTTGTGTCCGGAAACGCGCTGTCCGAAGGGGATGCAAAACGGCCCCTGCGGCGGCGCCGTCAGGGGGAGGTGCGAGGTGGACTCATCCTTGCCGTGCGTTTGGATAGAGATATACGAACGAATGAGGGCGTTTGGCCGGCTTGACGAAATGAGGCGGGTTAGGGGGCCGAAAAACCGGAAGGTGGCCGCGAGGCCGCATAGAATGGGGAACTGGCCGTCCGTTCGGGGTGACGATGGGAACGTATAAGTCGAAGCTGGAACAGGGGTTTGTGATAACCGCGGAAATCGCCCCCCCAAAGGGGGCCGACGTCTCCGTGCCTCTTGGGATCGCGGAAAAACTGGCCGCCAGGGTGGCGGCCGTGAACGTCACGGACAACCAGCGCGCCATGTTGCACATGTCCCCGCTAGCCTTTTCCCACCTGCTCCTCGGCGTCGGCGCGGAGCCGATACTCCAAGTCTGTTGCCGGGACAGGAACCGGCTCGCCCTGCAGTCCGACCTGCTCGGCGCCTGGGCGCTTGGGATAAGCAACATATGCGTGATGACCGGGGATTACCCGACGCTCGGGGACAACCCGCAGGCGAAGCCGGTGTTTGACCTGGACGCCTCACAGCTTATCGGAGCCGCACGCCAGCTCTCCCGGGGCGTGGCCCTAAACGGCAAGCCGATAAAGGACCATGGCGAGTTCTTCATAGGCGCGGTCTTTAACCCGTTCTACGACCCCATGGACCTGGAATTACTGAAGGCGGAGAGAAAGATAGACTCCGGCGCGCAATTCTTTCAGACGCAACCGTTCTTCGACAAGGCCTCGGTGGACCAGTTTCTCGGACGGGTAAGGAACCTGAGCGCCAAATTCTTGGTCGGCGTCACCCCGTTGAAGTCCGAGAGGATGATAGAATTTCTGAACAACAACGTGCTGACGACCCCCATACCCGAGGGGGTTGCTCGCAGGATAACCACGGCGGCGGACCCCGAGAAGGAGGGGCTAAAAATGGCGGCCGAGCTCGTCAACTCCATCAGGGACAAGGTTGACGGGGTGCATCTAATGCCGGTGGGACAGCTGGAGGCCCTACCGACGATGTTGGACATGATTGACGACGGGAATAAACGGTAGCCATAGGCGGAAATTTTGTGAGGAGGGGGTCATGCACTACGAGCCGGTTTTAAAGGTTCAGTTTCCCAAGAAAAAAAGGATAGCCTTGGTCGCCCACGACTCCAGAAAGAAGGACATGCTGGACTGGGCGCGTTACAACAAGGACCTGCTGGAGGTGCGGGAGCTGTACGCGACGGGGACGACGGGGACCATTTTGGAGCGCGAGCTGGGGCTTAAGATACACAAGTTCAAGAGCGGCCCGCTTGGCGGGGACCAGCAGATAGGGGCGATGATATCGGAGCACAAGATAGACATCGTGATTTTCCTTTGGGATCCACTGCAGTCGCACCCGCACGAACCGGACATCCACGCGCTCCAAAGGATAGCCACGGTCTACAACGTGGTGCTGGCGTGCGACAGGTCAACGGCGGATTTTGTCGTGTCCAGCCCGCTCATGGACGAACAATACGAAAAGCTGGTGATAAATTACGAGAAGGAGCGCATGGGGCGGATTGACTCGCTTCTTACCTGACGCCTCCGTCGTCACACGACGTGTAAAAGCGCCCTGCCGACCTCTGATTTCATTTCCTCCAGCCTGTCAGGGTCCGTTATCTTCCCGCCATCGGGCCCCCGCACGTAAAAAGTGTTGACCGCCTTGAGTCCCTCCACCGAAATGCGCGCCGAGACAATGTCCGCGCTCATCCCGCTTATCGCGCGCGTTATGTCGTAAAGGAGGCCTATGCGGTCCTTCGAGGTCGTCTCTATCACCGTGTGGTCGTACGAGACGTCGTTGAGCGTCTTCACGAGCGCGTCGACCTGGGGCGCGTTCGGCTGGACGGAGATGAGCTTTTTTCTGCTCCGCATCAGCTCGTCCACGGACCTCTCGCCGGACAATACGCGGCAGATTTCCGCCGAGACCCTTTCCCAAAACACGGCGTCGTTTATCGGGACTCCGTTCGGTCCGGTCACGCGGAAGACGTCGAACGCCACATCCTCCTTGTGGGTGAATATCTGGGCCTCGTGTATGTCCACGTTTTTGGACGAAAAGACCCCGACCACGTTGTACAAAAGCCCGACCCTGTTCCTCGACGCCAGGGTGAGCTCGCCCGCCCCGGCCGCCTCGTCATGGACGTATCTGAGGTGCGCGGGCGCGTCGGAACCCAGGAATTTCTCGAAGAACGCGCCGTCCGCCTCAACCTGTTCCGGCGTGCGGAGGAAAAAATATTTTTCCGGCATGCCCCTGATGAAGCGGCCGAGTTGCGGCGTCATCTTGTCGCCGGGCACGAAGCGCCCCTTGGCGAGCCACTGGACCGGGTCCATCCCCTCGAAGTAGGCCGCGCCGGTCAGGAAAAGCTCCCTTAAAAGGGTCCCCTTCCAGGAAGTCCACACTGCGGGGCCGACTGACGACGTGTCCGCGTAGGTGAGCATATAGAGCCGCCGCAGGGCGTCTAGGTCTCCGACTAGCTCGCAAAACTCGACGATGGTGTTGGCGTCCCTGATGTCGCGCCTTTGGGCCACGTTGTTCATGTTCAGATGCAGTTTCACGAGTTTTGCGACCACCGCCGCGTCCTCCGGCGGGTAGCCGAGCCTCTCCATTATCGCCGGATCGAGCGTGGCGTGGTCTTCGCACCCGGCGTCCCCCTTGCCTATGTCGTGGAGGAGAAGGGCCAGCCGAACGAGGTCTCTGCGTTTTTCGCCCTCGTAAAGCGCGCCTAGAACGTCGCACTCCGGCCTCTCGTTCAGCTTTAGGTTGTCGAATTCGCCTATGGCCCGGAGAGTGTGCTCCCCAACGGTGAACTTGTGGTACGTGTCGAACGGAGTCAGGTATCTTATCGCGCGAAACTCGGGGATGGCGGTTGTCATGAGCTTGCAGTCGCGCATGAGGCGAAGCGCCCTCAGCGGGTCGTCCAGCGACAGCACGGACCGCAAACCCTCCCCCAAGACGGGGAAGGCGGGTCGTTCCCTTTTCCATATGGCCCCGACCTTCTCCAGCGTCTTTACCAGTCCGTTCGAGGGGAGGCCCGCCCTTTCGACGATTAGGCGAAGCAGGAGAAAAATCCTTTTCGGGTCCCTTGCCAGCTCTTCGGCCGCGACCCCCTTCATGAATATCTCGTCGTCGCCGGCGAAGATTGACGGGCCTATCTCCCGCGGGCGGAGCCTGAGGCTGAACATCTGGGTTTTCGTGCGGTATCGTCTCGCCTGGTCGTGGATTGACTGGCAAAGGCGGAAGACCGTCTCCGCGCTCCTGTAATAAGTCCTCATCATGTCCACCACAGGTTTGTCCCCCGTGCCGTCATAGCCGAGCCTTTGTGCGACGGTCTTTTGTATCCCGTAGTCAAGCTGGTTGTGGGCGGTTTTGGCCACGAAGTGGACGTCGCTTCGCACCCTCAGCAAAAAATCAACGGAGGCCTCCGCCGCCCCCGCCTCCTCGGCGTCAAGCAGACCCCTGTCGAACATCTCTCGGATGCCCCTGACCTCGTAGCGGGCCGAGGCGGTCCAGACGGCGAGATGGTAGTCCCTCAGCCCGCCGGGCGATTCTTTTATGTCCGGCTCGGTCAAAAAGCAGGAGTTGCTGAAGGTCCCGTGCCTTGCCTCCGTCTCCGCCCATTTTTCCCGCAGAAACCGTTCCACTTGTTTTGACACGACGGTTTTCCTGAATCTGCGCTCAAACAGCGTGTAGGTTTCCCTGTTTCCGAGAAGAAATCGCGCCTCCATCATCGCTGTCTTGCTCGTCAGGTCGCTTTGGCCTATCTTCATGCAGTCGTCGATGGTCCTCGTGGAATGGCCGACCTTGAACCCTATGTCCCAAAGCGCGGGTATCGCGCGGCCGGGCAGGTCGCCTCCCGCCTTGGAAACGTTTTTTTCGTACAAAAAAAGCAGGTCGACGTCCGAATAGGGGTTTAGCTCCCTTCTTCCGTATCCGCCTACCGCCGCAAGCGCGAACGGCAATCCGTCCAGCCCGCCGGCCAGCTCGTTGAACAGTCCGAAAATCAGGCCGTCAACGGTGTCGGCCCATTTGTGGCAAACCTCAAAACCGCCCGCCCCGGCAAGGTGGGCCCGTTCAATTTCGTTGCGAAGGGTTTTTACGGTCGTCGCGAGTTCCCCGTGCTTCATGCGCGCCGTTCGAACCTTGTGAGCCTGACGTTAACGGTCATCCTTTTTCCGTCCCTTACGAGGCCGACCCTGACCATGGTGCCGGCGAGAAGCGAGACGGACGCCTTCTTGACCTCGTGGTAATTTGCAACCTTTTTGCCGTTGAAGGCCGTTATGACGTCGCCCGGGCGTATCCCGGCCACCCGCGCGGGGGAGCCGTCGCGCACCGTCACGACCAGCGCCCCGCTTTCGCCAGGAATCCGAAGCCGGGCTGAAAGCTCCGGCGTAAGGTCGGAAAGCGACACCCCCATCATTCCGCGGTCTATCCTCTCGCCGTTTATCAATTTGGTCAGGATGTTCTTCGCTATGTTTATCGGAACGGCGAAACCGATGTTGACCGCGCGGTTGTAAATTACCGCGTTAATCCCGATGACCTCGCCCTTTATGTTTACGAGCGGGCCTCCGCTGTTGCCGGGGTTTATCGAGGCGTCGGTCTGGATGTAGTCCTCGAGCTCCAGCATCCCAAGGTCGTCGCGCCCAAGCCCGCTTACGACGCCGAGCGTGAACGATTCCCCGAAGTCGAACGGGTTGCCGATGGCGGCGACCCATTCCCCGACGTCCGCGGAGTCGGAATCGCCGAGCCTTAGCGTTTCGTAGCGGTAATCGCCCCTTATCTTTATCAGCGCCACGTCGCTCAGCGGGTCCGTCCCGAGTTTTTCGGCCTCCTCGCCGACCTCGTCGGGGCCGTTTAACTTGACGATTATCCTGTCGCCCTCGGCCACGACATGATTGTTGGTCAGGATGTAACCCCGCTTGCTTATAAGGAAGCCGGAGCCGGTGCCCACGGTCGCGTATGAAGTCATAGAAAACCCGCGCACCCACGCCTCAACCGCCTTTAGGAGCGGCGTCCTTGAGCGCAATAGGGCGATTAGGGTCGGGGAGGGGTTCGCGTTCTCCCTTAACGCGTATAAATGCACCACCGCCGGCATCGCGTACCTGGCCATGCGGACGAAGTCGCCGTTTACCGCGCGTGCGTCGGCGAGGTCGTCTCGGTCTCCGGCCCCGGCAGAACGGGACGCCGGGACGGCCGGAATTGGCAGAGGTTTGCACGACAATGCCGCCAACGCAAGCGCGAGCAGGAACCACGCCTTTTTCATAACGCTCATCAACCCGGTTTTCGGGCGGTTATCAGGTCGGTAATGCCGAACGAGAGGGGTTTTACCGCGACGTTGGTGAATCCGCACTCCTTGAATATTTCTGCAAGTCTGCGCCTGTCGGGAAAGTCCAGCACGGACTTTGGCAGGTAGGCGTACGCCTCGGGATGGCCCGAAACGAGCCTCCCGACTAGCGGCAGTATTTTGCCGAAATAGAACAGGTAAAGGGCCCTTATGACCGCGTTTGACGGAGTGGTGAACTCCAGGATGGAGACCGCGCCGCCCGGTTTGAGAATTCTCATCATTTCTTTGAGTCCGTCGCCGAGGGAGGAAAAGTTCCTGACGCCATAGGCGCAGGTCGCCCCGTCAAAAATTCCGTCCTTAAAGGGCAGGGAGAGAGCGTCCCCGCGGCCGAGGTGAATGCCGCGGCCCGCCGTCTTTTTTTTTCCAACCGCCAGCATCTCGTGCGCGAAGTCGATTCCTATTATTTTTGCGCCTGGGAATTGCCTTTTAAGTTCGAGCGCGACATCGCACGTTCCTGTCGCCACGTCGAGAAAAAGCCCTCCATCATCGGCATCGGCGCGGAGTTTCCCCACGGCCGTTTTGCGCCACCTTTTGTCCATGCCGGCGCTTAGGAGACGGTTAAGCAGGTCGTATTTGGGCGCGATTGCCGAAAACATTCCGCTTATCGTCGAGGAGTCCTTTTTAACCATGGGATTATGATTGCATAAGTCCCCCCCGCTTTAAAAGCGTTTGATTGGCCCTCGCCCGCGAATCGCGCCGGGGTTGCGCGGCGGTTATCGGCGCGAATCGAGCATCGTTTTGCACGACCTTGTCGGCGCCGTTCCGTCCCGGAAATATTCGGCCGCCGCAACCCCGCATTTAGGGTCGGGAAGAAGCCCGGTGCCGGAGTCTATCTCGATTTCGGAGATTCCGTCGGGCTTCTCGAATTCGGCGGCTTCGCTTGCGCCAAGCGCATCGGTCATGAACCCGGTCCATATCGGTCCCGCCGCCTTCGCGCCGGTCTCCCCTTCGCCGAGCGATTTCTTCACGTCGTACCCCACCCAAACCCCGGTCGCCAGCCTCGGGGAGAAGCCGACGAACCACGCGTCCGAGTAGTCGTCGGTGGTGCCCGTCTTTGCCGCGACGGGTTTGCCGACTTTTTGCGCGATCTTTCCGGTTCCGACTTCAACCACGCTTCTTAACAGGCTTGTCATTAGGAAAGCGTTCTGCGTCGTGGCGGCCTCCGTCAATGACGGCCTGTTTTCATCCACCGTTCCGTCCCTTGCCCTAACGGTGCGTATAAAGGCTGGTCTGGCCAGCATTCCGCGGTTTGGAAAGGCCGAATAGGCCGAGGTAAGCTCCAGCAGGGTGACCTCCGATCCGCCCAACACCAGGGAAGGGAAGGGGTGAAGGTCGCTTGTGATCCCAAGCCTGCGGGCCGAGTCTATGACTCGCCTTGACCCCACATCGAGAAAAAGCTTCACGCTGGCGACGTTGAGCGAGTCCGCGAGGGCGTGCCTGAGGCTGACGGGCCCGAAAAACCGTCTTTGGTAGTTGACCGGCTTCCACCCGCCCGGGAATGCGGGGTCGTCCACCTCTATCGGGGAGTCAATGAGCCTGGTCGCCGGAGTGTACCCGGTCTCAAGCGCGGCCAGGTAGAGAATCGGCTTGAAGGCGGAGCCGGGCTGGCGCTTGGCTTGGACGGCGCGGTTGAACTGGCTTTGTTTGAAATCCGTCCCGCCGACCAGCGCCTTTATGTCCCCCGTCGCGGGTTCGACGGCCACCAATGCCGCCTGCAACTGTAACCCCTCCGGGTTGCCCCTCCGTTTTTTTATGCGCGCCTCCAATTCCCTGACTCCGGATTCGACGGCCCTTTGGGCGGCGAGTTGCATCTCGTAATCCAGCGTGGTGCGAACCTCCAGCCCGAGCCGGTAGATTCCGGTCGAACCGTATTGTTGTTCCAGCCACTGCCGGACCATCTCGAGGAACCAAGCCGCCTGTTCCGTCCGCCTGGTTGGCGCGAGCGTTATCGGCTCCACGTCCGCCTTGGCCCTTTCCTCGGAGGTGATGTACCCCTCCGCCCTCATGCGCGCCAGGACGAAGGCGCGCCTTTCGCGGGCCTTGGCCATGTTGTTTATGGGCGAATAGAGCGACGGGGCGCGTGGGATGGCGCCCATGAGGGCGCATTCGGCCAGCGTCAGGTCCTTTGCGCCTTTGCCGAAATAGACCCTGGCCGCGGACTCAATCCCGTAGGCTCCGGAGCCGAAGTAGATTTGGTTGAAGTACATCGTGAGCAGTTCCTGCTTCGTGTATTTGAGCTCCAGAAGGAGCGCCAGGGCCATTTCGCGAATTTTTCTCGAAAGCGTTTTTTCCGACGTCAGAAAAAGGGTTTTTGCCAACTGCTGGGTTATGGTGCTTCCCCCCTGTACTATCCTTCTGGCCCGGATGTCCGCCGCCAAAGCGCGCAGTAGACTCAAGGCCCGCACCCCCCTGTGCCGGTAAAACCGGCTGTCCTCCACGGCGATCACCGCCTTTACGGCGTACTTGGGTATTTGGTCGTAGTTCAACAACTCCCTCTTTTCCTGAAAGAATTCCCCTATCAGCCTTCCGTCGGCCGAGTACACTTTCGTGGAAACCGGCGGGGCGTATTCCTCGAGCTTTCTGACGTCCGGCAGGCCGGAAAACCTTGCGACCAAGTAGCCGGCCAGACCGCCGCAAACCATGCCGAAAAGGAGGGCGGCCACGATGAACGGTTTGCGGAACGGCAACATAATCTTCTGCAAACATACCTTAATTTCCCGGATAATTCTCCATCTTTTCTTACGTGTCTTCCCCGGGTTTTCACGGTGTTTTCCGGCTTCAGCCGTTTCGGGGGACGCGCCTCGTCGTCGTCACCCCCTTTTTAAAGGCGTCGGATTTTGCCTAAAACCCCCTCGATGCGGACGAAGCGGGTTTACAAATTCTTGCCGCGTCTTTATGCCGCCTTTCCGGCCCGGCAAACGGGCATGCCGAATCCGTTTCGGTTTTCTCGGGGTATAAAAAAACCGTTTTGTCGCGGGTGAATTTCTGGTAGCATAACGGACTTTGGGCGACTAAGTTTCCGTTTGTATTGAGGAAAAGGCGATCTCAGTTTGTTGGGGAAGGTATAAATGCTGGAATTGAACAGTTCGTTTCTGATTCAGCTTGTCAATTTTCTGGTCCTTCTGTTTTTTCTCAGCCAGTTCCTTTTCAAGCCCGTTCTGAAGATGGTGGAACAAAGGAACAAAACGTTGGCCACGGTTAGGAAGGACGCCCAAAACCTTAATGAGCGGGCGGAAAAAATATTTGCCGAATACAATTCCAAAACCTCCGATTTGAAGAAGGAAAACTTCGCCGTTATGGCCGCCTCCCGGCAACGCGGAATGGCGGAGCAGGACAGGATTGTTAGTGAAGCCCGCGACAAATACCATAAAACCTTGGAGTCCGGGCTGGCCGACATGGAAAGGCTTGTCGCCAAGGTCAGAACCGAACTGAGGTCGGAAGCGCAAAAGCTTTCGCATAAGATGGCGTCAATCCTGGCGGGGAGGACGGTTTGAAAGGCGCGATTAAAAGTAAAAACGTAACGACGGTCGCCTATCTGCTTGTTATGTTGGTTGTCGCCGCCCCGTGTTTGGCCGGAGCGGAAGAGGGGATTCAGCACGGCGAAAAATTCGAAATGAGACGCGACGGGGCCTTTATTCTTAACTTCTTGGTTCTGTTGTCCGGTGCGGTATGGGTTGTTTACCGATTCCTCCTTCCCCTTCTAAAAACAAGGACGGAGGAGATTGCGGCGACCATGGAACAAACCGAAAACGCCCGGCGGGAGGCCGAGTCAAGGCTGGCCGAGCTTGAGGAAAAAATGAGGGAGTTCGAGGTTCAATCCGCAAAGATAAAAAAGGACGCCGTGGACGAGGGGGAGCAGATAAAGGCGAAAATAATCAAGGAGGCCACCGCCGTCGCCGCCGGGATAATCGAAAAGGCCAAGTTAGAGATTGACAGCGAGGCATTGAAGGCCCAGAACCGGCTTCGTAAGGAGGCCGTCGAGCTCTCCACAGGTCTAGCCGCGGAAATCTTGAGCAGGAATTTCAACGAGAACGACCAGCGAAACTCGGTTAAGGATTACATAAATGGCGTTAACATGAGCGGAGGCGCCCGATGAGGGACAAGAAAGCCGCCCAACGCTACGCCGTGGCCACTATTGAATCCATCTCCGATGCCGGCATGATGGAGCGGGTCGGGAGCGAGCTTCAAGCATTCGCGGCAACTTATTCGGAGAGTGCGGAGCTTAGGAAGGCCCTGGCGCATCCGGGCATTCCGGCGGCGACGAAAAGGAAGATAATGGAGAAATTGTCGGCAAAACTCTCATATTCGGCGAAAACCGCAAAGGCGTTGGACTGCTTTTTAAGGCGGGGTAGGATAGGGCTTTCGGCGGACATCGCGGAGGCGTATTCGGCCTTGTTGGACGAAAAGCTCGGCCGTCAAAAGGTGTCCGTAACCTCCGCGTACGCGTTGACGGATTCGGAGAAGAAGGATTTGGAGAAGCTGTTTTCGTCCATAACCGGAAAAAAGGCGGTGCTGGACGTGGGAGTTGACAGGTCGCTCATAGGGGGGGTGGTCGCGCGCATTGGCGGCGCCGTTTTCGACGGGAGCGTGAGGAACCAATTGGCCAAAATGAGAATTAAAGCGGAGGTATGAGGCGTGGCTATTCGGTCTGAGGAAATTAGCGAGTTAATCAGAAAAGAGATCGAGGGCTTCGAGAAGGGCGTCGAGCAAAAGGAGACCGGTTCAATCACGTCCGTCGGCGACGGCATCGCGCGCATCTACGGGCTGGAGAACGCCATGGCGGGCGAGCTCTTGGAGTTCCCCGGCGGCGTCATGGGAATTGCCCTCAACCTCGAAAGGGACACCGTCGGAGCCGTTCTTCTTGGCGAGGACACAGCCATTAAAGAGGGGGACGAGGTAAGGCGCACCGGCAGGGTGGCCGAGGTGCCGGTCGGCGAGGCGATGGTGGGCCGCGTGGTGGACGCGCTCGGCAAGCCGATTGACGGCAAGGGCCCCATAAAAACCAACCTCACCGGCCCGATCGAAAGGATTGCCCCCGGCGTCATAGCCCGCAAATCCGTGCACGAGCCGCTTCAGACCGGCCTCAAGGCCATCGACTCGATGGTTCCAATCGGCAGGGGCCAGCGCGAGCTCATCATCGGCGATCGCCAGACTGGAAAGACCGCCGTGGCCATTGACGCGATAATCAACCAAAAGGGGCTCGGGGTGAAGTGCATTTACGTCGCAATCGGCCAGAAACGCTCCACGGTGGCGCAGGTGTACAAGCGCCTCGAGGAGGCGGGTGCGCTGGAGTACACCACCATAGTGGCGGCCACGGCCTCTGAACCTGCCCCGTTGCTGTACCTGGCCCCGTACTGCGGATGCGCCATAGGCGAATACTTCAGGGACAACAAACAACACGCGCTGGTGGTTTACGACGACTTGTCCAAACAAGCCGCGGCCTACAGACAGCTGTCGCTCCTGCTTCGCCGCCCGCCGGGCCGCGAGGCGTATCCGGGCGACGTCTTTTACCTGCACTCGAGGCTCCTTGAACGCGCCGCAAAGCTCAACGACGAGCTTGGCGCCGGCTCCCTCACCGCCCTGCCGATTATCGAGACGCAGGCGGGCGACGTCTCGGCGTACATCCCCACGAACGTCATCTCGATAACGGACGGACAGATATATTTGGAGGCCGACCTCTTCTATTCCGGCGTGAGGCCCGCAATAAACGTCGGCCTCTCGGTCTCCCGAGTCGGCGGCGCGGCGCAGATAAAGGCCATGAAACAGGTTGCCGGCACGCTTCGCATCAGCCTGGCGCAATACCGCGACCTTGCGGCGTTCACGATGTTCGGCTCCGACCTGGACGCCGCCACCATGGCACAGCTAAACCGCGGGGCCCGCATGGTGGAACTGCTCAAGCAGGGCCAGTACCAGCCTCTGCCGGTCGAGAAGCAGGTCGTGTCGATATACCTGGGCTCGTCCGGAATGTGCGACCAGATACCGGTGGAAAAGGTTAGGGAGTTCGAGTCCGCGTTTCTTGCCTACATAGAAGCCAAGCACCCGGGCATTTTCTCCACGATAAGGGAGAAAAAAACGCTTGATGACGACGTTAAACAGTCGATCGCCGCGGCATACGAGCAATTTAAGGGCAAATCCTAATGGCCTCAGGCAGGGACATAAAACGCCGCATCACGTCGGTGAAGAACACGCGGCAGATAACAAGGGCCATGAAGATGGTCGCCGCCGCCAAGCTTCGCAGGGCGCAGGACACCGTGCTCGGGTCGCGGCATTACGCCCACAAGATAAAGGACCTGATGACCCGGCTCATGTACGATTATGCCGGGGCGGAGAAGACGCCACACCCGCTCTTCGAGAAGCGGGTGGTGAAAACCGCCCTCATCCTCGTTTTCTCGTCCGACAAGGGGTTGTGCGGAGCCTTCAACAGCAACCTGTTCAAGGCCGCCATGAAGTTTATCCAGGAGAACCACGGCGTGAAATTCCACGTCTCGTCGGTCGGGAAGAAGGGACGCGACTTTTTCCGCAGAAGGGACGTGAAGCTGGAAAAATGCTGGCTGGACTTTTCCAGCACGGTTAATTACGAATTCTCCTCCGGCATAGCCAAGGAAGTCATGAATATGTTCGCGCAGGGCTCGGTTGACAAGGTTTACATTCTGTACAACAGGTTCAGGACCGTGATGGTGCAGGACGTCATATTGGAGCCTTTGTTGCCCCTGGCGTCGGAGGAGGTTTACGAGCCCTCCGGGAACAACCTGGCCAAGGAGCTTTTGTACGAGCCGTCCGCCGAGGAGGTTTTGCCCGCGATCGTGGACCAATACGTGAAGTTCCAGGTCCACCAGGGGTTGCTTGAGTCCTGGGCCGGTGAAAACGGCTCGCGCATGGTGGCGATGGACAGCGCCACGCGAAACGCGGGCGACATGATGGCAAGGCTGACGCTTGCCTACAACCGAGCAAGGCAGAGCGCCATAACCAAGGAGCTGATAGAAATCGTCTCCGGGGCCGACGCCCTCAAGGGATGACTAAAAGAAGTTAAACGGAGGTTTATTAAGTATGACGACGACAAGTGGCACAGAGGGCAGCGTAACCCAGATCATAGGGCCGGTTTTGGACTTGGATTTTCCACGAGGAAAACTTCCGGCCATCCTAAACGCGCTCGAATTAAAAACGGCCGACGGACACAGGATTGTCCTCGAGGTCGCCTCTCACCTCGGAGAGAACAGCGTGCGCGCCATATCCATGCATCCCACCGACGGTCTGGTGCGCGGAATGACGGCGAGGGACACCGGACGGCCGATATCGGCCCCGGTCGGAAAAGGTTCGCTCGGACGGATAATGAACGTGGTCGGCGAACCTGTTGACGGCAAAGGGCCGGTAAAGGCGGACAGGTTCGACCCCATACACCGTCTGGCCCCGAGTTTCGAGGATCAGGTCACCCACCCTGAAATGCTGGAGACCGGCATAAAGGTGTTGGACCTGCTTGAACCGTACCTTAAGGGGGGGAAAACCGGACTTTTCGGCGGCGCGGGCGTGGGAAAAACGGTTCTTATACAGGAGTTGATACACAACATAGCCACCCAGCACGGCGGCTACTCGGTGTTCGCCGGCGTCGGCGAAAGGACGCGCGAAGGAAACGACCTTTACAACGAGATGGCGGAATCCGGAGTCATAGAAAAGACCAGCCTTATTTTCGGCCAGATGACGGAGCCGCCCGGTGCGCGCGCCCGCGTCGCGCTCACGGGCCTCACCGTGGCGGAGTATTTCCGCGACGTCGAGGGGCAGGACGTTCTTTTGTTCATGGATAACATCTTCCGATTCACCCAGGCCGGTTCTGAGGTGTCCGCCCTTTTGGGGCGCATGCCCTCGGCAGTAGGCTACCAGCCGACGCTCGCCACCGAAATGGGCGTTCTGCAGGAGAGGATAACCTCGACCAAGAAGGGCTCCATCACGTCGGTTCAGGCGGTTTACGTCCCGGCGGACGACCTCACCGACCCCGCGCCGGCCACGACGTTCTCGCACCTTGACGCGACGACGGTCTTGAGCAGGAAAATATCGGAGCTCGGCATTTATCCAGCCGTCGACCCGCTGGACTCCACCTCCCGCATCCTCGACCCGCAGGTGGTAGGGGAGGATCACTACTCGGTGGCGCGAAGAACACAGGTGATACTACAGCGCTACAAGGAGCTTCAGGACATCATAGCGATTTTGGGAATGGAGGAACTCTCCGAGGAGGACAAGATAACGGTGGCGCGCGCCAGGAAAATCCAGCGGTTTCTGTCGCAACCGTTTTTCGTCGCCGAGGCGTTCACCGGATCGCCGGGAATTTACGTCCCCGTCAAGGAGACCGTCGAGGGGTTCAAGGCGCTTGTTAACGGCGAGGTTGACCACCTGCCGGAACAGGCGTTTTACATGGTCGGCAACCTCGAAGGCGCCATGCAAAAGGCGGAGCAGTTGAAGAAGGGCTCCTAATGAACGACAAAAAGCTCCATCTGGAAATCATGACGCCGGAGAAGAAGGTGGTCGACGAAGACGTGGACTACGTTTCCGCCCCCGGCTTCAAGGGGGAGTTCGGAGTTCTTCCTGGGCACGCGGACCTAGTCTTATTGCTTCGGCCGGGCGAGGTTGCCGTTGACTCGGGCGGCTTGATATCCTATTACGCAGTCAGCTGGGGTTACGCCTACGTGGACGAATCATCCGTTTCAATCCTGGTCGAGAACGCGGAAAAGGCGGAGGAGATTGACGCGGAGAGGGCGCTGAAGGAGCGCGATAAATGGGAGAACGAAGGTCTTTCGTCGCTTTCTCATCGACAGTTGGACGAAGAACTTGAATACGGGCGCTCGGTTTCGCAGGAAACCGCCGGCATGGAAGAGGGGAACGAAGACCTGATTAAAATCGGTTTGAAAAAAGAGCGCGCGCAGGCGCGTATCGACGTCGCGGCAAGGATTGTGGAGAAAAAGTGATCGTTAAAGGGGCCGCAGTCTCGGTTGGCTCACGCCTCTTTCCACCCCGGTGACTCCGGCCTTATCCGCCGAATTTAGCGCGGTTGGCCGCAGGAATAAGGCGGCGCTTCCTGCAGTCCTGCTTTTCTTTTTATTGTCCTCGGTTTTTCGCTCCGCGGCATATTCCGCCGACGCCGCCCCTGAGGGGGGAAACGAGCCCCGCCCGGATATAACCGCGCCCGCCACAAAAGACGCAAACGTAATAACCGCGGTCGATGGTTCGTACTCAATCGGGACGATAACGATTCTTCCCGCCAACGTTTTCGACCTCTCGAATCCTGATGAAGACACCCTCATCGGGCGGGTCGGCGACATATTACACGTCGTCACCATGGAAGGCACGATACGAAACGAGCTTCTTTTCAAGGAAGGCGACCCTTATGACAAGGAGCTAATCGAGGAAACCGAGCGCAACATCCGACTTCGCACCTATTTAACCGAGGTCCAAATCGTAACGAAGCCGAACCCGGTGACTAAGACCGTGGACGTAACCGTCAAGACGAAGGACCATTGGACCCTTATCATCGGCGGCACCGTGGGAGGCACGAACCAGAACGGCGTAGTTGGTCTGGACGTTGGCGAAAAAAACCTTGCGGGACTGGGCCAAACGCTCTCCTATAGCTACCGTCACGACAACACCGGCGCGTCCAACTCGGCCGCGTTCTCCGACCCCAACTTGGCGGGGACCCGTTACGCGCTAGGCCTTTCATACCTTCAGACCCCTATGGAGATAGACAAATCCGTGTCCTTTCAACGGCCGTTTTACTCGCTTGAGACCGAAAGCTCACACGGAATATCCTATAGTTCGAAGGCCCATTTCGAACCCACGCTGAACTATAACTCCTACAGGCTGGTGGCCTTCTACGGGTTGGCGTATTTTTTTTACGACGAGATATTGCGCCCGTCCGTTGCACTTTCAATAGGGGAGCAGAATGTCCTTTATCCTACGGTACCCTCGACGGCCACTCGGGACAACAAGATAGAACTGACCCTGGCGGCGCTGGAGGAACCGCGCAATTTCGCCAAGGATTCCTACATCCAGAGCGTTCGGCAGACGGAGGACATACCGTTGGGAGCGCAGTACACCTACCTTGTCGGACAAGCACTCGAGACGCTTGGTTCAACCACCACCGAGACCTCGCTCTCCTTTCAGGCTACCAAATGGACGAGGCTGTTCGAGCGAGACTACCTTTACGGAGCCTTGAGTCTCGCGGTGAACGACGACAATTTCAACAAACAGCTGGCCGACCTTCAGGCCCAGTATTTCTTCAGGCGTTTTCTTCTGCACACGTTGTTTTTCAACTTTCACGCCTCGTATTTGGACAGCGACTCAAACAGGTTCTATCTGGGGGCAACGACCGGCCTGAGGGGGTACCCGGTCAACCAATTCGTCGGGCGCAACCTAATCCTCATAAATTTGGAGGACAGGATATACACATACCAGTCCATGTTATTTGGAATCATAGAGCCGGGATTCGTGCTGTTTCTTGATTCGGGCGACGCGTGGAATAACTTCACCGGAGACACGTTCCACGGACTCTACTCGGACGTTGGGGCGGGTTTGAGGTTCGGAATCCTCAAGGCGCCCGGAATAAGCCTGGTGAGGATTGATTATGGCGTGCCGTTGGGATACAAAGGCGCGCCAGTCATATCCCTCGGGGTAAGCGGAACCTTTTAACCCTTTGTTATCGCCCCCGGGACGTATCCGGCGTCCATCACCGCATTTTTTAGAACTTCGTCGGGAATCTCGGAGGCGGATTCCACCGTCCCCTTTTTCCCGGCCAAATCAACCTCGGCGACCGTCACCCCCGCGATTGAGGCAAGAGCCTTCGTGACGCGCATTTTGCAGTGGTTGCAGGACATTCCCTCGACCACTATCGTCTTCCTCACATTCGTCCCTCCTATATAATCCATGACCAGAGCTTCCTGCCGCGGCCGCCGCCCCTAGGCAAATTTCCTTAGCCTAAGCGCGTTGTAAACCACCGAGAGTGAGCTCAGGCTCATCGCCGCCGCGGCGTACATCGGTTGCAACATCGGCCCGCCGAAGATTGTGAGAACTCCCGCCGCCACCGGGATTCCAACCGTGTTGTAGAAAAAGGCCCAAAAAAGGTTTTGCTTGACGTTTCCAAGGGTGGCCCGCCCAAGCCTGACGACTTTTTCAACCAGGCGGAGGTCGCCGCCCATCAGTACGACGTCGGCGGACTCAATCGCCACGTCGGTCCCCGTGCCTATGGCTATCCCCAGGTCCGCGCGCGCCAGCGCCGGCGCGTCGTTTATGCCGTCGCCAACCATCGCGACGACCTTTCCCTCCCCCATTAGAGCCTGCACCTCCTTGTCCTTGTCCTGAGGCAACACCTGGGCCAACACACGGTCTATGCCCACAACGGAAGCCATTGCCAAAGCCGACTCGCGCCTGTCGCCGGTTATCATCGCCGTTTCAATCCTCATCCTTTTCAGCCCCGTTATCGCCTCGGTGCTTGTTTCCTTAATTGAGTCGGACACGCCGATGATTCCCGACAACTTTTTGTCCACGGAAAGGTAAAGGGGGGTTCCGCCCTTCGAGGAGACGTTTTCGGCGGCGCGGCCTCCGGCGGCGAGGCTGATCGCGTACTTTTCCATGTATTCGGCGTTGCCAAGCATTATTTCCCTGCCGTCGTATTTTCCTCTCACCCCGAAACCGGGGTCGGAGGTTATGCCGTCGGCCACCTTGTGCGCGACCCCCGTTGCCGATGCGTGGTTGAGGACGGCTTTTGCTACGGGATGTTCGGACCCCGCCTCCACTCCGGCGGATAACTCCAAGACCGCTTCCTTCGAAAATCCGTTCAGCGCGACGACGGAGTCGACGACCGGCCTGCCTTTTGTTATCGTCCCGGTCTTGTCGAAAAGCACGCAGTTTACCTTCCCCGCCGTCTCGAGCGCGGCGGCGTTTTTCACCAATATCCCGACGTCGGCGCCCCTGCCGGTCGCCACCATTATGGCCAGCGGGGTGGCGAGGCCCAGCGCGCAGGGGCAGGCGATTATCAAAACGGAGATGAAGACTGTAAGGACGAACTCGAAGGGCCTTCCCGCTAGGTACCACGCCCCGGCGGACAACACGGCCGTCGCCATTACGAACGGGACGAACACGGCCGACACGCGGTCGGCAAGGGCGGCAATGGGAGCCTTGGAGCCCTGCGCATCCTCTACAAGCCGGACAATACGGGAAAGTACGGTCTCGGCGCCGACCCGTTCCGCCTTCATTTCGACCGCCCCTTCGCAGTTCAAGGAGCCGCCTATCAGCTTCGATCCCGGCCTTTTCGGCACGGGAAGGCTCTCGCCGGTTATCATGGATTCGTCCACGGCGGTGCTTCCGCTTATTATCTCGCCGTCTACCGGTATCCTTCCGCCCGGTTTGACCAGCAAATGGTCGCCGGGGTGGACGTCCTCGGTGGCGATTTCCCTGGTGTTGCCGTCGTAAATCAGCGTGGCCTTTTCAGGCGCCAGCCTTAAAAGCGACTTGATCGCGGAGGAGGTGCGCCTCTTTGCAATGGATTCGAGGTGTTTCCCGACAAGCACTAGGGAGATGATGAATCCGGCGGATTCGTAATAAAGGTTGTGTGCGTAGTGGTGATCCCCTGAAAAAATGCGCGCCGTGCCGTAAAGCGAATAAACAAAGGCCGCCGTCGCCCCCAGGCTAACGAGCGTGTCCATATTGGCGTTGCCGTGGCGCGCCGCCGGAATGCCGGAGAAGTAAAAACGCCGACCGGCCCAAAGTATGGGAATGGTCAACAAAAGTTGCGTTAAGGCGAAATTAAGGGGATGCTCCATGACGTCGAGAATCGCGGGCGCCGGAAGGCCGGCCATGCCGCCCATGGCAAGATAGGCCAAGGGCACAAGGAAAACAAAAGAAACGACGACGTCGAAGACAGACCGGCCCCAGAACGGCACGGGCTTCCCTTCGGCCTTCTCCTCCGTGACCGAAAGCGGGGTGTACCCCGCGTCCATAATGGCGCGTTTAATGTCCGAAAGCCTCGCCTTCTCCGGGTCGAAGGTGACCACCGCCTTTTCCGCGGCGAGGTTCGCCACCACCGATTGAACGCCGTCGACCTTGCCGACCGACCTTTCGATGGCGCTGACGCACGACGCGCAAGTCATGCCTTGGATAGGAACGGATATGGTGGTTGAGTTTGATTTCAAAACACCGTATCCGGCGTCCTTAACCGCCTTTTCAATCAAGCCCGGGCGGAGGTCGGGGCCGGCGACGGTCATCTTTTCCGTAACGAGGTTTACCGATACCGCATCCACGCCGGGGACTTTTTTGACCGACCTCTCGATTGCGCCGACGCACGCGGCGCACGTCATTCCCGTGACGCCGACAACCATCTTGTCCATAATTTCAAGATAGTACCGGCGTATGGCGCCGTCAAGCCCAAATGCGGAAAATAGGCCAAGGCCCCCTGGAGCGGCGCTAACCGATTTTTTTCCTGAACCGAAGGATGCTGACCGTCAGCACGCCGACGCCCATGACCAAAAGCGCCGCCGCGTCCTTCCACAAAATGTCAATGCCGTTCCCCTTAAGGAAAATCCCCCTCACGGCCTCGAGCATGTAGCGCAACGGGATGCCGTATGTCGAATATTGTATGACCTTTGGCATGTTCGATATCGGGAAGGTGAAACCAGAAAGGTATATGAACGGGATGAAGAAGCCAAACTGGGCGATCATGAGCGCCTGCTGGCGCGTCCTTGCCAAGGTGGATATGAAAAGCCCCAGGCCCAGCGTTGTCATGATGAATATGCCGCTTATCCCGTAAATTAAAAATATGTCGCCGCGCATCGGGACCCGAAACCAGTAGATTGCGACGATGAGGACCAGGGTGACGTTTATCATCCCCACCAGTACAAAGGGGATGAGTTTGCCCAGAATAAGCTGGTGCGGCCTGATTGGGGTGACGAGAAGTTGCTCCAAGGTGCCCACCTCCTTTTCCTTGACTATGGACATGGAGGTCAGCGTCAGGGTCGTTATCAGAAGGACGAGAACCACTACGCCCGGCACCATGTAGTCCCTGCTTACGAGCGACTCGTTGTACCACACGCGGTATTGCGGGGTGATTCCGCCCGGCCTTACGGGCGAGGACTCGAGGCGTTTGTCCGCCAGCTGGCGCGAGTAGCCGTTTATTATTAGCGTGGAGTAACCCATGGCGATGTTCACCGAATTTGCGTCCGTGCCGTCGGCCATCAACTGAACATTGGCCGTCCTTCTCCCGAGCACGTCGGAGGAAAATCCGCGCGGCACCACCAGCGCTATCCACGCCTTTCCGCGCTCCAAAAAACCGCCGGCCTGGTTCTGCGAGTCCGCCCAGCCATTTATTTCGAAGTAGCCGGAGGTGACGAACCGGTTTATGAGGTTCCTGCTTTCGCTGGTCCTGTCGCCGTCGTAGATCGCCAGCGGTATTGAGCGCACGTCCGTGGTTGCGGCGTATCCCAACATGATTAACTGGATGACCGGCGCGGCTATCGTCAGGAACCTCATCCGTTTGTCGCGAAAAAGCTGTTTCAGCTCCTTTACAACAAGATGGTAGATCGTCCTCATGCGGCATTCCTCTGCCTAGCCATTTTGACGGCGCTAAACCCAAGCGTGACGGCGGCGAAGGCCGCGAGGTAGACCAGTTCGCGCCAGAACGCCCACGGCCCCAGCCCCTTAAGCATCACGTCCCTTAAGATTATGATGAAGAATTTCGTCGGCGTGACGTTCGAAAGCACCTGAAGCGCCAGCGGCATGCTTTTGATGGGGAACACGAGGCCGGATAGAAGAAACGTGGGCAGTATCGAGGACAACACGGACATCATAAAGGCGACCTCCTGTGTGTTCGCAAAGACGGATATCAACATTCCCTGTCCCAAGGCCGCCAGGAGAAACAACATTATGCCGGAGTAAAGCCAGATTATCTCCCCGCGAATCGGCACGCCGAAAAGCCAGCGCGCCATCAGGAGGACGAACACCGAGGACGTCAGCGAGTTGACGAGGTGCGGCACGGTCTTGCCGATTATTATCTCAAGAGTGTTGAGGGGGGACAAGGTCAGTTGCTCCATCGTCCCGTGTTCCTTTTCCCGCACCACCGAAAGCGCCGTTGACACCACCGCGCTGAGCATCAGGATGAAGCCTATGAATCCCGGCACGAGGAATTTGGGGCTTGCAAGCTCCGGGTTGTACCAGATGTTCGGGCGCAACTCAACCGGCTGGTACGGCAACATCCCGTTTTTATCCAAGAAATCCGCCGTAAGTTTCGAGGAATACGTCTGGATTACGCTTGTTATGTAACCAAGCGCGATGGTGCCGGTGTTTGAGTCGGCTCCGTCGATTATGACTTGCAAGGGCACGTTCTTGTCGGCGAGGAGGTCCTTTGCGAAATCGGGCGGTATGACGATCACGGCGCGGGCCGCCCCGGAACCAAGCATCGCGTCTATGTCCCGGTAGGCGCCCAGCGGCCCCGCTGATTCGAAATACTCCGAGTTGAGGAAAGTCCTTTGGAACTCCCGGGACGCGGACGTTTTGTCCAGGTCATAAAAGGCCAGCTTGACGTGTTTCACGTCGAAGTTGAGGGCGTACCCGATCATAAACATTAGGAATGCGGGTATGAGCAGAAGTATCGCGAGCGATACCTTGTCCCGCCTGATTTGGCGGAACTCCTTCACTATGACCGGCCTAATCCGCGCCGCGTTTTCGCGGAGCCTCATCTGACGCCCTCCTCTCCGAGCACCCGGATGAAGACGTCCTCGAGCGACGGCGAAACCCTTCCCATCCTCGTGATGGCGACGCCGTTTTTCTCGAGCGCTCCTTTGACCAATTCCGCGCCTAAGGAATCCTCCAAACCGACCCGCAGATACGTGCCAAAGAGGGAGACCTCCTTCGCCCAAGGCTGGGCGCGGAGCACGTCAATGCCCTTGGCCGGGTCGTCCACTAGCAGTTCGTACAGGTCGTAGGAGACGTGCCTTTCCTTGAGCTCCTTGGGGCTTCCCTCGGCCATTATCCTGCCGTCGTTTATCATCACGATGTTGTTGCAGTACTCGGCCTCGTCCAGATAGTGGGTCGTCACCATGGTGGTCACCCCGTTTTCGGACAGCCCGCCTATGAGGTCCCAGAAATTCCTTCGGGAAACCGGGTCCACGCCCGCGGTCGGCTCGTCCAAAAAGACGATGCCCGGTTCGTGGATTATGGCGCACCCGAGCGCGAGCCTTTGCCGCCATCCGCCGGAAAGCGTGCCCGTGAGACGGGTTTCCTTCCCATCGAGCCCCGCCATCCCTACCACCCATTTCAGGCGTTCCCTGACCCTCGCGCCGGAAAGACCGTACACTCCGCCGAAGAAGCGTATGTTCTCCTCCACGGTAAGGTCTTCGTACAAGGAGAATTTCTGGGACATGTAGCCGATTCGCGTCCTTATCGCCTCGGGGTCGGCGACGACGTCGAATCCGTCCACCAGCGCCGTGCCGGACGTGGGCTCCACCAGCCCGCAGAGCATCCTTATCGTGGTGGATTTACCGGCGCCGTTCGGCCCCAGAAAGCCGAACACCTCCCCCCTTGGCACGTTGAAGTTGACGGAATCAACGGCGGTGAATCCGCCGAAAAGCTTGGACAGGCCCCGCACTTCTATGGCGTAGTCCGAGCGCGCTCCGTTGACGCGAGATCGATTGTCGCCCATAAAGCCCTTTCCAAAAAGGGGGGGCCTCCGGACGCCCTAATTCCCCTGGGTTTCGCCGACGGACTGCCTCATTTTTGCGTCCGCTATTTCATAGTCGACTATCGAGACGGTGTAGTTCAACTGGGCCTGAAGCAGGGCAACCTCGGCGTCCAAGACTTCGGTGTTGGTGGCGAAACCGCCGCCGAACCTGTCCTTGGTTATCCTGTGGCTTTCCTCGGCCTCCTCCACACCCTGCCTTGCCACGGATATCCTGTCGCCCGCCTGCCGTAGAAAGAGGTAGCTTTGGTTGACGTCCAACGCAAGGTTGTCCTTGAGTTGCTCCGTCTCGAATTCCGCCTGCGACTGCGCGGCCTCCGCCTGGCGCACACGATTCTTTACCAACCCCCAGTCCAACAGGCTGTACGTAATCCCAAAGCCGACGTCCCAGGTGTTGTCAAATTGGTCCACGTTCGGAAAAATGCGCGGGTTGGGCCTCAGGTAGTTGAGGTCGCCGAAGAGCGCGACCTGGGGATAGTATGCTCCCTTGGCGGCGAGCACTGCCTCGCCGGACGCGGATTCCCGCATCAGCGCCGCCTTTAAATCGGGCCTTTGGTTGACGGCGTCACCAATATAATCGGCCAGGGGTCTTATCGGCTTGTTCTCAGGCAACAGTTTCGAGGTTGGTTCGATCTCCGCGTCGAGGGGCAGGCCTATGATGTTGTCGAGCGTCATCATGGCGAGTCTCACGTTGTTTTCGGCGTCTTTTTGGGAGAAACGCGTGTTCAGAAGGCGCACCTCGGCCTTCAACTGCTCGTCCCTTAGAAGTATGCCGGCTTCCACCATCGCCTTCACGTCATCTAGATGGCGGCCGATTTGCTCCACGTTTTTGTCCAAGACGGCCTTTACCCTGATGGCTTTGTAAAGGCCCCAGTAAGCGTTCTTTACCGCGAAGGTAAGCCCCGACTTGTCGTTTGAGAGGTCGTGTTCCGAAGCCTGGGCATTGTAATCCGCCGCCCGCTCCGCCCCCTCCAAAGCGTGGCCGGTAAAAAGCGGATATTGGACGTTTGCCTTTAGCGCATATGTGTCCGGTATGTTTAAGACCAACGGAGTGGAGAACCACGTGTTGGGAGGGGCCGGGGGAGGGGCGGGCAGGCTCATCGAAAGGGCGGGGATGTTGCTGAGCTTGGTGTAGCCGGCCTGAAGTTGCAAGGTCGGCATTTGGGCGGAAACGGTCTCATCGTGGCGGGCGGAGGCCGATTCGGCCCTGAGGGTCGAGATGCGGACGAGCCTGTTGTTTTTCATCGCCAACGCCACCGCATCGTCCGCGGTAAGCCGCATGTTCCCCGCTCGGACGACCATGGGGGCGAGAAGGACCGACAACATTGTTATGACAATTTTCTTCATCATTCACTCCAAGCCAATAATTATCAATCCCCTTGTTTACCTACCCGCCATCAGCGA
>JACQBU010000052.1 GCA_016194375.1 Nitrospinota bacterium
GGGTGTCGAAGCCCTACGTTTTACGGCCTCCCACACCGGGGGGAGTTGCGACTGCCCGGCGGGGCAAGGTGTCGAAGCCCTACGTTTTACGGCCTCCCACACCTATGGAATACACTAGCGGCATCAGGAACGGGTGTCGAAGCCCTACGTTTTACGGCCTCCCACACCTACAGTAAATTGTACTCGCGCATTGCACGGGTGTCGAAGCCCTACGTTTTACGGCCTCCCACACCGCACAGCAAAAAATGTGCGGGCAAATCCTAGGTGTCGAAGCCCTACGTTTTACGGCCTCCCACACCCCGATATCTTCAAAAGCCATTAATTAAAACAGCTTTAGAAACATTCAGGCATTCAAAAATCATTCTTACTGATGCGATGAATCCGTAAAAAAAATGGGTTTCATCTCCTGCAGATCCGGGATCCTCCCGTTGGTAGCGAACTTCCGCCAAGTTTTTTCCAGACCAAATGACTTACGCATGGAAATTCTAACATTATACCCCTAGATAATCGCGCATATCAATGCTTTTCGCCCACCTCATCTGGAAGCTGGATTTCCCCCCAAAATACTTTTCCCAATACCCGAGCGGCGTTCTCATCGCAATTAACCTCCGTCTTGCAAAAGGGGCACTTGAATTTACGCGCCCTCTTATCCTTTTTAAGCTCTTTTAGGTCCGGGTGCTCCTTGCCGCATTTCGAACAGAATTGTGAGGACTTAAAATAAGGAACCGTGACCACGCGCATGCCTCGTTCCACCGCTTTTTCGACCACTTTGCGACGTATGGCACCATATGAAAAAAAGGCGAGACGTCGTTTTTTCTCATCCTCCAGCTTGTCGTAACCTGGAGCCCTGAATCCCCTCAGGCTTTCGAACACTATTAGGTCAGACTTTTCTTCCTCGGCTTTCATGATTATTTGCGAGGCGTTAAGTCTCACCCAATCACGAATCATCCAGCGCAAGTGGAGCGCCAACCTACGCAGATCGTGAACGCCCAACTCCCGCTTTTTCTCCCCAATTTCAGCGGCCTTTTTGAACCAAACCTCCAAATGCTTCGCCACATGGGGAAGTCTTAAGCCCGTCCCTTTTTGAGCGGTATTCTTATCCGTCTCCCCCTTTTTTTCGCTCTTTGTTGGTTCCGGAGTTGCGTCATATAGTTTTTCAATCTTGACTACCTTCAATGGAAAGGATTTTTTGAATTCCTTCCCGGCGAACGACGCGGCCGCGGCGCTATTGGTACCTAAATCCACCACAAACATTCGAAGATTTTTTTCCAACTCCCCGTCAAACGATTCAATGAGAAGTTTGCGTGCATTCTCAAGAAACTGCCTGTCCTGAGCCTTTCTTGGATATGCCCGGCTCCGAAGTTCGTCAATGGCGTCCTGCGAAACACCGAATCGTGATTTTTCATGCGCCACATTGAAGTGGAAACCTGCACGCCCCCTAGTACCGGAAAAACTTATGTGGACGCTGGTGACTTCCATCTTTTCCGGTTGCGGTTGGTAGCCTTTGGGCCAAGGCACAATGCCAATATGGATGAATTCCCCCTCCTTCATTTCGTCTAGGCGAAGCTCAAGACTGGAACTGGCAAAATCAGTGCGAAAATACCCCTTCCCAAATATTTTCGGAATGGGAAGAACATTTTGAGAAGGGTACTGAAAAGTTGGTTTTGCCGGCGCGGCAAGGAACTCCCTACGCCACTCACGGTAAAGCCCTTCCAATGGTTGCAGGTCGGGCCTTTGGTCCAACTCTGCTTGGTACAATTTGCATTTTTCCGTGTGTTTGTTATGACTACATTCGTCATCATCGCCAAATTGGGTGCAATGGGGCAAGCCACTGTTCTTTTTTATAATTGTGGCTTCTTTGATGTTCATAACTTTCAAATAAGTTTCCCATGCATCCGGAAACCAGCGGCCATTAGGGTTATTTCCTAAGAATTTCTCCCAAGCCTTTTTTGAATCTTTTGGATATTGGACGCGTAGTTTCAAGTAATCGGCTGCATTTTTGGGGAAAAATTTTTTCTTGCTTCTGTCAGCAGTGTTAATGAAATCCCTATACCTTTGGCAAAATCCGTTATGATTCTTTTTGGAAATCCGGACTCCGGCATACTCGCAATTGTCTTTATTCGCCTTGAGCCGTTCCCAAGAACAAACCCTCGCCCTTTTTTCCCTTATCCCCAACTTTTTAAATATGTCCGTAAACGCCGTACGAATTTCCGCACCCAACTCCAAATGTTTGTTTTCCCAATCGACTTTTTCTTTTCCCCATTCGGCCTTTTGGCGCTCACGGTTTTCGTAACCACGCTGGTAACGGGAAACTACCCATTCCGCAGCGGCTTTGAGCAAAACCTGCCGGTGTCCGGCATCCAAGGTTTTTAGTCGTTCGAAAAGTTTTGTGGCAGTTGGAGTCGGAACAAGCAAGTATAGGGCTTGAATGGCGCCGGAAAGCTCATCTGAAAGGAGAATTTCCGACAGTAAGGGTGATTTGATTATGCCCGCAACGAAATCAAAGACCAAACGACGGTGTAGGTCCCCTTCTTCCTTCTCCTGGCCGGCAAGGAACGTGTCCGGCTCCAAAAAGAACTTCCAGAAGGCATCCGTTCCGCTATTTCCTCGCTTGCCTCCTGGGCGAAGCCCCATCAGCCATTGGCAGATTTCCGAAACATCAGTATTAAATTGTTTGAAATATCCGCGTAGACGAAAAACTTTGCTTTTAAATTCCAACCTAGTCTCACCGGGAACCCGACGCAAACCACGCACAAGTGTTCTAGATTCGGAATATCTTGTGGCCATTATTCTTATTTTCCAACTTTAAACTATTTTTATTTTAACATATCGGGGGCAGTAGTGGTAACGGGGTCAAGCTTGACCGATTGGCTTGTTTTCACCTCCAATTAGTTTCATTGGTCGTGTCAGTATTTATTACCATCATTCCTGAAATTAGGGAAGAATTTTTTCAGGAAAAAGGTCGAATCTTGGCCGGTTGTCGCCCAAAAAAACGGGCTTTGGCAAGCTTGACAAGGATTGCCGGGGCGACTAATTTTATTTCATGCGTGGATTCAAACGGACGGCCCTCCTTTCCCTTTCCGCCTTGTTGACGACGTTCTTATTTTCCTGCGGCGGGGGAGGTTCAAACACGACTTCGGGAACGGGCTCGTCCGGCGTCCGTTTAAGCGGCTCGGTGTCGACCACAAGCGTCTCGTCCAAACCAAAATCGAGGACTGTCTCCCCCACTTTCGCCGGCGGCAAGATATACGCCGTCAACAGCTCCGGCTCCATAGGCGTGATAATGGGCTTCGTGGACCTGCGCGACCTGATGAAGAAGGTGGGCGTGGAGGCCAACGTGGTCAAGTCCGGCGAGTTCAAGGACATCGGAGCGAACTCGAGGCCGTTCACGGCCGCCGACCGCAAGGTCCTCCAAGGGGTGATAGACGACGTTTACGCTCAGTTCGTGTCCGCCGTCGCCAAAGGGCGCGGCTTGGGCGAGGAAAAGGTGAGAACGCTGGCGGATGGAAGGATATACTCCGGCCACCAGGCAAAGGAGCTGGGGTTGGTTGACAGGCTCGGCGGTTTTGACGACGCGGTCGAATTCACCGCAAAACTCGCCGGAATTAAGGGGAAGCCGTTTTTGGTGAAGGAAAAGCCGAGGTTCGGGTTCATCAAGGAACTGCTCGGCGAAAAACTTGCCAACAATTTCGACTGGTTCGCTAACGAGGCGACCATCCACAAGCCCGGCATCTACTACCTCTGGCGGCTCAACTAGCCTCGCAATTCCCGCCCCTCCGGCGTAGTTCCCGCGCGGCCTTCCCGTTAAAATCAAGCCGATAAGCAAGGCCCGACGCCGACCTTGACTTGACATGTTTTACCGCACCCCATAGCATTTCCTTCGTGGGGGAAGGGACTAAGCGGAGGTCGTCCGGTAAAACATGAAGTTGGAAATTTCAATCCTGGAAAGAAGCGCCGCTCGACGGGGAGTTGATTCATGAGCCACGAACTCCTAATGCGGCTCCTGAACGCCTCCCTCTTCCTGTCGGTCGTCGCGCTTGGGGCGGCGGCGGTTTATCTCTACCGGCGCCAGCGGGAGCGGGAGGAGGAGTACATGAGCCTGCTCCTGGCCCTTTCGTCCCTCATCGAGCTCAAGGACCCGTACACGGAGGGGCACTGCGCGCGCGTCCGCAACGCGATAGGTTATTTCGGGGCCGAGCTGGGGCTTTCAAAGCGCGAGATAAACGACGTGATCGTGGCCGCCACCCTGCACGACATCGGGAAGATGGGTGTGCCGGACGAGATTTTGCAAAAACCCGGAAGGCTTGACGACGAGGAGTTCGCCGTCGTCAAGAGGCACCCCGGCTGGGGCGCCGACTCCCTCGGGTCAATCCGGCGGTTCGCCAAGGCGGCGACGCTTGTGCGCCACCACCACGAGGCTTACGACGGCGGCGGTTATCCCGACGGCCTGGTCGGCGCGGCGATACCCGCGGGGTCGCGCGTCATCGCGGTGCTGGACGCGTATGACGCGATGACCTCCGACCGCGCCTACCGCAAGGCGCTCCCCCCCGAACGGGCCCGCGAGATTCTAATTCAGAACAGCGGCAGGCAGTTCGATCCGGACGTGGTGCGGATATTTTTGGGGTACGAGGCGGGCGAGGCGGAACGGATGCTCGACCCGGTCTGCGGAATGCCGGGGGTCAAAAGGATGTTCGCGACGACCGACGGCAGGACGGTCTTCTTCTGCTCCGAGGCGTGCCGCGGGAAGTGGCGGCAGAATCCCGAAAAATACCGGGACAAGATGACGCTAAAGTAGCGTCGGGGTCGGGTTTCCCAATTTTGCGTCCGCCCTTGAACGCGCGCGTGCCAGACCCGTCCCCATGAACCCGTCGGCGGGGCGCGCCCGCCGCGCACAGGCGCGACGCGCCGGGAAAAAGGGGGACTAAACAATGACGGGCGGCGTGATTTGACTTCCTTAGCGATGGAGTCTAGGATTTTATTAGGAGGGGACGTTAAACGGGCGGCCTGGAAATGTCCGTTAAAATACCCCGCATGGCAAGCGGCCGGCCCACGGCCGGAAGGAGGATGAGATGGACCTGAAAAAGCCTGGCAGGGAGGTGGCTCTCCTGAACAAGATACTCGAACTTGAACTTGCGGGCGTGGTTAGGTACACGCACTACTCGTTTATGGTGTTCGGCATGGGCCGCATACCCATCATCGGCTGGTTGCGCGGGCAGGCGACGGAATCGCTGGCGCATGCGGACTTGGCGGGGGAAATGATCACCACGCTGGGGGCGCACCCCTCGCTTGCCATCGGGCCGTTGCTGGAAACCGAAACGCACGTCATCCAGGCAATCCTGCGGGAGTCTCTCGAGCACGAAAATGCCTCCCTCAAGGCGTATGAGGATTTACTGGCCGTCGTAAGGGACAAGAACGTGCTCCTTGAAGAGTATGCACGTAAGATGGTGTACGAGGAAGAGATGCACATCTCCGACGTGAATAAGATGTTGCGCAAGCCGGGCGACGTGGAGGCCTACCCGCTATAAGGGCGGAGTTGCAGGCGCGGGTCAAAAGCGTCGCGAGGCTTGAAGGTTGGGAACCAAACCCGGACGGGCGGCGTGATTCGACTTCTTTTACACGGGTCTAATCCAAGCGACGCCTTTTTCGTTGGGAGGTTTTTATGAAAATTCTTGTCACCGGCGCGACGGGAACGGTCGGTTCCCAAGTCGTCCTACAGCTTGCGGAGACGGGGGCGCGGGTTCGCGCCGCCGTTCACACCCACGCCAAAGCCGCGAAACTCGCGCATAAAAACGTGGAAATCGTCCCGTTCGACCTTACGGACGTCAAATCCGTCGAAAACGCGGTAAAAGGAGCGGACAAAATGTATTTCCTGTCCCCTCCGACCCTTCAAAACCAGCCCGACCTCGCCTTCCGCCTGATAGACATGGCAAAAAAGGCGGGGGTTAAGCACGTCGTCCGCCAGTCGGCCATTGGCGCCGAGATCGAGCCGGGAATCCAGCTGGGCCGCTGGTTACGAGGGGTGTAGAAGCACATAGAGTCGTCGGGCCTTGCTTGGACGCACCTACGGTGCACGTTTTTCGCGCAGAATTTCATCACCTTCCCCGCCGTGCAGGGATCGTATTACATGCCGTTCGGCGACGGGAAAATAGGGTACATAGACGTGCGGGACGTCGCGGCGGTCGCCGTGGTCGTCCTTAACGGACCGGGGCACGAAGGAAAGGTGTACGAGCTCACCGGCCCCGAAATTCTCGGCGTGGCCGACGTTGCGAGGGTGATATCCGCCGCCACCGGCAGGGAGTTCAAATACGTCGACGTCCCCGCCGAGGCGGCGCGGGCCGGGATGATTCAACACGGCGTGCCGGCGTGGTACGCGGATTCTCTCCTTGAGCTTTACGCCGGGGCCAAGGCCGGCTACGCCGCGAGGCTGACCGACACGGTAGAGAAGATTTTGGGTCGCAAACCGAGGACGTTCCAGCAGTTCGCCAAGGACAACGCCTCCAGATTTTAAATAATCTAAAACCGCCTACAAAGTCTGCGTGGCGGACGCGACGGTGACGGCCAGGGCGGCGCGCGCCCATTGGAATTTATTTTTGACCTTGGCAAAATCCGCGCCTGTCGTCACGAATGCCCCTGCGCCTTTTATTAGAAAACCCGCCCCCGGGCCGTTTTTTCCGGCCACCTCGCGACTGCCCAACGTCATCACGACCTGTTTGTCTTTGGCCAGGTTGGCTTCGGTCTCCTTCATGCCGCCGGCCGGAATCAGGACGCGCCCGTCGTCGGAAATCTGAACGTAGCTGTTCCACGTGTTAACCAGATGCGGTTCGTTAGGACTCTGCGTGGCGATGGCTACGACGCCCTCGTGTTTGAGCACCTCGAGCAGTTTTTCCGGCAACATAGGAACCTCCTCCTTTAATTTTATGCGTTGGGCAATTTTCCGCCGAGGGTCTTCAAAAGGGCGCGCATGAACTTGCGGTTGTTCTTCTCCACGTCCACCGTCACGCGGATATGTTCCGGCAGGCCGTAGACGTCCATCGGCCTCACCACGACCCCGTGCCGGAGCATGGCGTTGAAGACGCGCCTTCCGTCCCCGACCCTCACCAAGATAAAATTCGCCTCCGTCGGCTGGTACCAAATCCCGTTTTTTTTCAACTGCGCGTAAAGGAATTTTTTTCCCTCCGCGTTCACCCTAAGGCTCCTCGCGACGTGTCCCCTATCACCTAGCGCGGCCATCGCCGCGTACTGCGCCACGAGGTTCACATTGAACGGTTGCCTCAGCCTGTTTAAGTACTGGACCAGCGCGGGGCTACCGATTCCGTACCCTATCCTCAGCCCCGCCAGGCCGTATATCTTCGAGAAGGTCCTCAAAATAAAAATGTTCGGAAACTGTTTTAAAAGCCTCTGCGTCCGCGGGTAGTCCTTCGCCTCGACAAACTCGCAGTACGCCTCGTCCATCACCACCGGCACCCCTTTTGAGGCCTTGAGGAATTTTACCAGCGAGAGCCGGTCGCAGTACGTCCCCGTCGGGTTGTTCGGGTTGGCGACAAAAATTATCTTCGTCCTGTCGTTGATGAGCCGCGCCATCGCGTCGAGGTCGTGCCCCAGGTTTTTCGCCGGGGCCTCCAGGGTCCGCGCCCCCATCCCCTGCGCCACCAGCTTGTAGACGAGGAACGCGTGTCGGGAGACGACGATGTTGTCCCCCGTGCGGACCAGGCACCTCATCAAGAGCTCGATGAGCTCGTTCGAACCGTTGCCGAAGATGAGCTCCTCCGACCTCACGCCGAACGCCTTTATCGCCCTCTGCCGCAGGTAATAGCAGTCCCCCTCGGGATAAAAATGCGTCTTACCCGCGACGTCCCTTATGGCCTTGATCGCCTTCGGCGAGGGGCCGAGCGGGTTTTCGTTCGACGCCATCTTGACGATGTTTCGAACACCGAGCTCCCGCTCCACCTCCTCCACGGGCTTCCCCGGCTCGTAGGCTTTTAGCGTCTTGATGTAGTCCGGGACGCGCGACTCTATTTTGTTTTTCATCCTTCCCTCGGATATGAGCCAAGTATGTTCAGCGATTCCCCCGTCTTCATGACGGTTTTAAGCGCGGCGGACGGTTTCGCGTCCTTTTTGTGCCCGTCGAAGTCGATGAAGAAGAGGTATCCCCAGTTGGAGGCGGGAATCGGCCGCGAGACGATTCTCGTCAGGTTTATCCCCCTCTTGTAAAAAACTCCGAGGAGGCGGTAGAGTTCGCCCGGCTTGTTTTTGATGGTGACGGCTATCGACGTCTTGTCCCGTCCCGTCGGCTCCGCCTCGCCGTCGGACAAGACGACGAACCTCGTGAAGCTCGGAAAATCCTCGACGCCCTCCTTTAGCACGTTGAGGCCGTAGCTTCGGGCGGCCACGAGACTGCATATCGCGGCCGAATGCGGGCGTTCGGCCGCCTCGGCGGCGGCCGAGGTGGTGCTTTGCCTTTCGATTATTCCGACGCCGGGCAGTTCGGAGGCGATGAACCGGCGGCACTGGCTCAGCGGCTGTTGGTGCGAAATCAGCGTCCTAATCTCGCCGATGGACTTCGCCTTGGAGGCCAGCACTTGGCGGACTTGGATCGTTTTTTCGCCGACGATCCTAAGCCTCGACTGGTTTAATAGGTCCATGGCCGCGTCCACGCTTCCGCCGACCGAGTTTTCAACCGGAAGGACGCCGTAGTCGGCGCGCCCCTCCTCGACCTCCCTGAACACGGAGGGGAAATCAGGGCAGGGGCGAAGCTCCGAGTCGGGGCCGAAAATCTCCGCCGCCGCCTCGTTGGAGAACGTTCCGGCGGGGCCGAGGTATGCCGCCCGGGCGGGATTTTTAAGCGCCGGCGCGGCGGCTACCGGCCTTTTAACCGTCCGGGCGACGGAGGCCGGTTTTTCAATCGCCCGCGACGCGGTGAAAATCTCCCCGTAAATGGCCTCGAGCGATTTCGGCGGAAATTTTTTGTTCAGTTTTTTTACGCGGGATATGACCTCCGCCTCGTGCTTCGGGTCCAGGACGGGTCCGCCGGTCTTTGACTTTATCTTGCCTATTTCAATCGCGCATTTGGCGCGTTCGCCCAGCAGTTTTACGATGCGGTCGTCCAATTTGTCTATGGCTTTTCGCCAACGGCCCAGCTCCGGCGGCCCGCCCCCCGTTTTTCTCATCGGCACATTATCCAACAGCGCCGCCCGCGCCGCAAGTTTCGGCCGCTTTGTCGCCGGTGCAAAGCGGGGTAAAATGTCCGCAACCAAGGGGGGACGATGTCCAACGAAAAAACAATAGAGTCGATGGCGGCGGAGGGACGGGTGATAAACCCGTCGGCGCAGATGAGCGCAAACGCCCGCGTCGGCTCGATGGAGCAATACCTCAGGGACTACCGCCGTTCCGTGGACGATCCCGAGGCGTACTGGGCCGAAAAGGCGCTCGAGCTGGACTGGACGAAAAAATGGGAGAAGGTCCTAAGCTACGACTTTAACTCGGCAAACGTCGAGTGGTTCGCGGGGGGAAAGCTCAACGCGTCCGTTAACTGCCTTGACCGCCACATTAGGCGGGGCAGGCAAAACGTCGCGGCGATAATCTGGGAGGGGGACGACGAGCGCCACACGAGGGTACTGACGTACGGCGAGCTTTACCGCGAGGTGAACAGGTTCGCGCTGGCGCTAAGGGCCAACGGCGTGAAAAAGGGGGACCGCGTCGCCATATACCTTCCGATGATACCGGAGCTTGCGATAACGATGCTCGCCTGCTCGCGGATAGGGGCGCCGCACAGCATTGTGTTCGGCGGGTTCTCATCCGAATCGCTAAAAAACAGGATAGAGGACTCCGCCTGCCGCATATTGATAACCGCCGACGCCGGTTTCCGCGGGGGCAAGACCGTCCCGTTGAAGGCGATAGCCGACCAGGCGGTGGGCGCCGCGAATTCGCCCATAAAGAAGGTGATAGTCGTGCGGCACGCTGGCGCGGAGACCGCCATGACTCCGGGGCGCGACGCGTGGTGGCACGAGGAGATGGAAAAAATTCCGCACTCCGCGTTTTGTCCGCCGGAGGAGATGGACGCCGAGGACGCCCTGTTTTTGCTTTACACATCCGGCTCCACGGGGAAGCCGAAGGGGGTGTTGCACACCACGGCGGGATATCTTCTTTTCGCGCAACAGACCTTCAAGGACATATTCGACTACAAGGAGGGGGAGACCTTCTGGTGCACGGCGGACATCGGCTGGATAACCGGACACAGCTACACGGTTTACGGCCCCCTGGCGCAGGGCGCCACCAGCCTCATGTTCGAGGGGGTGCCCACGCATCCGGACCCCGGCAGGTTCTGGCGGGTCGTGGACAGGCACGCGGTGAACATCTTTTACACCGCGCCGACCGTCATCCGGGCGCTGGCCCGCGAGGGGGAGCAATGGCCGCAAAAATACGACCTCTCCTCCCTGCGCGTGCTCGGCACCGTGGGGGAGCCGATAAACCCCGAGGCCTGGATGTGGTACTACGACCACGTCGGCCGAAAACGGATTCCCATCGTGGACACCTGGTGGCAGACGGAGACCGGTGGGATTTTGATATCGCCGCTTCCGGGCGCGACCCCGTTGAAACCCGGCTCGGCGACGCTCCCTTATTTCGGGGTGGAGCCGGAGGTGGTCAGGCAGGACGGCTCCAGGGCGGACGTGAACGAGGGGGGCTACCTCGTGATCAAGAAACCGTGGCCGGGGATAATGCGCAGGGTTTACGGCGACGAAAAGAGGTTCAGGGAGACGTATTTTACGACCGTTCCCGGAAAATATTTCACGGGGGACGGGGCGCGGGTGGACAAGGACGGCTACTTCTGGCTCATGGGGAGGATAGACGACGTCATCAACATCTCCGGCCACAGGATAGGGACGGCGGAGGTCGAAAGCGCGCTGGTTTCCCACCGCCTGGTCGCCGAGGCGGCGGTCGTGGGGATGCCGCACGACATAAAGGGACAGGCGCTTTACGCGTACGTCATCTTGAAGGCCGGCGCGGATCCGTCCCCGGCGCTCGAGAGGGAGCTTAAGGAGCACGTCGCGAAGGAGATAGGACACATCGCCAGACCGGACATAATCCACCTCGCGGGCGCGCTCCCCAAGACGAGGAGCGGCAAGATAATGCGGAGGATACTGCGCAAGATAGCGGAAAACGACGTTGAGCACGTGGGGGACGTCAGCACGCTGGCCGACCCGTCCGTGGTGGAGGCGCTGATAGCGTCGCGGAAGATGAAGCAGGGGACGAGCTAGAGAAATTGTCGGCGCTGACGCTCCTTATGGATATGGCGCGTCGCGCCGAGACCTCCGGCGCGGCTTTCTGGAATTGGGTTGCCTTGAAATTTATGGGGATCGCCACGACCTCTTTCAGAGGTCTCGCGATGACAAGTAATTGTCATTGCGAGCGTAGCGAAGCAATCCGGTGCCCGTCTTATTCGATTAATTTGAAACCGACCCGCCACCTACGGATTTTCCGGCTTTGACCGGCGGGCGAAGCCGGATAGAATGGCGGACTATGCGGGGCGATTAACTCAGCGGTAGAGTGCTACCTTCACACGGTAGAAGCCACAGGTTCAAAGCCTGTATCACCCACCATAAATTTCAACAATTGTGATACAGGATTTGAA
>JACQBU010000053.1 GCA_016194375.1 Nitrospinota bacterium
CCTCAACTTTATAGGAAGGGAGGACGTCAGGGAGGAGCTCAAGACGAACCCGGTGATGGGGGAGTTCTTGTCCGTCATCGCCTCGACCGCCCCGAACCTGATCTCGGACAGGAGGCAGTCCGCCGCCGGCGCGCCGGTATTTTTCGGCGACGTGGACGTCTCGAGGGAATATTACGCCGTCACTGGGGTGTTGGCGGACGTCAAGGCGGGCAGGCTCAAGGGGGGCCATTACGCCACGGCGTCAAACGGCCTTGAATTTCTGATTGCAAAACATTCCGAGAGCGGCCAGACCGAGCCGACGGAGTTGCTAAGGACCCTGAGGGACGACCTGGAGATGCTCTATCAGGACGAGACGGGGTTTGACCAGGTGCTCGCCGACATGGCGCGGGAGGTCATGGACAAGTACGCCTCGATGCTCTCGGCAAAACGGGGCTCCGAGGCCGCGCGCCCGCCTTCCGGTGCCTCGGAGCTCCACGTCCCCGGGCGCGTGGCCCCGCAGAAAATGATAAGCATAGACCAGGGGAAGCTGGACAAGACGATTGACCTGTCGGGCGAGATAACGGCCGTGTCGGAATTCATGAATTATCTTCACGCGCAGTTCGCGGAAGGAAAGATGACGACGAACCTCGACGGCCTGAAGGACGCGACCGCGGCGCTTCAGGAACACAGCGAGGCGCTCTCCCGGAACCTGCACGACCTCCGAAAGGTCCCCGTGTCGGAGGCGTTCCAAAACCTGCACAGGGTCGCGCGCGACACGGCGGCCTCGCTGGGCAAAAAAGCGCGGCTCGTGATGAGCGGAGAGCGAACCCCGGTCGACAAGAGCGTGGCTTCAAAGCTGGAAACGATGCTGGTGCATTTGGTCCGAAACAGCGTCGACCACGGCCTTGAACCCCCGGAAAAACGGGCCGCCGTCGGGAAGCCCGAGGAGGGCGCCGTCTTCATATCGGCGGCGCAGGAGGGGGGAAGCCTCGTCATAAGGGTCGGGGACGACGGACGCGGGATTGACGTGGGGCGGCTCAAGCGCGCGCTCGTGGAGAAAGGGCTTGCAACGACCCCGGCCGCAGAAGGCATGGGGGACCAACGGGCGATTGACCACGTTTTTCTGCCGGGTTTTTCCATGTCCGACAAAGTGACGGAAACCTCCGGCAGGGGGGTCGGGATGGACGCGGTGCTCTCCCTGGCGCTGGAATTGGGGGGCGGGGCGCGCCTCGTAAACAGGCCCGGAGAGGGGCTCACGACCGTCGTTTCCATCCCGGTCACGCACACGACGCTCGTTAAAAAGGGGCTGGCCGTGGCGGTCGGACGATCCGTTTTTTTCATTCCCAACGAGTCGGTCCTGGAGTCGTTCCGCCCGTCCCGGGAGGAGGTGTACACCATAAGGGGAAAGAGGGAGATGGTAAGACGCCGGGGCGAGATCCTAACGCTGGTGAGGCTGTACGGCCTGCTTGGCGCGGCCTCCGCCGTGAAGGACCCGAACGAGGGGATACTCGTCATGGTGCAAAACAAAAAAAGGCGCGCGTGCCTCCTGGTGGACGGGGTGATAGGGCAACGGCAGATAATTTACAAGCGCCTCGCCGTCAAGACGTTGCGGGAGCCCTCCCCCTTCGAGGGGGTCTCTATTTACGAGGGAAACAAGCTGGCGATGATTTTGGACGTGGACGGCGTCATAGAGCAGTCGCAAAACGAGGAACGGCGGCCCTGATGGATGAGAAAAGGATATTCCTTCTGCCGGGCGAAATGGCGGTTTCCCTAAAGCCGGCGGTGATCGCCACGTTGCTCGGCTCGTGCGTGGCGATATGCCTGTTCAACAAGGAACTCAGGGCCGGCGGCATGAACCATTACATGCTCCCGAGCGGAAACAACGCGGAATCGAGGGGAAAGTACGGAGATTACGCCTCCCCCAAGCTGATCGAGATGATGCTCAGGCTCGACCCCGAGATTACGAACCTGGTCGCCCATGTGTACGGCGGCGGGGCGGTCGTGGGGCACCTGAGCACCGGCGCCGGGATAGGCGAGAAAAACATCGCCGTCGCCCTCGAAATCCTCGAGGCCCGCGGAATACGGGTGACGAGGAAGGACGTCGCCGGAACGAACGGCCGAAAGATTTTTTTCAACACGTTCACCGGCGACGTCCAGACGCGCCCGATAGAAAAATCCGAGCTGACCCGGGAACTGGAGGAAAAGAAGAAAAGCATCTCCGCGCGCAAGATACGGGTGCTCGTCGTGGACGACTCCCCGACCGTACGCCAGATAATCTCCAAGGCCGTGTCAACCGACCCGGGGATGGAGGTTGTGGGGCGTGCGGGGGACGCATACGAGGCCAGGTCGGGCATTTTGGAACTGGACCCGGACGTCGTCACCCTCGACATAATAATGCCCAAAATGGACGGGCTGGCCTTCCTAAAAAAACTGATGGTGCATTTCCCCAAGCCGGTCATAGTCGTCAGCTCCGTCGCCCAGGAGGACAGCAAACAGCGCTCAAGGGCCCGGATGATAGGCGCCGTGGAGGTGATAGACAAGGAGGACCTGAAGATGTACCAGGGGCTCGGGACCGCGGCCTCCCTCCTCTGCGGCAAGATAAGACTCGCCGCCCTAGCATCCGTCAAAAAAAGGACGGAGGCCGAAATAGGCCACATCTGATTGAATCGCCTGCGGCATGCCTTGGCTTGCACTGCGCCCGAAGGGGCGCCGTGAGAGGCCAAATTACACTCGCATTTCCTTGAAATGCGAGATGTGAAAAAGACGGGTGCGAGATTGCTTTGCTACGCTCGCAATGACAATTAGTTGTCATCGCGAGGCCGCCGAAGGCGGTCGTGGCGATCCCCATAAATTTCAAACCGACCCGCCAACCGCGACCGCCGCTTCTTGAGAATAATCCTTGTTCATGTTTAAATAAAGAGTGGAGAAATGTTTGATTTCAATTAAGGACGCTCTTGAAGGGGCCCTCGGCTCGGTAAGGCTGGGAACGGTCGCGAGTCTTGTGAGGATAACCTCGAACTGGGAGCGTATCGTCGGACCCCAGCTTTCCGGCGTGTGTTCCCCGGCGTACATCTGGCAAAAAACCCTGGTGGTGCACGTGGACGACCCGGCGTTTCTCGCCCCGCTGGACTACTCCAGGATGACCATACTTGAAAAAACCAAAGCCGTGTTAGGAGACGAAACAACCGTGCAAAGCATCAGCGTAAGGTACAACGAGGAAAAGGCCGTCAAAAAATTCGGCCAAAAAGAAAGGGTTCCGGCCCCCGCCGAGGAGGTTTCGGAACGGGACGTGGAGCCGCTTTCCGCGGTCAAGGACCCCGCGTTGAAACGCGCCCTTGAACGGCTTTTTAAGGCGAGTCTGGGCTCGGGGAAAAAACTGGCCGCCGTAGCCGTCGCGGTTGGAATGGCGGCCTCGTGCGCCTCGGCCGGAAAAACGTCCGGCTCGCGCATGAACACGGCGCAACAAGCGGCGCCCAAGACGTCGGACGAAAAGAAGGCGGCCAAGGCGGAAACGGACGAGGAGGTCGCCAAAAGGGCGGCCAAGGAAAAGGACGCCACCTTTTACTTCCTCCGCGCCCAGATGCGCATGCACGAGAACCAATTTTCCGAGGCCATGACGGACCTTAGGGCCATTTTGAAGCTCGACCCGCGCTTCATCGAGGCGTACGTCGAGATCACGAAACTTTCCCTCGCGTTGGGGAAGGTGGAAGACGCCATTGAGACGGCCCAAAAGGGGCTCGCGATAAACCCGGAGAACCCGGTTCTCAACTCGTTGCTCGGGGTCATCTACCACAACTCCAAGGACTACGACCGCGCCGGCGAGTTCCTTAAAAAATCGCTGGCGGCCGACCCGTCCAGGGAGGACGTAAGGCTGAACCTGGCCTTCAACTATTTGGAGCAAAAAAGGCCCGACGACGCGGAAAGGGAGTTGCTGGAAATCCTTAAAAAGAACCCCTCCTCCAACATCGCCATGATATACCTGGCCAAGGCCTACGTGGATTCGAAGGCCTACGTCACGGCGGAGGAGTTCCTGACACGCTACACGATGCAGTTTCCGGACGTGCCGCAGGGGTACGGCGCCCTGGGATGGGTCTACTCCGTGCAGGGGAAATACGACCTCGCGGTCGACGTCTACAAAAAATACCTTGAAAAATATCCGCACGACGCCGAGATGCAACACCACCTCGCCAACGCCTATCTGCTCAAAAAATCCTACGGCGAGGCCCTCGACGTCTACAAGGAGATCGAAAGGGAGACCCCCGGCGCCGCGGACCTCGAGTACAAGATGGGCGTCATTTATTTCCAACAGGGGCAGATGCGCGAGGCGCTCGAAAAGTTTCAGCTCGTGAGGCTGGCCCAGCCGGGAAACAAAACCGTGCCGTACTACATAGCCCGCATCGACGAGGAGCTCGGGATGTACAAGGAGGCCCTCGAGGAATGGGGGCTAATGCTCAAGGGGGCGGAAAACGACAAGGAAAGGGTCGAGATATACGTCAAGACGGCGGGCGTCTACGAGAAAATGAAGGACTTGGACAAGGCGGAGGAGTCCGTCGTCAGCGCCGTCAGGCTCAAGAAGGACGACCCGGACCTGTACTACATCCTCGGCGTCATCTATGCGAAAAAGGAGCGGTACGACGCCGCCGCCGACAACGTCCGGCAGGCGATAAAAATGGACCCGAAGCGCGAGGAGTTCATCTTCTACCTCGGCGTCATCTACGAAAAGACCAAGGAATACGCCAAGTGCGTTGAGCAGATGAAGCGGGTCGTCGAAATCAACCCCAAGCACGCCGACGCCCTCAACTACATCGGGTTTCTTTACGCCGATAGAAACGAGAACCTCGCCCAGGCCCTCGCGTACGTCAACAAGGCCATGGCGCTGGACCCCGACAACGGGTATTACGAGGACAGCCTGGCGTGGATATACTACAGGCAACAGAAGTACGCCCTCGCCCTAGAGGAGATACAAAAATCCGTCGGGCACCTCAAGGAAAAGGACGCCACCATCTACGACCACATGGGCGACATCCAAGCCGCCCTGGGGAACTGGCAAAAGGCGGCGGAGGCGTACTCGATCTCCGTCGAATTGAAGCAGGACACGGAGGTGAGCAGAAAACTTTCGGCGGCCACGAGCCGGGCGGGCGGGACCAAGCACGAAAAAATCACGGACGGGAACAACGAACACGGGGGGAAGGCCTCCACCCCCGCGCCCCTTTAATGGCCTCCGGCCTGACCGCGCTGGCTCCGTCGCCAGGCTTTGCGGCGGCCCGGCTTGAAGACCCCCGAAAAACCTCAGTGACCTCAAGATGAGGCGTCGCCGATTTTCTCGCGGTTCCAGCCCGTTCCGGTCCGCGCCGGGCCTGGTCGCGGCGTCCGCTCTCCTGGCGGCGCTCCTCGCCTCCTGCGCCGCGGCCCCGGTCAAACCGGCGCCGCCGACCGAACAACAGGCGCGCATGCTGGAGCTCGTATCGTCCGCGAACCCGGCGTCGAAGGCCGCCAGGATGTCCGGAAGGGTCGAAATCAGCTCCGCCAAGGGCTCCGTCCGGTCCGCCGCCACCGTCGCGGTGGAGGGGCCGAACAAGATGAGGGCGGTGTTCCGCGACCCCTTCGGAATGGCGTGGTTCGTCCTTGTGGTCAACGAGAAGACGGTCTTTTACGCCGAGCCCGACGCGGGAAAAAAGGCGTTGTCCGCCAGGAGGCGGGGGGTCCCGGTGAATTTCGGGGTCATGTCCGCCGTTCCGGAGGACATAATAAACAACATCCGCCCGTCGTTCGACCCGCGCGAACTGGACGGCGCCGACGTCAGTTTCGCCGAGGACGGGCTTTTGGCCAGATGGCCGGACCGCTCGCTGGAGCTCGCGCTCGACCAGCAATATCGCATAACTTCCGCCGTGACCAGACGGGCGAACGGCGGCGAGATTAGGTTCGAATACTCATACGGCGAGGGAACCCTGGGGGTGCGGATAAACTCCGAGATGCTGTTTGAGTTCAGCCGCGTGGAGACGCTTTCGGAGGCGCCGCCCGCGTTGTTTGAACCCCCGGCGTTATAGGATTCCGGTCGCCCAGAACCCTATCCCCGCCAGCCCGCACGCAACCGCCAGGTACAGCAACTGCTTCTTTCTCGTCAGGGCGCTTATGGACGAGAGCGCGATGGCGATGTGCAGGAACGTCTCGGCGAAGGAGAATTTGTGGTGCTGTTCGTAGAAATGCTCGCTCTCGACGTTCTTCTCCTCCACCTTTTTTTCAATCTCCTCGGCCTTGGCCTTTATCTCCGCCTTGTCGGCGCCGTATTTCTTCACCTCGTTGCCGAACTCCTCCGCCTTGGCGGGGAACAACTTCGAGTTCACCTCGTAGATGTGCCCCTTGATGCTCTTGGCCTGGTAGAAGTTCCACTGGTCGCTCGCCTTGCTCTGCAGGAGAATCGCCTCGTTCTTGGCCAGCATCGTCTTGGACGTGGCCTGCGTCTCGAAAAGCCCGACCACGGCCGCGAACGCGGCCAGCAGGCCGGATATCAGCGCGACGTAGTTGAGCCATTTTTCGCGCGCCTCGGCGGCGTGCATCTCGTGCAGGGCTTCCTCGAGTATCTCCATCGACTTTTCCTGTCCCGGGTCTTCGGACATCGCCACCTCCTACTTCGATCCGTCCAACGCGGCCCTTAGCGACCTTACGAACTCGGCCGCCCTCGAGACGCGCTCCCCCTCGGGGGCGGCCTCCATAAGGCGCA
>JACQBU010000002.1 GCA_016194375.1 Nitrospinota bacterium
CAAGATGACCCTGAAACAGGATTTTGAGTTCATATACCATCTTTTCAAGCTGGGGCTGGTGACGGGGGAGGCGGCCGTCCCGGCGGGACTACTGATATTGATCGCCGCGGCGGCCTATAAACTCATCGCCCGCTGACTTCCGGCGGCCCGGGCGGGGGGAACGGCCCTCTTATTTGTCGTCCAGAACCCTTTCAGGATTCCCGGGCAACATCGGCGAGGCCGCGCGCACCAGTTTTTTTATTCTCTTCTCGCCCTTCTCAAAGCTCTCCGCGCTCGCGTTCGAGTCGTTTGAATCGTCGGTCGGCGGCGTGCCCTGCGGCGGTGGCGCGTCGGAGGGGGCCTGGGGCGTTTCGGGCGCGTCGGAAGAGGGGGGGGCGGGAGCCGCCGTTGTCTCGGGCGTTTTCGGCGCCGCCGGGACGACCACGACGGCCGGTTGCGGCCCCGGTTTATGCCGGTTGAAATGCAGGAGGTAGTAGCCGGCGCCAACGGCGAACAGCAGGGCCAACAGCCAAAGCCACGGCGCTTTTTTCTCCTCCTTGACGGGGGCGGGGGGAACCGACGTTGCCACGCCGGAGGCCATTTCCCTTTGCCGCTTGAGGTACTGGGCCACCACGATGTGGCAATGAGGGCACTCGACGACGGCGTCGGCTATTTCGTTATGGCATCTCGGACATTCCACAAGACCTCCAATCATCGTTATTATTCACCCAACGACGCCAGTTGGCAAACACAAATCTCATCGGGTAGTGCCTCAGTTTGAAATTTATTGGGATCGACACGACCTCTTTCAGAGGTCTCGCGATGACAAGTAATTGTCATTGCGAGCGAAGCGAAGCAATCCCGCATACTTCTTTTTAGATTATTTTTAAACTGACCCACCACCCGTCATCGGGGGGAGTTTCTAAGCATGCGCGCCTCCTCGGCAAGTTTCGGGCCGAGGCTCACCTTGTACACATGGGGGTTGAGGAGCCGTTTGTAGGTGGGATGGAGCGCGTCCAGCCCTTTTCGAGCGTTCTCGCGCACCTCCGCCAGTCGCGGGGGAGTCGTCGTCGTCGCGCCGCCCCTCATCACGGGCGTCAAAAGCGGCTCGGCGGACGAGACGCCGTCGTAGAATTTATTCTTGAATTCCATAAACGGGTGCGTTCCCACGACGCCTTTCGAGAAGTCGTGGGAGACCCCCTCAATCTCCAGCAGGTCGGCCATCATCTCGCCCGAGGAGTTCCGGAGCCTCCACACCTGCTTCCTTCCGGGCAGGGTGGATTTTTGGACGTTGTCGGACAGCTTCATCATCGGCCTCCACTTTCCCTCCTCCACCAGGGCCGCGAGCTTGCAAACCCCGGGGAACGCCGATTCCCCCTTGGCGGTGACGAGGTTTTGCCCCACCCCGAAAACGTCTATTTTGGCGCCCTGGGCCTTGAGGTCGTGGATGATGAACTCCTCCAGCTCGCCCGAACAGACTATCTTTACGTAGTCCAAACCGGCCGCGTCCAGCGCCCTGCGCGCCTCGATGCTCAGGTAGGCGAGGTCGCCGCTGTCCAGCCGGATGCCGACCAGCTTCTCCCCGCGTTCCTTCATCTCCAGGCCGACCTTTATGGCGTTGGGAAGGCCGTTTTTGAGGGTGTCGTAAGTGTCCACGAGAAAAATCGAGTTTTTGGGATAAATCCTGGCGTATGCGCGGAACGCCTCGAGCTCGTCACCGAACGCCAGCACCCAGGAATGGGCCTGCGTGCCGGAAACGGGTATGCCGAAAGTTTTTCCCGCAAGCGCGTTTGAAGTGGCGGAACAACCGCCGACGTAGGCCGCGCGCGACGCGGAGAGGCCGCCGTCGGGCCCGTGCGCCCTTCTAAGCCCGAACTCGACCACGTTCCCGCCGGCCGCTCCGCAAACGCGGGCGGCCTTGGTGGCTATCAGGGACTGGAAGTTGATGATGTTCAGAAGCGGGGTTTCCATGAGCTGGCACTGCGCCAGCGGCCCCTCCACGCGGAGGACGGGCGTCATGGGGAACACGACGGAGCCCTCCGGCACGGCGTGCACGTCCCCCCTGAATCGGAACAGTTTCAGCCAGTCGAGGAAGTCCGCCTTAAAGATTCCCTCGTCCTTGAGAAACGCGACGTCGTCGTCGGAAAACCGCGCGTTCTCGAGGAATTTTAGCGCGTCCTCTAGCCCCGCAGTTACCGCGTACCCGCCGCCGAACGGGTTGTGTCGAAAAAAGACGTCGAAGCACGCCGTGGTCTCGTGCAACCCCTCGGCGCGGTACCCCTGCGCCATCGTTATTTGGTAGAAGTCGGTCAGGAGCGCGGACGGCGCGGTCACGCCCCGACCCCCGCCAGTAGTTTTTCCGAGTCCGTGAAAACCACCCCGGCCAGGGCCATCTCCCTCATAGCCAGCTCCACGGAATCGGCCAGGTTTATCCCCCTGCACGCGTCCTCCACGACGTGCGCCGCGAACCCGAGGCGCATCGCGTCCATCGCCGAGTAAAAAACGCAGTAGTCGGTCGCAAGGCCGCAAATATGGACCGTTTTTATTGAGCGCTCCCTCAGGTACCCCGCGAGCCCCGTGGGTGTTCTCCTGTCGTTCTCGAAGAAGGCGGAGTAGGAGTCGATGTTTTTGTCGTACCCTTTGCGTAGGATGAACTCGGCGGAGGTCGTCCTCAAATCCTTGTGGAAGTCCGCCCCGCGGCTTCCCTGAACGCAATGGTCGGGCCACAGCGTCTGCCTCCCGTACGGAAGCTCGAGGGAATCGAACGGCTTCTTGCCGGTGTGGGACGACGCGAAGGAGAGGTGTCCCGACGGATGCCAGTCCTGTGTGAGCGCAACGTGCGAAAATTTATCGGCGATTCTGTTGGCGACCGGGACGACCTCGTCTCCGGACGGAATGGCAAGCGCCCCGCCGCGGCAAAAATCGTTTTGCACGTCAACGACCAGCAGAAGACCCGTCAACCCGGCCATAACGCCTCCAAAAGAAGTGTTTGTCCGCCCCCGTTTCCTACCCATCTTTATACCATGACGGGCCATGGTGCGCGTGGTCTAATATTCGGGAAAACGCGCGGATGGAGGCCCGAATTTACAATTATCTGTTGCTGGCCCTGCTGGCGGCCTCGCCGGTAGGCGAGGAACTTGTCTCTATTCCGCTGGGCTTTTATCAGGGCCTGCCGATTTTGCCTGAGGCGCTGGTCTCGATGCTCTTTAATTTTCTACCGGCGGCCGTTATTTTGGCGGCGGCCCGGGCGGGGGAAAACAACCCCTCGGCCCTTCGATTCGTCAATTTCTTCCGCCGCGAAAGGGCCATGAAGCTCGTGGAAAAGTACGGCCCGTGGGGAGTGGCCCTTCTCTCCCCCCTTGCCGGCGTGTATTCCATGACCGTCTGCGCCTGGGTGCTGGGGATGGGCAAAACGCGGATACTCGCCTACACTTTGGCCGGACTGGCGGCCTACGCGGCCGTCGTATGCGTCCTACTGCTCGGCGGCGCGAAACTGTTCGCTCGTTTCTCATAATCGGCATATTATATTAATCGCTCGTCGTAATATAGCCTTTATGCTATATTAAACCCGTGGCGAATTGGAATGTGGTTTTCTTCCGAAACTCTTCGGGACGGGAGCCATTGCGAAAATTCCTTGAAACCCTCCCAAAGGGAGAATACGCAAAAGTGCTGGGCCACATCGAAAGGCTCGCCGACAAAGGCGTATTGCTTGAAAAACCTTTTGTTGACCGCATTGAAGGTAAAATATGGGAGATCAGGATTTCTATTGGCAAACGTGAAGTTCGTATACTTTATTTTATGACAACGGGGAAAACCGCCGTACTGTTGCACGGATTCGTTAAAAAAAGGCAAAAGACTCCTCGCGGAGAAATTGACGTAGCCATCCGAAGGATGCGGCAATATTTGGACTGGACTAAACTTTACTAACCGGCGAGACAACGATCATATGGAGGCACGCAATGGTTAATGAGAAAAGCGTACATAAGAAAAACCCGCATCACGGCTCTTCCCTGAAGGATGTCATCAAGGAAGCTAAGAAAAGCCCAAAATTTCGAAAGGCATGGGAAGATCAGGAGGGGTATTTCCGGCTACTTGAGTTGATGGTCTCCGCCAGAAAGAAATCGGGAATTACACAGGAGAAGTTGGCGGAACGTCTGGGCATTAAACAGCCCGTTCTATCAAGGCTGGAACACGGGGCGTATAAAAAGGCCTCGATGGAAACCCTTCAAAAAGTGGCTGATGCCCTGGGTTTTAACATCGTTGTCACTCTGGCGCCCAAAAAACGCGGGGCGGCCTAGCGCGTTCCCGTTCTTTGCAACTTCCGGAGATAATCTATTCCTCCCTTGACTTTAAACCAGTATGCGAAGTTTACTGTAATCCAAAGTATAAAAATGAAGGGGGGGGCATATGTCGTTGCTTCCACAAGAATATTTAAATTGTGTTGTACAAGTGAAAACCGAATCCGGGCTTGGGACCGGGTTTATTTTTGCTTTGAAAAGCGTTTTAAAAAACGGAGGTAGCCATGTTCAAATGCCATGTTTGTGGCGGAGACTCCGCCAAATCCGAGCATGTGAACGAAGTGTTCACGATGGAGGACCGAAGGGTGTTGGTGGAGCATATTCCGGCCATGGTCTGCGACCGGTGCGGGGAAGCCACATTTTCCCGGGAAACCACGGAGCGCATCCGACTCCTTGTTCACGGGGCCGGTCGTCCCGTCAAAACAGTGCCCTTGGAAGTCTTTGCCCTGGCCCGAACCTCTTCTTGCAACCAATCAGGGTCTTGAAACTGTAAATTTTCCAAGAATGGGGCATGCTTTTTTATTGGGAGAGATTAAATGGGTTTACCCCTGGAAGTAATAAGGCCGAATTTAATCCTTCTTCTGAAGCGTGGGTGCTTCAAGATGAGGATGGCGGAGAATACGTCATTATTCCTCATAAATCATACCCCGGAAGAAAAACCATCCATTTCTTTCTCCGGAGAGAAGATGCCGTTGCAATTTTAACTGAAATTATAGATGTCAACCTAACGTTGAAGGATAAGAATATTTTCCCGGTGGCAGTAAAACTTATCCAAGCTCTTCGCGGTATTGCAGAAGGTAAGAATCCAGCACACGCAGATTCTTTCGTTGTTCATTCCCCGAACGAAGTTTACGAATTTCTTCGTGATAATAATTAGTAGGATGTAGTCGGGCTCAACTGATTATTAAGGGTGGGTGCGAATAAATTCGCACCTACCTTGAAAACGAGCCGCGCCCTACCAAATCACTTCCCTCCTATGAACGGTGCGTGTTGTGTTATCATTCTTGGTTCACCATGGACAACATTAGGAACTTTTCGATAATAGCCCACATCGACCACGGGAAGTCCACGCTGGCCGACCGGATAATGGACGTGACGGGCGCCGTGTCCCAGCGCGAAAAAAAGGAGCAGATGCTCGACCAGATGGACATCGAGCGCGAGCGCGGCATCACGATAAAGGCCCAGACCGTCCGCCTCAACTTCAAAAGCAAAAACGGGCGCGACTACATTCTGAACCTAATCGACACCCCGGGCCACGTGGATTTTTCATACGAGGTCTCGCGGAGCCTCAAGGCGTGCGAGGGGGTTCTGCTCCTAGTGGACGCCTCGCAGGGGATAGAGGCCCAGACGCTGGCCAACATGCACCTTGCCACGGAGCAAAAACTGGCCGTCATCCCCGTCATAAACAAGATAGACCTCCCCAACGCCGACCCGGAAATGGTGAGGGGGCAGATAGAGGACGTCCTTTGCATTGACTCCTCCGAGGCGGTCCTCACTTCCGCCAAAAGCGGCAAGGGGGTGGTCGACGTCCTCGAGGCGGTCGTCGAACGAATTCCGCCGCCAAAGGGGGACAAGGACGCGCCGCTAAAGGCGCTGGTCTTGGACTCCTGGTATGACACCTACCGCGGGGTGGTGGTTCTGGCCCGGATTTTCGACGGGACGATGACCCCGATGATGAAGGTGCTGTTCGTCGGCACCGGCGCGGAGCACCAGGTCCTGCAGATGGGGGTGTTCACCCCTTCCGGCAGGGAGGTGCAGTCCGCCGGTCCCGGCGAGGTCGTCTTTTTCACCGCGTCCATAAAAACCATCGAGGACACCAAAATCGGCGACACCGTCACCGGCAAGGACAACCCGACGAAGGAGCCGTTGCCGGGGTTCAAGGAGGCGAGGCCGATGGTTTTCTGCGGCCTTTACCCGATAGAGGGGGACAACTACGACGCGTTGCGCGAGGCGCTGGCGAAACTCCACCTCAACGACTCGTCGTTCAAGTACGAGCCGGAGACCTCGTCCGCGCTCGGGTTCGGGTTCCGGTGCGGGTTTCTGGGGCTACTGCACATGGAGATAATCCAGGAGCGGCTGGAAAGGGAGTTCAACCTCAACCTCATCACCACATCCCCGACCGTCAGCTACAGGGTCGTCATGAGGGGCGGGGAAGTAAGGCTCATCGACAACCCGAACGACCTGCCCGAGCAGTACGACTTCGTGGAGGAGCCGATTATAAGGGCGACGATAATAACCCCCGACGAGTATCTGGGGGCCATTTATTCGCTCATCGAGGAAAAGCGCGGGGTGCAGGAAAAAACGGAGTACATAAGCCCGACCCGGGTGATGCTGGTGGCGAAACTGCCGCTGAACGAGGTGGTGCTGGACTTCTTCGACAAGCTCAAGTCGGCCACCAAGGGGTACGCCTCGGTGGACTACGAGGAGGCGGGATACGAGCGCGCGGACCTCGTAAAGCTTGATATACTCGTCAACGAAGAGCCGGTGGACGCGCTCGGGTTCATAGTCCACAAGGAGAAGTCCTACGTCTTCGGGCGCGACATCGTGTCGAAGATGAGGGAGTTGATTCCGCGCCAGATGTTCGACGTCGCAATCCAGGCCGCCATAGGTAGCAAGATAATAGCGCGCGAGACGGTGAAGGCGCTTCGAAAAAACGTCACGGCAAAGTGCTACGGAGGGGACATAACCCGCAAGCGCAAGCTTTTGGAAAAACAAAAGGAGGGGAAAAAGCGCATGAAACAGATAGGAAGGGTGGAGATACCCCAGACGGCGTTCCTGGCCGTGCTGAAAAAGTAGGCATGGAAAAAAAGAAGAGCCTCACAAGGGAATACGTCGAGGCCATAGCCGTAGCGCTTATTCTCGCGCTGATAATTAGGACGTTCGTCGTGCAGGCGTTTCGCATCCCGTCCGGCTCCATGATTCCCACCCTCCTGGTCGGCGACCAGATATTGGTGGACAAGGTCGCGTTCCACTTTCGCAAGCCGAAGAGGGGGGACGTCATAGTGTTCAAGTTTCCGGGGGACGAGTCGCGGGACTTCATAAAGCGCATAATCGGACTGCCTGGCGAGAAGCTCGAGGTCCGCAACCGCAGGGTCTTCATCAACGACAAGCCTCTCGACGACGGCGCGTACGCCTACCACGAAATATTCGACGCCTTCCGCATCCCGCCCAGGGACGACTTCGGCCCGGTTACCGTGCCGGACGGGCAGTATTTCGTCATGGGGGACAACCGCGAGAACAGCCAGGACAGCAGGTTCTGGGGCTACCTGGACCAGGAAAAGATAGTCGGCAGGGCGTTCATAATCTACTGGTCGCGCAACACGGAAAAAATCTTCCCGCTGGAGTTAAGGCCGGGCCGGTTCGGCCGGCTGGTGGAATAAGCCTTAAGACGAGGGCGTCGCTTTTTTATGGGCCAGCCTCATCTTTGCCAGGGAAAGAAAAACCTCGACGACTGCCGCGATTGAAAGAGCCTTTGACCTGCCGTGTCTCCTGGGCCTCATCCTCATCCCCAACTGGACGAACCGCTTTCCCTGCCGATGGGCCGTTAAAAGCGCCTCGCTCTGGAAGGAATACCCCGTCGAGCACAATTCCAGCGACCGTATCCACTCGACCGGGTAGACGACGATTCCGTTGGTGTATTTAAAATTCGTGGAAAACAGAAAATTGAAGATATTTATGTAAAGCGCCGAAATTATCCTCCTGTGAAGCGGCCGTATCGAGGAATTTTCCACGTGGGTCACGACCATGGCGGGGGGGGCGGCCGACGACAGCAAGGACGCCGCCTTCGGCAAAAAATCCAGGTTGAATTCGTTGTCGCCCGGCACTATCAGACAGTGCCTCTTTTTCGCAACGCGGACTCCGCGCAAAAAGTTGGACCCGACCCCCTGTCCCTCCCCGCCGCGAACCAGGCTGACGCCGGGGTTCCGTGCGCAAATATTTTCGGCCGTCTCCACGGTTCCGTCGGCGCTCCCGCCGTCGACAATTATCATTTCATAATCCGACACCCCGGATTTTTCCGCGTTTTCCACAATCTCGGCTATGACGTCGGGCAGGTTTTTTTCCTCGTTGAGGGTCGGGATGATGAAGGAGAGGGAGGGGGCGTCGGCGGTCGCGGGGGCGGCGGCGTTCATCTTACGGAGTTCAACTCCCATATATAAGGCATGTATTTTATCGCGTACTCTTTGGGGATCGCCAGGGAGTCGCCCAGTCTGCGGTTGATAAAATTTAGGGCGCCGCCAGCCTTGTCAAAATCCTTTTCGTACCAGCGGAAAATCTTCGAGAGATGCGCGGTCCTCGACCCTTGCTCCGTCCGCAACCCTTTTCCGGGATTCCTCAAAAATTCGCCGAGTTGGGAGTCCAACTGGTCCGCGAGGTTCGTAGGCCGGTACGCCTCCGCCCGCAAATCCGGGCAGGAAACGGAGGCGCACACGATGGCGAAGTGGACCCCCGGCTCCCCCATCGGACGCAATATTTCATGCTCTATATAATCCAGCGTGTATGGTTTGCCCCCGACCTTTCCGGCCCTGACCTTCCACACGGGGGTAAAAAGAGTCCCGGCGTCCTTTATTCCCTTGACCGGATAATTTTGCAACACCAGGCTGACGGCGAAAATGTTGTACGCGTTTATCCAGAACGCCATTTTTTCATCGCGCCCCCGCAGGGTCTCGGGTGAAAAAGCCTCCAAGTCGGCGAGGAGCCTGGCAAACTCCCTAGAGTTGAGAATGGCGGCATAATCAAAACCGGCGTAGGCGACCCCTTGATAAACCGACCGCCTGGTGTTTTGCTTGAGAATCCCGTCCCACGCGGAAAAATCAAAGGCGCGCGCGGACGAGGGGAAAACAAGCGCCAACACGGCGGCCGTGAGCATTAGGGCCGATTTATGGCGCGAGAGAAATGCCCGGGGGTTGCGCGCCGTTCGTTGCTCAAACATTACTGGAAGATTGTTTGACGGATGGGGCATAATTGTCAAGCGGCGGTCGGAAGAACAATTGACTGGGGCGGAGGCCGGATAAAAAATGGGCGGGTACGATTACGACCTGATCATACTGGGCGGCGGGGCCGCCGGGTTCGTGGCCGCCAAGGTGGCGCGCGGGTTTGGCAAAAGCGTCGCCATGGTTGAAAAGGGAAGGCTGGGCGGCGAATGCACAAACTTCGGGTGCATCCCGAGCAAGACCCTCATAAGGGCCGCAAGGGCCGTTCACGAGGTGCGGAACATTGAAAGGTTCGGCCTGAGGGTCGAAGGCCCGGTGGTTCTCGACACTAAAAACGTGATGCGCCACGTCCGCTCGACGGTGCAAAAAGTTTACGACACCCATCTCCCGGCGAGTTTCGAGGCGCTCGGGATAAATCTGTATTTCGGAGCCCCCCGATTCTTGGACAATCACCGCGTCCAGGTCGGGGAAAAAACGTTTTCAGGGGGGAAATTTATCCTCGCCACAGGCGCAAGCCCCTCCGTTCCCCCCATTACGGGCATAAACGACGTGCCGTTTCTCACCAACAACACGATTTTTGGGATGGAGGAGCTACCCGGGTCGCTGATCGTGCTCGGCGGCGGCCCGATAGGGGTCGAGCTTGCGTCCGCGTTCAACCGGTTGGGCGTGAAGACCACGGTGGTCGAGGCGCTCGACTCCATCCTCTTTAGGGAGGACCGGGAATTGGCGGGGATGCTCGCCCAGCGGCTTCGGAGCGAGGGACTTCAAATATTGACATCGGCGAAGGTGGTTAGGGCCTCGAATAAAAGCGGAAGCATATCCATCACCCTCGAGGGGGGTGGAACAAAGGAGCTTGTCGCGGAGGCCCTTCTCGTCGCCTCGGGCAGGAGGCCGAACACGGAGGGGCTCGACCTGGAAAAGGCCGGGGTCCGGCACGACGCCGGCGGCGTCGTGGTTAACGACGGGCTTCAGACGTCGGCAAAAAATATTTATGCCTGCGGGGACGTGACGGGGCCTTACAGGTTCAGCCACATGTCCGAATATCAGGCTGTAATCGCCTGCAGGAACGCGTTTCTGCCGTTTAAAAAGCGGGTTGACTACACCAACGTCATCTGGGCGACCTTCACGGATCCCGAGCTCGCCCACGCCGGACTCACCGAGGAGGAGGCGCGCGCCCTCCACGGGGACGCGGTTAGGGTGCTGAGGCACGAGTACGGAAACTCCGACAAGGCAAGGACGGAGTCAGAGGAGTTCGGGAGGAGCAAGATAATCCTGGACGGGCGCGGCAACGTGCTGGGAGCCCATATATTGGGAGCAAACGCCTCGGACGTCATCCACGAGGTCCAATTGGCGAGACAGTTCGACATTCCGTTCTCAAGAATATGGGAGGCCGTCCATATTTATCCCAGTTATGCGGACGTCATAAGAAACCCCTCGAAGTATTATTACGGCGACGAATTGAGGAAGAAATTCTTGGTAAGGCTCCTAAGAAGATTTCTTTAGGGCGTTTTAACTCTTCATAGAGACTAAACGTCGTCATCCACGCCCCCTTGCTTGTCATCCCCGCGAAAGCGGGAATGACGAGGTTTAGTAACCACGAAAGGATCGCCTTTTGGCCAGCGCGGAAACGATCATCGCCGCCACGGCGGCCCCCCAGACAAGGCCGGGAATGTCGTCGGTTTCGGCCCATTTTCCAACCAGGGCGAACGGGACGAGAACCCTGTATGAGAGCAACACGCCCCACGTCAGCACAAGTCCGGCCGCGCCCGGACAGAAGGGAAGGATGAACGCAAGGTATAAGGCGTACCACGGATGAAGGGTGGGCGTGAGCAAAAGGAAGGCCAGCGTGACGACGTACATGGATTTAAGGGCCGGCTGAAAAGGGGACGCCGGCGGCCTGCCCGTCGTGAAATTCGTCTTGTCCGAAAAAAGCGCCCGGTATGAAATCGCGACGACGGCCAGAAAAACGGCGGCCAGCGCCAGTCGCGCGACCCGTCCGGAGGAGGTAAGGCCCCGGACGATTCCGAAGGCGAACCCCGCGAACTCCCAATTTGATAGATAGACTTTGAGGGTGGCGAACATATTGGACAAGTCGGGAAGAAAGGGAAACGAGAGCGCGACCACCCCGGCTACCGCCGCCGCGGCAAACAACGGCCTTCCTTTTGCGCCGGCGAGGCGCAGGTACGCGGGAAACAAGACTAGGGGGAACAGCTTGACCATAAACGCAAACGAAAAGAAGAAGCCCGCCAACGGCGCGGATATCCTATTTTTCATGAACAGGGCCGCCCCGTCGTTCCGCCAGGCGGCCAACAAGAAGACCGCGAGCATCATAAAAAAAACGGCCGCCGCGTCAACGTGTCCCGAAAAGGCGATTTCCAGCACCGGAAGCGGGTGCCAGGCGTAAACCACCGCGTTTGTCGGGGGCAGTTTTTGCAGGGAAAGGAGCTTGACCATGATGAGGCAGACGCCCACGTCCATCGCAACGAGAAGTAATTTCATTCCCGGCCAACCGCCCATAAACGACCCGGCGGCGAACACGACTTGGGCCGCGGGGGGATAGATGGTGATTAAGTCAGGATGGTTGACCAGTTTGAGCGGGGGCGCGGCGTCGGCAATGCGCGCGGAGGCGGCCGGCGAAACCGAATACGGGTTGTGGCCGCTCAACGTCGCGGCCCCGTCCCATAGATAACGATAGACGTCGTCCGAGAGTTGCGGGGCGCGGAACAGGAACAGGAGCCTGACGAATACGGCGACGAGAATGATTGTGCGGGGCGACCATATGGGCTCGTTCCTTTGGCCCAGGTACAGCGCCGCGGAAAGTGCTAACATAATGACCGCGGTGCACGCCGCAAGGACGGAAACGCCGAGGCGCAAATCAGCCTGCATTGAAAGGAGAACGTAGGATGAAATTACAATGAACGGTATCCCAATGGTCGCTAAAAGCGGCGGACGCGGCCTTAAAACGCCCGTCCGTTCCATCGTTGTCTTACTGGTCGCGTTAATTTTTGGGGGGAAAGCTATGGCCGGCGATTCGGGTTTAATGGAAGCACCTGTTTTAAACGGCGAACTTGGGAAATGGGCGGTCCTTGACGCAAGGCCGAAACCCGAATGGCTCTCCGGGCACATCCCCGGCGCGATGTCGTTCTCATGGGAAAATTTTACCAGAGTTGACGACAAAGGGGTAAGGTACAGGATATTCACGCAACGGGAGCTGGCCTTGGCGTTGGGGGAGATGGGCATAGACGAGAAAACTCCCGTCGTCATTTACGGGGACGCCGACAAAAGCTCCGGCGGAGAGGGCTGGGACTTCTGGGCCCTTTCTTGGATCGGTCACAAAGGCCCCTTGAGGGTGTTGGCGGGCGGCATTCAGTCGTGGCGGGGCCATAAATACCCCGTGACGACGGACGCGCAAACGGGCGCGAGGCCGAAGGCCGCGTACAAAATCGCGCTTAATCCCCAAGTCGACGTCTCCACCGAGGAGATAGCGCAAAAGAAATCCTCGCTCTCCCTTGTGGACACGCGCTCCACCTTGGAATGGATGCGAGGGAGCATCCCCGGCGCGACGCACATTGAATGGACACAGTTTTACAAGGGGGACGACCGCAGGCCGATAGACGCGGCGGCGCTTAAAAAGCTCCTGAAGGACAACGGGGTGGACGCGAACAAACCGGTGGTTTATTACTGCAAGTCGGGGGTGAGGTCCGGGTTTGCATGGATGGTTCACCAGCTTTCCGGCCTGCCGGACGCAAAAAACTACGAGGGCGGGATGGAGGCCTGGCGGAAATCGTCGGGAAAATAATCCGGATAATTTTGGGCGGAACCGGGGACGCGTCCCGGACTTTCGAAAAAAACGGCGTCAGTCATCCCCCGCCCGTTTCATGTCCGCCAGGTCCTTGGCGATCACCAGGGTGAAACCTGCGGGGAAAAGCGCTAAAAACGGAATCGCCGTCCACGCGCCCCGTTGCCAGGCGAAGAGGACGGGGGGAACGCTGTAGGCGAGAAACAGCGCGTTCATCATCAGATAAGGAAACGCGCTTTGGCGGTAAAGCAAAGCCGGATTCGGAACGCTTTGCCGGCCGAGAACCCCGAATTTCGGCGTCCTTTCAAAGAAACCGCCGTCCTTAAAGAAGCCCTTGACCACGGAAAGGGATATGGCGGGCGACATCCCGATGCTAAAAACGGGCAACAGCAACAGACTGCCGATGGAATGGCCGTCCCCCCGGACGCGAATGTAAACATAAAAATACGACAGGACGGCGCAACTGGCGGCGGCGAGCATCAGGACGTCCGTTTTTAACAACAGGTGCGGTCCGGCGCCAGCGCGCAATGAAACGGCCGAGTAGAGGGTCAGGGTCGTCGCCGTTCCGAACAGCCAGCAGACGTTCGCCAAAAGGTGCGCCGCCGCCTCAAACTTCACCGAGGCCGGAAGGCTCGACGAAAAAATCAGGGGCAACACCTTCCTAGCCGTCTGAACGGAGCCTTTTGCCCACCGTTGTTGCTGGCTTCTGAACGCCGCGAGAGTCACGGGAAGCTCGGAGGGGACTGAAACCTCGTCAAGATAAACAAATTTCCAGCCGCAAAGTTGCGCGCGGTAACTCAGGTCCAAATCTTCGGTGACCGTGTCCGACTGCCAGCCCCCCGCCGACTCGACGGCCTTCCGCCGCCAGACCCCGGCGGTTCCGTTGAAGTTAAAATAGAGGCCGCGTTTGAAGCGGACGAGATGCTCGATGCGAAAATGGGGGCCGAGCAGAAGGGATTGGAGGCGTGTGAGCCACGACGACTCGGCGTTGAGAAACGACCACCTCGCCTGGACCATCCCGGTTTCAGGACGGAAAAAATGCGGCATGGCGCGGACCAGAAAGTCGGGCCGGGGAAGGAAGTCCGCGTCGAAAATCGCCATGAACTCCCCCTTCGCCATCGTCATGCCGTGTTTCAAGGCGCCCGCCTTGTAACCCTCGCGCCCTTCGCGCCGGATTACGCTTATGTTTGTTCCCCGGAGGGAGAGCCGGGCCGCGGTCTCATCCACTATGCCGCGGGTGTCGTCGGTCGAATCGTCGAGCACCTGGACTTCCAGTTTTTCCGCCGGCCAGTCAATCCGTGCCGCGGCTTCGATGAGACGCGCCGCCACAAACCGCTCGTTGTAAAGCGGCAACTGGACGGTGACGAACGGAAATTCCGTCATTGAAGGCGGCGCGTTGTTCTCCCTTTTTCGCCGTTCCCCAAGCCAGCAGAAAACAAACAACAACCGGTGCGCCCCGTAAACGAGCAATCCGGCAAGCGCGGCAAAATGCAACCACGTAAAAAACCGCAGGCCATCGTAAATCACAAAACACCCCGCTCGTCTAAAACCGGGCAATCCCGGTTCGAAACGGCCAAAAATACGGCCGTCAAACCTTCTTTTCCCGATTATCCCAAATAAAAACCTTGTGGGAAATGAAAGTCTAACACAAAGGGGCGCGGCCAACGGGGTGCCGGAGGGGCGCGAAAACAAGCCGAATTACGCCGACATTTCCTTGAAATGCGATAGGGGCGGGGGCGTCAGGAGTGCTCGCTGGCATTTGTGAAGGACAGTGGTATCATAAGACGTTGCCCGGTTGGAAAAAGGGGAAAGATGCGGGTAGTGCCTCAGTTTGAAATTTGGGAACCTTTGCAAAACGCGGATTGCTTCGCTACGCTCGCAATGACAATCAGTTGTCATCGCGAGACCGCCCTTGGCGGTCGTGGCGATCTCTGGATTTTTCAAACTGAGGCACTACCAAGATGCGGGCCTACGGAGGCGGGCTTGAATTGGCAGGGGGAAAATTTTCCCGCATTGGTTCAAGGACGCGCCGACGGCCTGCGAAAATTTTATGCGGGGAATACTTAGGAGGCTGACGTGGCCAATGTTTCGGTAATTTCCGCCTTTGTGGGCGGTTTTCTCAACTTTTTTTCCATCTGGATATTTTGCCTGATGCAGGTCACCCCTTTTCTGCTCGCGTTCCTTATAGGCGCGTCCGTCAAGGAGGGCGGGTTGGACGCCGGAAAAGTCGAATGGCGCGAAATCATCACGACCGGCGCCGCGATGTTTTTGGGGTTTATGACGGTGTTTGTTTTGATCGGGATGAAGACGTCCATCAGCCGGGCGATGTTTAACAACATGCAACTATTGAATATTTTTGGCGGGGTGTTCCTCGGCCTTGCCGGGTGCTACCTTGCCGGGTTGCTCACCTTTAGAGTCGCGTCGACGCGCATGAAGGTCGTGCTACGCGCCTCGGGCTACCTCGTGGGGGCGAGTTTGGCCCTGGCCTACAAGCCGTGCGTCACCCCCACCCTCACGGCCATTTTCAACTTCAACACCATGCCGGAAAACATGCTTTTTGGCGCCGTGCTTCTGGTCTGTTACAGCCTTGGAATTTCAACCGCCATCATGCTCGTGGGGCTGGCTCTGACAAAGGTGGCGTCAATGATAAAGTCGGACTCCGCCCTCATGTGGGTTAAGAAGGGGTGCGGGGCGCTGGTTATTGTCGTCGCCTTGCTCATAATTACGGACAAAATGACCTTGTACAAGAGTTTTCTTGTCGAGAGGTTCGTGCCCGCGGACGGGGGTGACGGCGGCCATGAGGAGCACGACCACGGGTCGCATCAGCACGAGGAGGACGAGCCGCACCACTGAGCCCGTCCGTAAAACTCGGCCCCAAAACTCCAAGGAGGGCCTTGCAAAACCGCGTCGTTACAAATTTGGTGGCTATGTTATAAACGGATTGGTAGGATTACCTTAATGACGGGGGATAAAAGGGGCCCCTGAAAAAGGCCGGATAGGAGAAAAACAGTCGTCGTCTGACCGGAGGGAATTGATGGACACTTATTATAATCCTGACGATTTGGGAAAATTCGGGGACATGGGGAAGGAGTCGCCGGAACTCTGGAATGCTTTTATGAAATACTACGCCAAGGTGTTCGAGGCGGGCGCGCTGTCGGAGCGCGAAAAGGCACTCATCGCCCTTGCCGTGGCCCACGCGGTGCAGTGTCCCTACTGCATAGACGCCTACACCCGCGCAAGCCTCGAAAAAGGGAGCAACCGCGAGCAGATGACCGAGGCGATACACGTTGCGGTGGCACTCCGGGGCGGGGCGTCGCTGGTGCACGGCGTTCAAATGCGCAACACCGCGGAAAAAATAAGCTTTTAGACCGCCAATGGCGCCCGCGCAGAACCCCGTGCTTCCTTTCGACGACGCGCTGAAGTCCTGCGGCCTTTTTCCGCTCACCGCCGAGGGCGTTTCGATTCTTCAGGTCAATCTGGGGCGGCGTTGCAACCAGTCGTGCGAACATTGCCACGTGGACGCGGGGCCAGGCCGGCGCGAGATGATGTCCGACGGCGTGATGGAGAAAGTCTTAAGCCTTTTGGCCCGGGAGAATTTTAGCGCGCTGGACCTTACCGGCGGGGCGCCGGAACTGCACCCCCGTTTTCGCGAGCTCGTAAGCCGCGCGGTCTCGATGGGGCGGTCCGTCTTTGACCGGTGCAATTTGACCGTGCTTTTTGAACCCGGCATGGAGGACCTGCCCGCGTTTTTTGTCCGACACCGGGTCGCGGTGTACGCCTCGCTTCCATATTACCGGCGCGAGGAGACCGACGCCGTGCGCGGCAGGGGGACGTTCGACAAATCGGTGCGGGCGCTAGAGCTCCTCAACGCCCACGGGTACGGGATGGAGGGAACCGGCCTGGAGCTTCACCTCGTGCATAACCCCGCCGGGGCCTTTTTCCCGGCGCCGCAGGCGGCTTTGGAGGCGCAGTTTAAGGTCGAACTCGAAAAAAAACACCGGGTCTTTTTTAACAGGCTCTTCACCATCACCAACATGCCGATAGCCCGGTTCGACTCCTTCCTACAAAAAAGCGGAAACCGCGAGGCCTATCTTACCAGGCTTGCCGGCGCGTTCAATCCCGCCGCCGCAAAAGGGGTGATGTGCCGAAACATGATTTCCGTAAGCTGGGACGGCCATTTGTATGATTGCGACTTCAACCAGATGGCGGGACTCAAGGTGAACCACGGCGCACCCGACCGCCTTGACGACTGGAGCCGCAAATTGTTGGAGCGGCGGGAAATCATGACCGCCATTCACTGTTACGGATGCACGGCGGGTAGCGGGTCGAGTTGCGGCGGGGAAACGGCCCCCTAGTAGCCCCCGCTCAATTGGAGCGTCGAAGTCGGCGGCTCCGGGTACTAATGCGACGGGCTAATAATACGACGATTCATCCCTAAATCTTCGGGTAGCAACAATGTCATGCCCGTGCAAACGGGCGTCCGGACTATTGGTGGCGCAGACACTCCTGTCCGCGTTTGCCGCGTTAGCGGCAAAGGTTTTGTTGCTTGCGTCCTCCGGACGCAACACGGACAAAGGAGGGGCGGAATTGGCAAAACAACCCGCCCCGGAAGTCCTCCGCAAGAGGGAGAGTGTCCGTGCCACCGGGTAAACTACAGCGGAGAGCCGGATTCAATTAACCTGGATTACCCGTCCGCCAAGCCCTGGCCGCCAAGATACGGCCAGGACGAGAAGCGAGAGAAGAGACGAATGCTGATGCGGCCGGGACGAGGGTAGCGGGACAAGACGATTGTGGCCCTCCTTCGCGGGCATGAGATTAATAAAAGGTTAAAATGTTCCAAGCGTCTCCTTACAGGCTCGGAGCCAGGCGAGTAGCCTGCGTTGTGCCGGCAACAAGTCGGGGCTTGCCTCAAGCGCGTTCATCAGCGTTTTGAGGTCCCGAGCGGAGTCAACGTCGCCTTGTTCGGAAATCAGGCGAACCGGTATGTTTTGACTCTCCAGATTACGGGCGAGCTCCCTCAATGTGGAGTTCGTGCTGTAGGCGACGCCCGTCCACGCACTTTCCGGTATCGGGATTTTTCCCCCGAACAGGTAAAAACCGCCGTCGTGGCTGGGCCCGACGACGCATGATTCGGGGTTTTCGAATATTATGCGACCCGCCTCCAAAATCAACGAGGGTTCGAGCTGGGGGCTGTCGGTCCCCATCATCATCACGTAGTCATGGTTTTTAAACAGGGAGCTGTAAACGGAGTGCAGGCGTTTGCCGAGGTCTCCGTCGCCGGTCCATATCGAGGGAAAGGATTTCCGCGACCCTTCGCCGCCGCCGTTCCGCTCCGCCAGCGCCCAAACCGGCCTTATGGCGCCCTCGGAGAGGTCCCGAACCCGTGCCGCGACCTCTTCCGCCGCCGCAAGGCTTAAACGGTAAAATTTTTCCGCAAGCCTCGCGCCCACGTCCGCGGCCAGGCGGGTCTTGACGGGTGAAAGGCCGGGGGTTTTGGCAAAAACGGCGAGCGCGCCATTCATACCCCCGGCTCCCCCCGGAATTTTCACCGCGACGGCCACGCCAGTTTTATCCATCGGTACTGGTGGAGCAGTGTGGTTTTAAGCCACCCGTTGTTTTTATATTTCCTGTCGCTGGTGTAGAGAGTCGCCCCCGTCGAACGGACCTTTATCCCCCGTCCGCGCGCCCGCATGACGAACGCCCGGTCTTCGCCGTAGGCCATTCCCTCCGGGAAGCCGCCGACTTTTTTGAACAAGCTCTTGCTTATGCAAAATCCCTGGTCGCCGAACGGAACCTTTAGCGCCCAGGAACGAACGCGCGCGCCCCACTCGTTCATGCGCATCAGGCGCGTCAGGCGCGCGTCCGCGCCAAAAAACGCGAGGTTGAAGTAATGCAGGCTTTCCGGATGGCTTCGCACGGCGCGGTACAAGGCGGAGACGGCGTCCGGCCCGAATTTTGAGTCCGCGTGCAAAAACCACAAAAATTCCCCTTTTGCCGCGTCGGCCCCGGCGTTCATCACTCCGGCCCTGCTTCCGGACGAAAAGAGCCACGTTCCCATTTTGGCCGACGGCCCCGTTGATTCCTGCCGGGAAGAGGGGTCCTCCGACCCCACGAACAAGACTTCCGCCCCGTCCGGAAGGAGCGCGAGGTCTGCCGACAACGCCCGCCAGGACTCCTCGCCGGGAGCCAGTGGGACGACGACCGAAAGCAACGTCATGTTAAGCGCGCCCATGCCGGCGGCCGTCCGACCTCGCGGTCGCGTCGTCTCACGCCGCCTTCCTTTTTTTTAAGGAATCGACCGTTTTTTTGGCGACCAACGGGAATAATCCCAACAGCGTGAAGGCCAGCATTAACCGGGGCGAAACCACGTCGGAAAGCGCGGCTATCCTTCCGAGCTCCGTCCCCGCATAAACGTACGCCGCGGTTCCGGGCAACATTCCGACCTGGCTCACGGCGTAAAACGTGCGGACTCTTACCGGCGTCATCGCCGTCAGAATGTTCACGAGAAAAAACGGCGCCACCGGAGTCAAACGCAGGGCGAAAAGGTAGAACGCCCCCTCGGCGGCAAACCCGTCGTTGATTTTCAGCAGTTGCGGCCCGTATTTTTTCTGCACCCAATCCTTGAGCAGGAACCGCGCCGTTAAAAAAGCCAGCGTCGCGCCGATGGTGCTCGCAAACGACACGATCACAAGCGCGGGGAAAAACCCGAACAACGCGCCTCCGACCAACGTCAGGGCGGTCGCCACCGGCAACGAAAGCGCCGTCACAATCACGTATGCGAGGCCGAAGACGGCAAGAACCGGAAGCGGGTAGTCGTCATAGTAACTTTGAAAGGCATGCCGCCGGGCCTTTAAGAAGTCCAGCGACGCGTACCGTTGCAGGTCGAAGATGAAAAAGGCCGCTATGGCGACCAGGACGAACGCCACCAACCCGATTTTTAACGTCCGGCGGTTCATGGGAGTCCGGTCAACCGTGGAACCGACGTTAAACTCGGTTCGCCGCCGGAAGACGACATGCCAACCAAGTTCATGTTCTCCTTAGCGTCAAAAATTATCGCGATCGGCGCCGTGTCTGACGCCTTCACGCTCGCCAATCCTTGCCGACCCCCGCCGGGGAGGGCGGGACCCTTGAAGTCCGGCACGAACGCGGCAAGAAGGGTCGGGGAGGGGTCGGGCGGACGGAGAGTCCGCCACGGCATGCCCCGGCGACACATGTCCGTCGCGCCAACGGAGTCCAAGCCCGATCGTCCGTAGCGCCAACCCGCGCTGGTTACTTCTTCGGCTGTTTAGGCTTTTTCTTTTCCCTACCGGGGCGATCTTTTGCCATAAATGTCCTTTCAAACCTTGTTGAATTACCCGACGTTTCAAGGAGGCCCCCGTCTTCGGTCCCCCCGTGGGTAAAATCCTATTCGCAACCTTGGTGCATGTCAATATAGCGGCCCCGTCCCCGCCGGTACGATCCGACCCGCCCTGGTCAATAAGGCGGCAGGGAGGTGGTAAACTTACGGGGTTATGGACGACCGCGCCGCAAACCGGAAAAAACGAATAAACATAATGGCCGGATTAATACTCTCGGTCGGCTTGTTCGGCTCCGCAATGATTTATTTGACGGCGGAAAACGAGCCAGACGCCGAAACCGCCTATCAGTTCAAACAGGAGGACTCAAAACGGTATGTTCACGAGCTTGAGTTGTTTGGAGGCAAGGCGAACGTGGTGGCGAGCAACTTTCGCATTTGGTTTGGCGGTTTATGGGAGGGGAAACGGCTCGCGTCCACGGTCGCATGGATTACCGTCATCACTTTCAGCGCCTTTTTATTTTTTGCCGGCCGCCCGGAACCGGGGTCGAATCCGGAAGGATCCGACGACCGCAAACACGAAGGGAAGCGACCCGCCGAATAGGTATGAAGCGCTCCCAGGAGTTGATACGGTTTTCCCGCGAGCATCACCCGGCGCTCGTGCTCGCAAGGCGCGTCAAGCTCAACGCGCCCGGAGGCGGCGTTTTTAAGAGATTGGCCGGGGAATTTCCGGCCAAGTGGAAGAAGGAGATCGCCCCGCACTTTGCCGAGGAGGAGCGCTCTATTCTGCCGAGGTTGGTCGCCGCGGGCGCGACCGAGCTCGCGGAACGGCTTCAAAGGGATCACGCCGAATTGCGCAGGCTGTCGACGCAGGCCATGGGAGGGGATGCGGCCGCGCTCAAGGAGTTTGGAAAACTTATTTACGACCACATTCGGTTCGAGGAGCGCGTGCTATTCCCGTATTACGAAAAACTAACCGGCCTTTTTTAGTGGTAAAATCCGCCGAATGGACAGACAAACGACAGCCGACCTCCTCGAGAAGACGCCCGCGATCCTAAGGGGGCTGATGGCGGAGGTTCCTGAAAAACTGCTGAAGGAGCATCGCATACCGGGAAAGTGGTCGGCCCACGAGCACGCCTGCCACATTTCAAGGGTGCAGATGATTCAGATCGGCCGCCTGAAACGCTTTCTGACCGAGGAGAGGCCGGTGTTCGCCCCGTACGTCCCCGGCACGACGTCGCCCGCGGACGAGCTTATTAAGATGGATTTAAGGGTGGCGCTGGACGACTTCGAGGCTTCCCGCGCCGAATTCGTCGCGGGCATGCGCGGGGCCAAGGATTGGGAGAAAACGGGGGAGCATCCCGAGTACACTCGCTTTTCGCTCGCCTTCATGGCCCGGCACGTTCTTTTTCACGACTACGTTCACATGTATCGCATAGAGGAGCTTGGCTTCACCAGGATTCTGCCGCACAAATAGGGGAATTTCCCGGGGGGACGTCACCGGTTTATCGAATAGCGTTGCCTTGCGAAGTTGAAAAGGTTGTGCCAAACGGCGCGGTTTAACACGACCACCACCACGGACATCACCAGCACCGCCGCCGCCAGGCGCGGGAAGTCCGCGTGCTCCGCCGCCATGCTTATCTGGGATCCCAGTCCGAACGTGCTGAAGGTTTTTTGGTTGTACGTCACGTATTCCGCCACTATGCTGGCGTTCCACGCGCCACCCGCCGCCGTTATCCAGCCCGTTACGAGGTATGGCATGGCGGTCGGCACGTACAGCTTGAAGAACTTGTCAAATGCGGACAGCTTGTAGCTTTCCGCGGCCTCTTGGAGGTCGGCCGGCACCGCCATCGCGCCCGCTATGATGTTGAAGAGGATGTACCACTGCGTGCCCAGAAGCATCAGCACCACGCTTCCCCACCCGAGCGGGATGTCGAGGGCGAACATCGCCGCTATGGCCGCGGGGAAGAGCATCGGCGCGGGGAAGGAAGCCGCAACCTGGGCCGCAGGCTGAAGCAGGCGCGAAAGCCTCGGAGAGACCCCTATCGCTATGCCGCACGGGAGCGCCCAAAGCGTGCCTAGCGCCGTGGCCGCAAACACGCGGGAGAGCGTCAGCCCGGAGGCCAAAATAATCTCCGCCCAGTCCTTTCCGGCGACGTTGGAGACAAGGCCGACGAGCCTCCACGCGCCGGTCCCAAGCAGAATCAGCATTATGACGAACGCCGCCGGCGAGGCGAACCTCGAGGTGAAGCGGGCGAATCCCGGCGCACCGGCGGCCTCGGCGGGACGAACCTTGGACGAGCGCGGCACCGTCGCGTACCGCAGGCCCCCTTTAATCCATGCCATGAAATGGGATTTCTGCAGTATCTCCAAAAACCACGAGGTGGCCTCCTCCTTCTGTCCCGTTTCTTCCATGCGGAATTTCTGCGCCCACACGACGACGGGCCTCCAGAAAAACTGGTCCAGCGCGATTATCATCACGGCCATCGCAAAAACGGCCCAGGCCATCGCGACGGCGTCCCCCTTTGCCACGGCCACGCTCATGTAGGAGCCCAGCCCGGGGAGCCTGTAGTCCTTGTTCCCCAGCACGAACGATTCGCAGATCATAAGGAAGAACCACCCGCCCGCCATGCTCATCATGCTGTTCCAAACGAGGCCCATCATCGCGGAGGGAATCTCCACCCACCTGAACCTTTCGAAGAACCCGAACCGGTAGAGCGTCGCCACCTCCTGCATCTCCGGCGGGATGGTTCGAACGGAGTTGTAAAAACTGAAGGTCATGTTCCACGCCTGTCCGGTGAATATCATGATTACGGCCGCCAACTCCACGCCCAGGTTGCTGTGCGGGAAAACCGCGACCATTCCGATGATGAGCCCCGGCATGAACCCAAGCACCGGGATGCTCTGAAGGACGTCGAGCAAGGGCACCAGCACCCTCCCCGCCTTATGGTCCTTTGCCGCCCAAAGGCCGTAAACAAGCGTGAAAACGAGGGACAACAGATAGGCCATGACGCCGCGCGAGAGGGACAAGAGCGTGTATTTCGGCAGTACCCACGGGGACAAGTCTATCTCCACCGTCGGGCGCATCACTCCCGTGGCCTCCCGCGTGAGGCCGGTGACGCCGTATATCATCGCCGCGAGCGCGGTCAGCGCGAGGACGTCGCCGAAAGTGAGAATCCCCCGGCGTTCCGCCACATGAACGATCGCGCCCCAATGATTTTTTGCGACGTCCCCTTTTCTGCGTTCCATGGGCCAATTATCCTATAAATCGCCGGGAATGGGGACGAAGAAAGGGTTTGATTAACCGCGCGACGCCGGGGACGCGCCTGGACGAGGTTTTTGCAATTTAAATTTTCATGAATACCGCAACCGTGTCCTTCCCTCCCCCTCACCTGTCATCCCCGCCCCCCGCTTGTCATCCCCGTGAAAACGGGGATCCAGACTATTGGTGGCGCAGACACTCCTGTCTGCGTTTGCCGCGTTAGCGGCAAAGGTTTTTTTACTTGCGTCCTCCGTATGCAACACTTACCCGTGCTACGCCGTAAAATGAATATTTGCCATGCGGCTCCGCAGGACACTTTCGCTTCGCTCCAGCGCAAGAGTGTCCGTGCCATCGGGGTAAACTCCAGCGGTGAACCATATCTAATTAACCTGGATTCCCGCGTTCGCGGGAATGATTATATGAAAGCGCGCCCCCTTATAGTGGATTGTTGTGTCAATTCACTAAACCAAAGAAAAAGGAGGCGC
>JACQBU010000042.1 GCA_016194375.1 Nitrospinota bacterium
AGGAAAACCCCCTTTTTCCAATTTGGGGCGGCATTTTATACGATTTTAACGGCTCCGTCAACAGCCCGTCAAAAATCTCGTATGCTTTTCTCGTCTCCGACCCCGCGCGGGGCTTCACGAGAAGAACCGTGAATTTTTCCGCCGCAGGAAGCTCCCTTAGCCTGTCCCCCGTCCCCGTCACCCAGGCGCGCGGAGCGAACAAAAAAAACGGGACGTCCGCCCCGAGGCGCGCCCCGATTCTCCGCAACGCCGGACGGGACAGCCCGAGCCCCCAAATCCGGTTTAAACCCCACAAAACCGTCGCCGCGTTCGAGCTACCGCCGCCCAGGCCCGCGCCGACCGGTATTTTCTTCCTTAGAATGACGTCAACCCCCGCAAGGCCCGGCTCCCAAAGCGCCGTCGCCGCCCGGTACGCCAGGTTTTTACGGGCCGGGATGGACCTGTCGGAGCACGTCACCCTGACTTTGCCGAGCTTGTTCGGGCGAAACGTGACCAGGTCGCACAGGTCGAGCATTTGGAATATGGAGGCTATGTTGTGGTAGCCGTCCCCGCGTATTCCGGTGATTTTGAGGAGAAGGTTGATCTTCGCCGGCGATTCCACCGAAAACCGCCTGAAACCAAGGGACCCGGAGCGAGATTCAGCGCCCGGCGTCGTCCGGCCCGTCATCAGGTTTTGGGCGCCTTTCCGCCTTTTCAAGTTTGTTCTTTAACAGGGCGACCTCCTGCACCAGCGCCCGGGTTTGGCCGGACAACGCCGAAACGGCGACGCTTACCCCGAGGAGGATCGCCAATATGAGGAAGATGGAGACCACCAAAATCGCGTTGGAGGCCTGCACGAACCCAAGCGCGGCGAAGACGGGGCCGAGCCTGTCCCCGGCGGCGGAGAAGAACAGCACCGCAAACCCGACGAAAAACCAGGTCAGGGAATAGCTCTCCTTAAGCCGCCGCCTGCGGACCAGCTCGAATATCATCAGCAGGAATCCGGCGGAAAAAACCACCGACACCGCGCGAAGCGTAACGCTCATATGCCGCTCCTCAACCTCCTAACAAGAAGCCCCAGCAATACTTTTACCACATAATACGCGCCGGAAAAAAATCCTATGCTGGACTCCCCCCCCAGCCTCTCCCTCATGCCGACCGGAACCTCCACGACGCGAAACCCCGCGCGGTGAAGAAGAATTATCGCCTCCGGTTCGGGATAGTCGTACGGATACTCGTCCGCGAACAATTCGACCGCCCTGCGGTTGCAAAGCCTGAAGCCGGAGGTTACGTCGTGGATCCTCACCCCGGCGATCAGGTTTATCCACCACGAGAAGAACCTTATGAAACCCCTCCTCAAGGGGGACGACCGGTACCCCGGTCTGCATCGCCACGCCGATGCCCATGTTCACGGCCAAGTCAACGACGTCCGCCCCGGCCCGGCGCGCTACGGACCCGGTCGCGTCGGTGGAGCCGTCGTTCACCACCAATACCCGCCCGCGCGGGAAATCGCGGGAAAGCTCCGCCAAAACCGACGGGAGGGATTTTTCCTCGTTGAATGCCGGAATGACGACCAAAATCTTATCATCGTCCATCGCCGCGCCCGAAAATTGCCGACATTCCTTTTGGCGCGGGGACGGCGCGGCCGACCGATGAAATTTTGACGGCCTCCCCCGCCTCGTCGAACGGACCGGCGCGGTTCCCAACCCAAGCGTAAAACATGCGCTGATATTAGCATTTATCCGGCGCAACCCGCCCCCCGCCGGAAAAAATATCGCTTTACATGTGCGGCGGAACGATTAGAATGAAAACATCGTATAGGGAGGCTGTTTCTAAAACCTCGGTCAACATTGATGCAGGGCTAAAATGGTCGACGTGGCTTCAACGGTAACGCGTGCTTGCAAAAAATTCGGCGACGACCGCGGCCGGCTCATTGACATACTTCGTGAAATCCAGCGACAACTCGGGTGCATAGACGACGGAGCCATGGAGCTCGTCGCCGCCGCGGTGAAATCCAGCAGGGTCGAGGTCGAGGGGGTCGTGACGTTCTATTCCTTCTTCTCCCGGGAGAAAAAGGGGGAAATAATAATTCGCGTCTGCGACGACATAATCGACCGGAACGCAGGAAGCGAGGACGTCGCGGAGGCCTTCGCCGCGGAGTTGGGGATAAGCGTCGGCCAGACGACGCCCGACGGCAACTTTTCGCTGGAACTCACCCCCTGCGTCGGCATGAGCGACCAGGCCCCCGCCGCCCTCGTCAACGAGGTCGTCATAACAAACCTCACCGCCGAATCGGCGCGCGAGACGGCCCGGCTTTTGAAAAAGGATATGAGCCCGTCCAAACTCGTCTCCAAAACCGGCGACGGAAACAACGGCCACAAGCTGGTGAACGCGATGGTCAAAAACAACGTCCGCAAAAAGGGGGACGTTCTCCTCGCCGACGACGTCCCGGCCGACGCCGGGCTGAGGAACGCCCTTAAAATGTCGCCGCAGGACGTGATAAGGGAGATAACCGACGCCGGGCTAAGGGGGCGCGGCGGGGCCGGATTCCCAACCGGCGAAAAATTTCGACTGGCGGCCAAAACCGAGGCCGACCGACGCTACGTGATATGCAACGCCGACGAGGGGGAGCCCGGAACCTTCAAGGACCGCGTTCTGCTGACGGAACGGGCGGACTTGCTTTTCGAGGGAATGACGATAGCCGCCCGCGCCATCGGAAGCGACGGCGGCGTCATGTACCTGCGAGCGGAGTACGAGTACCTTCTACCTTTCCTTGAGGAAACGCTTGACAACCGCCGGAAAAATAATCTTTTAGGAAGTAACATTCTCGGCAAAAAGGGGTTCGATTTCGACGTGCGGATACAGATGGGCGCGGGCGCGTACATATGCGGCGAGGAGAGCGCGCTGATAAGCTCCTGCGAGGGCCTGCGGGGGGAGCCGAAAAACCGCCCCCCGTTCCCAGTCGAAAAGGGGTATCTGGGAAAGCCGACCTCCGTAAACAACGTGGAGACGCTTTGTTGCGTCGCCCGGATACTCGACCGTGGCGCCCCCTGGTTTTCCGCCATGGGGACCAAGGCGAGCAAGGGGACGAAACTGCTCAGCGTTTGCGGGGACTGCGAAAGGCCGGGTATATACGAGGTTCCCT
>JACQBU010000037.1 GCA_016194375.1 Nitrospinota bacterium
AAGCTCGCGGGTGCCAAAACACACGTCGAACAGATTATCGGGAACGCCGTGCCGGTGAAGCTGGCCGAATACGTGGCGACGCGCCTAAAAGAATATGTTTTGAAAAAGGGTTGACATGGCGGACGTCTTTTCCCCGAAAAAGCGGTCTAAGGTGATGCAGGCGATCCGCTCGACCGGCAACAAAACCACCGAGCTAAGGCTGATAAAGATTTTCAAGTCCCATTCCATTACGGGATGGCGAAGGAAAAGCAAAATCGCCGGAAGCCCGGACTTCGTCTTCCCGAAACAAAAAGTGGCGGTCTTCGCGGACGGCTGTTTTTGGCACGGCCACGATTGCCGGAAAACCGTCCCGCAGACAAACGCAAAATTTTGGTCGGATAAAATAACCAAAAACAAAAAAAGGGACAAACTCGTGAACAGAACGCTTCGCGGCGAGGGATGGCGCGTGGCGCGCTTTTGGGAATGCGAGCTTGGCGCGGACGCCATCAAACCTAAAATGCGGACGCTGGTGAATCTGTTGTTGGAAAAAACCGCGAAAAAGCGGGGAGAATGAACCGCCAAGCCCTGCCCGCCAAGATGCGGCCAGGACGAGAAGCAAAGGCCAAGACGAAAGCGGCCGCCAAGAACGCCAAGAATAATTGGTAGGGGAGGCAATCCTGCCTCCCAGCACGGCAAGATTGCCGTGCCTACCACTGATTTAGAGGATGATTTAACTCGGGTCTAAGCTATTTTCCCCTTGGCGTTCTTGGCGACTTGGCGGTTTATCCGGTTGGTTTCGCTTTTCACGCGTCGCTCAAGGTGTGGTCTAATTACGTAATGCAAACAACCATGTTGGACAGGATTGGCGGCGGGTTTTCGCTGGAAAGGCTCGCCGGGGACGCCTCCGGCAAGGAGTACTCTCGCATGAGGTTCCCCGACGGCCAAACCGCCGTCCTGCTCGACGCCCACGCCCCGTTCGACCCCGAACGGGACGACTGGCTGTATTTTCGCTCCTACCTCGAAAATTGCGGCGTCACGGTGCCGGAGCTTTATTTCATGGAGCCGTCAGGCGGCCTTCTCTACATCGAGGATTGCGGCGACGAGCTCCTGCAGGACCGCGCCAAAGGCGCGGGCAAGGACGAACTGCTGACGATGTACAAAAAGGCGCTCGACGTCCTTATTCTCATGCAGACGGAGGCGACGCGCAGGCTGGACGCGCGAAACCCGGCAAACAAGAGGAAATTTGACGCCGAAAAATACGCGCAGGAGCTCGACCACGCCGCCGAATGGTACGTGATTGGCTATCTGTCGAAGAATCTCCACCCCAACGACCAGGACAGGCTTAATCATTTTTTCCACAGGCTCGTCTCCCCGTTGCTGGAATTGCCGACGGTGTTCGCCCACCGCGACTACCACTCGCGCAACATCATCATAAAGGGGGGGGAATTCTACGTCATAGACTTTCAGGACGCCCGGATGGGGCCGCCGCACTACGACGTGGCGTCGCTCCTTTTCGACTCCTACGTGAGGCTCGAGGAGGACGTGCGCGGCGAGCTGGTAGAATACTACAAAAAGGAGGCGAAAAAGACCGCACTGGCCGGTTCCATCGGCGGCCGGTTTGAGACGGAGCTTTGCAGGACCGCCCTGCAACGGAACATAAAGGCGCTCGGCACGTTCGGATTTCAGGCGGTCAGCCGGAAAAACGCGCTTTACGCCAAATTCATGCCGGACACGGTGGGGTACGTCGAGCGCAACATCCGCCTTTTCGACGACCTGACGGGCGACGTCGAATGGTTTTCATCCCTTCTACATTCGTAATATAATTTGACGATGGAACGCACATGCCGAAGTTGAGCATTTCAAGCATTGGCACGATGGTCAAGCAACAAAGCCCCCTTGCCAGAAAGGCTTTGCTCAGGGTTAGGGACTGGGGAAAAAAGCGCGGGGTGCGGATAATCCCCGACAGGGCCAGCGCGAAGGTCCTCGGCGGCTCGGCGGCTGGACTCGACCCGAGGAGGTTTTTCGACGCGATTGACTCCCTGGTGGTGCTCGGCGGGGACGGCACGTTCTTGGCCGCCGCGCGCGCGGCCACCAACCACTCCACCCCGTTGCTCGGCGTAAACCTGGGAAGCCTCGGTTTCATGACCGAGGTCGCGCTCGACGAAATGGAGCCCGCGCTGGACGAGCTGTTGGCCGGAAGTTTCGTCATGGAGGAGCGGATGATGCTGGATTTGGAAATCGGCTCCGGGCGCAACAGGCGCCGCGGCGTGGCGTTAAACGAGGTGGTGCTGAGCGGAAGGACGCTCGCCAAGATGATAGAGCTCTCCCTTTCGATAAACGGCCAGCAGGTCACCCTCTACAGGGCGGACGGCCTCATCTTCTCGACCCCGACCGGCTCGACCGCCTACGCCATAAGCTGTGGCGGGCCGATACTGTACCCGACGATGGACGCCATCCTCATCTGCCCGATATCCCCACACACGCTCACCAACAGGCCGGTCGTCGTCCCCGGCGACGCCCTCATAGAGATATCGCTGGTGCCGGGCCAGAAGGACGTCAGCGCCACCTTGGACGGACACATCAGGCTGGAAGTGGGCCAAAGGGAGCGGATCACCGTGCGCCGCTCCTCCATGACGACCCGCATAATCAAGGTGCCGGGGCGCACCCATTTCGACACCCTCAGGAACAAGCTCGGATGGGGCGGCTCCTCGACGCCGGCGAAAAACAATGTCTGACATCCCCGCGAGGCCACGCAAGGACGGAATATGACCACGAACACCGCGCTGAAATTGCTTAGGATTAAGAACATCGGCGTAATCTCCGACCTGGAGGTGAACTTCGGCCCGGGGCTCACCATACTCACCGGCGAGACCGGCGCCGGAAAATCCATGGTGCTTTCCGCGCTCAACCTCGTCCTGGGCGGACGCGCCGAACCGGACATGATGATGAAGGGGGTTGAAAACGCCGTGGCGGAGGCCGTCTTCGACGCCATGAGATTCCCCGCCGCCTCGTCAATCTTCGCCGAGACGGGCATACATCCCGACAACGGAGAGTACGTGGTGCGCCGAACCCTGCTAAGGGAGGGGAAAAACCGCGCCTTCGTGAACGGCTCCCCGATAAACATCGCCGCGCTCAAGTCGGCCGGCGAGACGATGGTGGACATCCACGGCCAGCACGAGCACCAGTCCCTCCTCAACAAGGACACGCACCTTTTCTGGCTCGACGCGTACCTCTCCCTCGACGCGCAGAGGGAGGCGTTCGAGGCGGCGTATCTGAAGGTGAGGCGGCTGGAGGCCGAGTTGAGGGACGTCATCAAAAGACAGGAGGACGCCACGACCCGCAGGGAATTTCTCGCCTTCAAGGCGGACGAGCTGGAAAAGGCCGACCTTAAGGAGGACGAGGAGCAAAAACTGGAGGCCGAGCACAGGCTACTGGCCGACGCCGAAAAGATAAAGGAGACCGGCGCGAGGATATTCTCCGACATGTACGAGGCGGACTCTTCCGTGACGTCGCGCCTCGAGGCCGCGGCGAAGGAGATGGAAAAGCTAAAGGCCGCGAACCCGCTCTTCGGCCGGCACGAGGAGCTTTTCAGGGATCTTGCGGCGCGGATTTCGGACGCGTCGCGGGAGATAAACTCCTTCTGCTCCGGCATGGAGGACGACCCGGCGAGGTTCGGAGAGGTGGAGGCGCGCATGACCCTGCTGGAAAAGCTCAAGCGGAAATACAAGACGGACCTAAAGGGCCTGCTCCAGGCGCTCGCGGAGGCCAAAACCGACCTTAATTCCCTCGGCGCCTCCGCCGAGGCGAGGGACAGGCTTGAGAAGGAAGCCAGGGCGGCCCGCCTGGAACTGGGGGAAAAGGCGGCGGCCCTCCATAAAAACAGGACGGAGGGTGTGGCCCTCTTCAAGAAGGAGGTCCAAAAAAGCCTGGAGGAGATGAACATGGCCGGGGCGGTTTTCGACGTTTGGATAGGGCTCGAACCGGACGAGAAATCCGGGTTCGAGCTGGACGGCTCCAAACGGCGCGTGTTCCCGCACGGGTTCGGGGAGTTCCAATTTCTCGTCTCCGCCAACCCCGGACAGCCGCCGAAGCCGCTTACAAAGATAGCCTCCGGAGGCGAGATATCCCGCGTGATGCTGGCGCTTAAGACGGCCGTCGGCAAGACACAGCCGGTGCCGGTGCTGGTCTTCGACGAGATCGACGCCGGCATCGGCGGCAAGACGTCGGACATGGTCGGCGAAAAGCTCAGCCAACTCTCCAAAAACTGCCAGATAATCTGCATCACCCACCTGCCCCAGATAGCGCGTCAGGCGGACGGCCATCTGGTGGTGGAGAAGACGACCGACGGGGCCGACACGAAGGTCGCGATAAAATCGCTTGACCAACAGGGGCGAGTCGAGGAGCTTGCGCGCATGGGCGCGGGGAAGGTGGTCACGGACGCGGCGCGCGAGCACGCCAAGGAGATGATTAAGAAATGAGGGGGAAGGACCGCGCGCCCGGCGCGTGAGATCAGCCCCCGCAAAAGACGGAACGGTTTGCAAACCAAAAAAAGGGACGGAAAAATATGAGCGACAAACAACTTGCGGTGATAGAAACGAACCTGGGAACGATTAAATTCCGGTTTTTTCCGGAACAGGCCCCCGGCCACGTGGAAAACTTCAAAAAGCTGGCCTCCGCCGGATTTTATGACGGACTCCGCTTCCACCGGGTCATACCGGGGTTCATGATCCAAGGGGGGTGCCCCAACACGAAGGAGGAAAACAGGCGCGCACACGGAACTGGCGGCCCGGGATACACGATAAAGGCGGAGTTCAACGACATCCACCACAAACGCGGAATAGTCTCGATGGCGCGCTCCGCAAGCCCGAACTCCGCCGGCTCCCAATTCTTCATCTGCGTCAAGGATTCGTTGTTCCTGGACGGCCAGTACACCGTCTTCGGGGAGGTCGTGGAGGGGATGGAGGTGGCGGACGCCATCGTTTCCTCTCAGACCGACGGCCAGGACAACCCGCTCGAAAAAATAGAGATGAAAAAAGTCTCGATAACCGGGCCGGACGTCGTTGAATAACCCGCGCGAGGAAAAAGACGCCGCGACGCGCCGTAGGGCGCGCCTTCCGCTCGCCGCGCTCGTCCTCGCGGCCCTGCTGACGCAATCGTGCGTGTCGCTCAAGGAACCGGAAAAAAGCGGCCCCGCGGCCAACTTCGACGACGCAAACCTGTTTTTCGCCCAGGGAAAATATGACGCGGCCCAGCGGTATTACACCAAGGTCCTCGACGAGGCGCCCGACAGCCCGTACCGCGTGCACGCGCTTCTCGGCTCCGCCGACTCGTACTACATGCAGGGGGATTACATAGTGGCCGCGCCCCTTTACGCCCGGTTCGTGGAGCTCTATCCGCTTGACGACCGGACCCCCGACGCCCTTTTTTACGGCGGGATGAGTTACTTCAACGACATGGTCAGGGTAAGCAAGGACCAGGGAAGCACCAAAAAGGCGCTGGACATTTTCGCAAGGTTCTCCGAGAAATATCCCGGAAACCCGGCGGAGCCCTTCGTGAAGGAAAAGATATCGTTTCTGACCGACAGGCTGGCCGAAAAGATGTTCACCGTCGCAAAATACTATTTCGACCTCAACGCGTACGGTTCCTGCATCGGAAGGGTGGACGACCTTCTGGAAAAATACCCCGACACCCGGTTCAAGGGGGAGGCGCTCTTCATGAAGGCCAAATCGTACGCCGGCGAGGAGGCGTACGAGAAGGCGAAAAAAACCTACGAGAGGATCGTTTCCGAGCTTTCCGGCACGGAATTCGCCAGACGCGCCCAATCGGAGCTAGACGCCCTAAACAATCCCCGCCGACCGGGCTAACCTCCTGTAAAAACTGGGCTTGGCCGCGCAACCGCATCCTGCCGCACGGCCCAGGCCTAAATCGCCGCGGCCCGTTTTCCCTTGAATTTTCCCCTTTTTGCAAGTAATCTGAAATGAAGGGTTTCATTAGCGCGGGCGCAACCTACCTTGTCGCCCGCCATTGGGGCCGGGACGCCATAAAACAATAAAAAGGAGTAATCATGGAAGTTAAAGAAGGAACCGTTGCAACTCCCACAAGGGAGCAGATTGAGGAAGCCCTAGAAACCGTAAGGCCCGCCCTTCAGGGGGACGGAGGCGACTGCGAGCTCGTGGACTTCAAGGACGGTGTGGTTTATTTGAGGCTAATCGGAGCCTGCGGCGCCTGCCCCAGCTCGACCTACACCCTAAAACTCGGGATTGAGCGCCTTCTCATGGAGAAATTTCCGGGCATAAAGGAAGTGGAACAGGTATTTTGACGTCGTTCAGGGGCTTGTTCCCTTCCCCGCGAAGGGGGGTTCTATACCTGCTTTTATTGGCGTTTGGATACGCCCTTGGCATGGGGATATTCTACGAACCCCCGAACACCGTGGAAGCCGCCGAGAACGAGCCCGCACCCAAGCTGATCCTTCACAAGCTGGGTGGCAAGAAGACAAGCCTCGAGGATTATCGCGGGAAATGGGTGTTTTTGAACTTCTGGGCCACTTGGTGCCCCCCCTGCCTTAAGGAAATGCCGGAGATGGAGGAGTTCTACAAGAAGTTCAAGTCAAAAAACCTCGTCATGCTGGCCGTATCGGTCGACAAGGACGACCCCTCCAAAATCGCGTCGTTCATAAAGGACCACGGCTATACGTTCGAGGTGTTCCTGGACCCCGACGGGGAGTCGTTGGACAAATTTCACACGTCAAAGATTCCGGCGACCTTCATCATAAACCCCAAGGGAGAGGTCGTTTCCCAGGCGGCCGGCCCCAGGGAGTGGATGGACCCGGAGATCATCAAGTATTTTAACGACCTCATGAAGAAGGGCTGACCTTCCAAAAGCGCGCGGCGCCGCCCCATGAAGTGCCGTCTCATAACGTCGTGGCCGTCGGACTCCGGCGTCGGAAGCGGGGTCGTCGTGGTCGCCCGGTCGCTCGGCAAAATTCTTAGCGACAAGGGGTTCGAGGTCGAATTCATCTCGGGGGACTTCTCGTCCGGCGGATACATGGCCACGTCCCTGCGCAGGATAAGGTTCAATTATAAGATGGGCCGTCTGGCCGAACTCCGCGACGGCCTGCCGACGGCGGCGTTCGATTTCGACGGTTTTGATTTTTCCAAGGGGACCCGCTTCGTCTCCGTAAACCAGGGGATATTGGCGGACGTGGCCCGGTTCGAGTCCGGCGCCGTGCGACAGGCCGTGCGGCTCATGGCGGCGCTGGAGCGGCGCGCCATCTCCAAGGCCGAGAGGGTCTTCGCGCCCAGCAGGTTTTCCGCCGGAAAAATAACGGAGCTTTACGGCGCGCCCCCGGCCAAAATCACGGTGGCCCCGAACGGGGTCTTTCGCGGGCAGGTTTCGCCGCCGACGCGGGCGGGCGCCGGGGGCGCCTCGGTCCTTTGCGTCGCAAGGCTGTACAAACGAAAGGGGGTGGACCTCCTATTGCGTGCCTGGCCCGGAGTGGTCGCCGCGATTCCCGAGGCGGAGTTGAAGATAGCCGGGGGGGGACTGGAATACGAACAGCTACGTCGGATGGCGCGCGAACTCGGGATTTCGCCCAGCGTGACCTTTCTGGGGGACGTGACGTCCCGCGAGGCCGTGGCGGAGCTCTTCGCCCGGTGCGACCTGTTCTGCCTGCCCAGCAGGCACGAGACGTTCGGCCTAGTCTTTCTGGAGGCCATGGCGGCCGGCAGGCCGGTGGTGGCGCTCGACTCCACGGCCGTGCCCGAGGTGGTGCGAAACGGCGTTGACGGAATTTTGGTGGAACCCGGCGGGAAGGGGCTGCCAGAGGCGGTAATTTCGTTGCTAAAAGACCCGGCGTTGCGCGAGAATATGGGGACGGCGGGGCGGGAAAGGGTTCTTAAGGAATTTTTATGGGAAAAAACCTCCGGGCCGCTGGTTGATTATTTCAAGAGGTGGTGATGCCTGATTCGTCCCCGTCTTCTATGCCCGCGTCCCTCGTCGGGGCGCTCAAGGGGAAAATCGCGCTGGTGACCGGCGGCGGCAGGGGGATAGGACGCGCGACTGCGGTTCTATTTGCCGAACACGGGGCGAAGGTGGCGCTTTGCTCCCGGACGACGGGCGAGGCGGACTCCACGGCGAAATTAATCCTCTCCAAGGGGGGAGTCGGCAGGGCGTACGAATGCGACGTCGCCGACGAAGCCGCCGTAAGACGTTTGTTTGCGGACGTCAAAAGGGACTTCGGCGGGGTGGACGTGCTGGTGAACAACGCCGGGCTCTTTTCCCGGGGCATGTTGGAGGACGTCACGTTGGCCGAGTTCAACCGGGTCCATGCCGTCAACGTGGGCGGCGTCTTCCTGTGTTGCAGGGAGGCGTTCGCGCAGATGAAGGAAAGGGGGGGCGGGAGCGTCGTGAACTTGTCGTCCCTTTCCGGGGTCAAGGGCGCCAAAAAATTTCCCGGCTTCTCCGCGTACTGCGCCTCCAAATTCTCCGTCGTCGGCCTCACGGAGGCGCTGGCGGAGGAGGGAAAAGGGCACAACATAAGGGTGAACGCCGTGTGCCCCGGCGCGGTGGACACCGACATGCTTTCCTGGTCGGACCTATATCCGCGCCTCGCGCCCGGGCAGGTGGCGGACGCGATACTGTTTCTCGCCTCCCCGCAATCCTCCGGCGTGAGCGGCGTCTCGCTGGAACTTTACAGCGACCTGTTGGCCCCGTGAACGTCGTAATTACCGGCGCGAACGGCGGGCTGGGAAGCGCGCTATTGTCCGCCTGCGCCCGCCTTCATCCGTCGTGGCGGGCGACCGGAGTCATAAGGAAGGACGCGGACCTCGCCCGCCCGTTGGACGTCGTCCACCCCATACTCTCCGCGAATCCCGACGTGGTGATCCACTGCGCCGCCATGACGCGGGTGGACGCGTGCGAGACCGAGCCGGAGCTGGCGCGGGCGGTGAACGTGGAGGGAACGCGCGCCGTCGCGTCGGCGGCTGAGACGGCGGGCGCGAGGATGGTTTACATATCCACCGACTACGTCTTCGACGGAAAGGGGGGCGCCCCCTACCCCGTCGGCGCCGCCCCCAATCCGCTCAACGTTTACGGAAAAACCAAGCTGGAGGGGGAGTTTTTGACCCTCGCCGAAAAAAATTCGCTGGTGGTACGCACGTCGTGGCTCTACGGAAAAGTTGGAAAGAGCTTCCCCGCCGCCGTGTTGAGGCTCTGCCAGACCCAAAAGGAAATACGGATGGTGACCGATCAAAAAAGCTCCCCCACCTATTCGGAGGACCTTGCCGCCGCCATCATAAAACTGTTGGGAAAAAAGGCGTCGGGAATCTATCACGTCTCCAACTCCGGCTCGGCCACGTGGCACGAGTTCGCAAAGGCCGTCATGGAGCTAAAGGGGATAAGGGGCGTGAAGCTCACGGCGACAACCTCCGACGAGCTGAAAGCCGCGGCGAAAAGGCCCGCCGACTCGCGGCTGGACTGTTCGCTTTATTCCGCACTCGCGGGCGCGCCCCTGCGCGACTGGCGCGAGGCCCTCGCCGAACACCTCCGCTGACAGTTTTCATCCGCCGAGAAATACCGGCATTGCCTCTATTATTCGCGTCAGTTTTTACGGGTTCACCCCCACGCGCGTG
>JACQBU010000062.1 GCA_016194375.1 Nitrospinota bacterium
GGAGCCAAGCGATTTCGTGAGTATGTCGTGCACGCCGGCGGACTCCATGATGGCCCGCACGGGCCCGCCCGCTATCACGCCCGTCCCCTTGGAGGCGGGCTTCATGAAGACGAGGCCGGAACCGGAGTGCCCGGTGGCCTCGTGGGGTATCGTGCCGTCCGTTATGAGTATCTGGACGGTGTGTTTTCTGGCGGCGTTGACGGCCTTCTTTATCGCCTCGGGCACCTCCTTGGCCTTTCCGTATCCGATGCCGACGGTGCCCGTCTTGTTTCCGACCACCACGAGCGCGCTGAACGAGAACCTGCGCCCGCCCTTGACGACCTTCGCGACCCTGTTGATGAAGATGACCTTTTCCGCCAGCTCCGGCGTTCCGAAGTCCTCTGGTTTTCCGGCGGACGGACTAGATTTGAATGCCATTTTCCCTCATGCTGTCAGCAATTTGTTGAACCTTGCCGTGATAGGCGTACCCGCTCCTGTCGAACACCATCTTGGTAATCCCCTTTTTCTTGGCGCGCTGGGCCAGGATGGCCGCCGCCTCCTTGGCCGCGGCCTTGTTGTTCCCCTTGAACTTCCCCTTCAGCGCCTTCTCGTGCGTGAAGACCGAGGCGAGCGTGGCCCCCTTCTGGTCGTCTATCGCCTGGAGCGCGAGGTGCTTGTTGCTCCTGAAAACGGCCAGCCTCGGCCTCTCCGCCGTCCCCATGACCTTTTTGCGGATCCTAAACCGCCTCTTTTGCCTTAGCTCCAATTTTATCGTCGCGTTCATTTTCCTACGTCCTATTTGCCGCCTGATACGGATTTTCCGGCCTTGCGCCGGATGACCTCGTCTTCATAGCGTATTCCCTTGCCTTTGTACGGCTCGCTTTCCTTGAGCTTCCTGATGTTTGCCGCGACCTGGCCGACAAGCGCCTTGTCTATTCCCTTCACGATTATCTCCGTCTGCGTCTTGCTAATCTCGTACGATATCCCCTCTATCGGCTCCAATTGCACCGGGTGGGAGAAACCGAGCGCCAGGCTCAGCTTCTTGCCGTCCATGGAGGCGCGGTATCCGACGCCGGTGATGATGAGCTTTTTCTCGAACCCCTTGGAGACGCCCTCCACCATGTTCGCGAGTAGCGCGCGCGTTAGGCCGTGCAACGCCCTGTTGACGCGGCCGTCGTCCGGCCTCTCCACCAACAGCTTGCCTTCGTCGGTCTTCACGGTTATCGGCGCCCTAAGCGGGTGGGTCAGCGACCCCTTGGCCCCCTTCACCTGGACCTTTCCGTCCACGACCTTCACCTCGACCCCCTTGGGGATCTCAACCGGCTGTCTTCCTATCCTTGACATGCTACCAAACACTGCACAAAAGTTCGCCGCCGCATTTTTCCTTGCGCGCCTCGGCGTCCGTTAATATTCCCTTGTTCGTCGAAACGATGTTTATGCCCAGTCCGCGAAGGATGCGCGGTATCTCGCCGGCGCTCACGTAAACGCGCCTGCCGGGGGTGCTGACCCGCTTGATTCCGGTTATGGCGGGCTTGTTGGGCGCGACGTATTTCAGCCTCAGCCTTATGTTGCTCTTGGCGCCATCCTGCTCCACCTTGAACCCGCTTATGTACCCGTTTCCCGCGAGTATCTTGGCGATGCGGACCTTCATCCTGGAGGACGGGACGGTCGTCTCGGCCCTTCCGGCCATTATGGCGTTGCGTATCCTTGTAAGCATGTCCGCTATCGGGTCGGTGACCATTTCGCTCCTTTTACCAGCTTGATTTCATCACGCCGGGAATCATCCCCTCGTGGGCCAGCTTCCTGAAACAAAGCCGGCACATGTTGAACTTTCGCAGGTACGCCCTAGAGCGCCCGCACAACGCGCACCGCGACTTGGCGCGGGTCGGATATTTCGGCTTCCTTTGCGACTTGACTACCATAGCCTTTCTTGCCATCTTTGCTCCTTACTGGTTCCTAATCGGCATTCCAAGGGCGACGAGCAGCGCCTTGGCGTGCGCGTCGTTCTTCGCCGTGGTGACGATGCAGATGTTCATCCCCTTGGGCTTGCCTATTTTTTCGTACTCCACCTCCGGGAATATGAGCTGTTCCTTGAGGCCGAGCGTGTAGTTGCCGTGCCCGTCGAACGACTTCCCGGAGACGCCGCGGAAATCCCGAACCCGCGGCAGGGCGGCCACGATGAGCCTTTCCAAAAACTCGTACATCTTGTCCCGCCTTAGGGTCACGCTGACGCCTATGGGCGCCTTTTCCTTCAGCTTGAAGTTGGAGATGGCCTTGCGCGCCGTCCTCACCACCGGCTTCTGGCCGGAGATGCGGGTGACCGTGTACACGCCCCCCTCGATAATCTTGGGGTCGGAAACCGCCTCGCCAAGCCCCATGTTGATCACTATCTTCTCGAGCCTGGGCACCTGGTGGACGTTCTTAAGCCCCAGCTCCTTCTGGAGGGCCGGAACCACCTCTTTTGTGAATCTTTCCTTAAATTTGGACGCCATTTTTAAATCCCGCTTCCTACGACACCAAGTCCAGCACCTCGCCGCATTTTCGGCAGATGCGCACGTTCTTGCCGTTTTCCAGCCTCTTGCCGCCGATCCTGACCGGCTTGTCGCATTTCTGGCAGACGACCATCACGTTGGAGACCCGTATCTTGTTCTCTTTTTCTATTATGCCCCCCTGCCTGACCTTCTGGCTTGGGCGCTGGTGCCTTTTCACCATGTTGACCTTCTCGACGATGACGCTGGACTCCTTCGGCAACACGGAGAGCACCTTTCCCCTGCGCCCCCTGTCCTTGCCGGAGCGAACCTCCACGAAATCGTCCCTTCGGACGCCGAGCCTGCTCACAGCACCTCCGGCGCCAGGGACACTATCTTCATGAACTTCTTTCCCCTAAGCTCGCGCGCCACCGGGCCGAATATGCGCGTGCCGACCGGCTCCCCCGCGTCGTCCACCAGTACGGCGGCGTTGCTGTCGAATTTGATGTAGGTCCCGTTGGACCTGCCCAGCTCCTTCTTGGTCCTGACGACCACGGCCTTCTTGACCTCCCCCTTCTTTATGTTCGAGTTGGGGGCGGCGGACCTCACGGCCACCTTGATGATGTCGCCGACGGTCGCATAGCGGCGCGTGGAGCCGCCCAGCACCATTATGCACTGGACCTCCTTCGCGCCGGAGTTGTCCGCCACCTCAAGGATTGACCGTAGTTGTATCACTTTCACTCCTTACAGGGGTTATCACCGAAACCACCTTCCAGCGCTTCGTCTTGCTAAGGGGCCTCGTTTCCTCTATTTCAACGAGGTCGCCTATGGCGCATTTGTTGTCCTGGTCGTGCGCGACGTATTTTTTCGTGCGCTTTATGAACTTCTTGAACACCGGGTCGAGCATCTTGCGCTCGATTTCCACCACGACGGTCTTGTCCATCTTGTTGCTCACCACCTCGCCGACGCGGGTCTTTCTTTGCTTCCGTTCGGTCGTCATTTCGCCGCCCTCTTCTTTTCGCCCATTATCGTCAGCATGCGCGCGATGTCGCGCCTCGCGGCGCGTATCTTGGCGTTGCTCTCAAGCTGTTGCGTCGCCCTGCCGAACCGCAGGTTTAGGTGCTCCTTGCGGACGTCCTCCAGCTTCGCGGCCAGCTCCGCGTCCGTCATCTGCCTTATTTCCGAAGTCTTCATGCCAGCGCCGCCCTTTTGTTCTTGTCCAAAAACCTGGTCCTTATGGGGAGCTTCATGGACGCGAGCTTGAGCGCCTCCTCGGCGACTTCCGGCGTCACGCCGTCCATCTCAAAAAGCACTCGCCCCTGCTTAATCCTGGCTACCCATCCCTCGACTCCGCCCTTCCCCTTGCCCATCCGGACTTCGGCGGGTTTTTTCGTCACCGGCTTGTCCGGGAACAGCCTTATCCAAATCTTGCCGCCGCGTTTGATGTGCCTTGAAATCGCCACGCGGCCCGCCTCTATCTGCCTGTCGGTTATCCAGCCGGGGGTGACCGCCTGCAGGGCGTAGGTTCCGAAGCTTATGGAGGAACCGCGCAGGGCGACGCCCCTGTTTCGGCCCTTCTGCTTTTTCCTGTACTTTACTTTTTTCGGGCTAAGCATCGCGCCTCCTCGCCGGGGCTTCCTTTTCGCCCCGCGCCGCCGGGGCCGCCTCGACCGCCTCGACCGCCCTGCCCCTGCGCTTGATGAACTCGCCGTGGAACAGCCAAACCTTCACGCCGATGACGCCGAAGGTGGTGAACGCCTCGGCCACTCCGTAGTCGATGTCGGCCCTCAGCGTGTGGAGCGGCACGCGCCCCTCCCTGTACCACTCCATGCGGGCTATCTCGGCGCCGCCGAGCCTTCCCGAGCAGTTGATTCGGATTCCCTTCGCGCCGAACCGCATTGCCGTCACGACGCTCTTTTTCATTGCGCGGCGGAACGCGATTCGTTTTTCCAGCTGGAGCGCGATGTTCTCGGCCACGAGCTGGGCGTCCAGCTCCGGCCTCCTGACCTCGAGGATGTTGAGGGAGATGTCTATGTTGCCGCGTATCATTTTCGCGAGGCTGGCCTTCAACTGGTCGACCTCGGCGCCTTTTTTGCCTATTATGATGCCGGGGCGTGCGGCGTGGATGTTTATCTTTATCTGTTTCGTCCTGCGCTCTATCTCCACCTTGGAGACGCCGGCGTGGGAAAGAGCCTTCTTTATATACTTGCGCAACGCCAGGTCCTCGTGAAGCTGGAGCGCGTAGTTTTTCTGGGCGTACCAGTTGGAAAGCCAGGGTTTTGTGATTCCAATCCTAAAACCCGTCGGATGCGTCTTCTGTCCCAATTTCGTCCTTCCTTGCTATTTGCCCTTAGGTTTCTTTTTCGTCGTTTTCGCCTCGGCGCCGCCTTTTGCGCCCGCCTTCGGCTTCGCGGCGGCCTTTTTCGCGCCGGTCGTTTTTGCCTTGGCTTCCTTCTCCCCCGCCTTCGGTTCGGCGGCCGGGGCTTCTGCCTTCGCCTCCCCCTTTTTTGCGGGGGCCGCCTTCTTCTTTTCCCTCACCGCCTCCTTCAACACGACGGTCACGTGCGAAAACGGCTTCCTTATCATGTCAACGCGCCCGCGGGACCTCGCAAGCCGTCTTTTCATGACCGGCCCCTGGTCCACGAATATCCTGTCTATTGTCATCTCGTCGGAGTTGCCGACGTTCTTGTTTTCCGCGTTCGCCTTCGCGCTCGCCACGACCTTTCCGATTATCCTGGCGGTGGCCTTGTTCATGAAGCGCAGGATGTTCAGGGCGTCGGCCACCTTCCTGCCTCGGACGAGGTCCGCCACGAGACGCGCCTTCTGCGGCGACATCCTAGCGAACCTGACAACTGCCGTTGCTTCCATCAAAATTCCTATTTCCTTCCTAACCACCAGTTTCCCGCGCATTTTTCGGCGCGTTCCCGTTTTGGGGAAAACGCTAGTCTATTTATGCGTGGTCTGTTTGTCAAACGTTTTTTTGATTTTTTTTCGTCCGGGCTTCTGGGGTCGGGTGCGCGCGACCTTTGTCCGCCTTGGCCCCCCCCAATGGCGGCGCGGTCAACGCCCCCAAAAAACAGAAATTGACCCTCCGTCGATTTTTTTTAGCCGTCATATTTTTGGGCATAGCCAAGCCCTTCCCCTCCGCCGCGGAGGAACTGGGGGCGGAAGCGACGTTCCCCAGCTTCGTCGCCGGGTTCCGACGGACGGGAAAAAAAAGCTTTGTATATCGCCGCTTTCCGTGTAGAATCGCCGCTTCGTAAATGCTGACGACGTTAATGAAGCCCGCGTTTGAGGGCGGCAAGTTTTAGGAGAACGACCATGGCAATGGAATGTGAAGTCTGCGGAAAACGGCCGGTGTACGGCAACAACATAAGCCACGCCCACAACGTGACCCACAGGCGGTTCAACCCCAACCTTCAGGTGGTGCGGGCCGTGGTGGACGGGGTGGTGAAGAAAATAAAGGCCTGCACCCGTTGCATCCGAAGCGGCAGGGTGGTCAAGCCGACCAAGCGGGTCATCCCCCCCGCTCAAGCCGCCGCGCAGTAATTTTCGCGCCGAAGCCGGCCTTGTCCTAGAGTCCGGCTACTTCCCCTTCGAACCGGCCTGTGCGTCGCGGAACCTAAACACGACCTCGTTTTCCTTCGCCATCAGGAGCTTTTCGCGGGCGTATTTCTCCGTTTGATACGAGCCGGCCTGTGCGGCGTTGATTTTTTCCCTCAACTCGGCGTTACGGGCCGCCATCTTTGTCAGATCCTCGGTTTTCTCCCTGATTTTTTTGTCGGAGTCCAGCACGGAGCGTATCCCGTCCGTCTTGAAATAAGAGGCGAGCCCGACGATCAGCAGGAACACCGCGCTGAGAAGGAAAATCGGCCTCGCCCTGCCGCCCCGTCCCCCGAACAAAAACCTCTTGATTCTGTCCATCTGTTCTAGGCCAGCGCCCCGGCGGTGGTCACCATCGCGGGTTCGCCGACCTCCCCGGAAACAGCGCCGCCTCCCCCAGCTCCTCCTCAATCCTCAGAAGCTGGTTGTACTTCGCGACGCGGTCGGTGCGGCATAGCGAGCCGGTCTTTATCTGCCCGGCGTTCACGGCGACGGCCAGGTCGGCTATCGTCGCGTCCTCGGTCTCGCCGGAGCGGTGGGAAATGACGGTCGTGTAGCCCGCCCTGTGGGCCGTCTGCACCGCCTCGAGGGTCTCCGTCAGCGTCCCGATCTGGTTGAGCTTCACCAGAATGGAGTTGGCGACTCCCTTCTTGATTCCCTCGGCCAATATCCCGGGGTTGGTGACAAATATGTCGTCCCCCACCAACTGCACCTTTCGACCAATGGCGGAAGTGAGTTCCTTCCATCCGTTCCAATCCTGCTCGGCGAGGCCGTCCTCCAGGGATATAATCGGGTATTGGGAGACCCAGTTCTCCCAAAGTTTTATCATCTCGCCGGTTGAAAGCGCCTTCCCCTGGACGCGGTATTTGCCGTTTTCGTAGAATTCGCTCGCGGCCGGGTCGAGCGCTATGAACACGTCCCGGCCGGCCTTGTAGCCGGCCTTGCCCACGGCCTCCAGCAGTAGGTCAACCGCCTCGGAATTGGACTTCAAGTCCGGCGCGAAGCCCCCCTCGTCCCCCACGGCAGTGGAAAGTCCTCGTTTTTTGAGCACCCCCTTTAGCGCGTGGAATATCTCGGCGCCGGTCCGCAACGCCTCGGAGAAGGAGCCGGCCCCTGCGGGCATTATCATGAACTCCTGAAAATCCACGTTGTTGTCCGCGTGGGAGCCGCCGTTGAGCACGTTCATCATCGGCACCGGGAGGGTGCGCGCGTTTGCGCCGCCGATGTACCTGTAAAGCGGAAGGCCGGTGGAGACCGCCGCCGCCTTCGCGCAGGCCAGCGAAACGCCGAGGATGGCGTTGGCCCCGAGCTTTGACTTCGCGGGGGTGCCGTCCGCCTCCAGCATTATCGCGTCGATCACCGGCTGTTCCACGGCGTCGTAGCCGACCAGCTTCGGGGCGAGCACGGTGTTTATGTTTTTGACCGCCTTTTGGACCCCCTTGCCGCCGAACCTTTTTCCCCCGTCCCTCAGCTCGAGCGCCTCCCTCGTGCCGGTGGAGGCCCCGCTCGGGACCGCGGCCCTGCCGAATGCGCCGTCGTCAAGATATACGTCCACCTCGACGGTGGGGTTTCCCCTTGAATCGAGTATCTCCCTGCCGATGACTGCGGTGATTTCGCTCACGGTACCTCCCATGTTTCAAGAGCCAATCGGGTTGCTCGTTAAATCTTACCAGATTATTTTCCTGTGGTAAAATGCGCCTGGCGTAGGAGGAGAACGATGATTGTAGCGGGACACGGCGTCGACGTCATGGAAGTCGAAAGGATTAGGCGGGCCGCCGAAAGGTTCGGCGAAAGGTTTTTGCGAAGGGTGTTCGCGCCGGCGGAAATAGCCCAGGCGGGACGGCTTGGGAACCCCTGGCAATTTTACGCGTCCCGGTTCGCCGCCAAGGAGGCTTTCTCAAAGGCGGTCGGGACCGGATTCGCGGGGTTCGGCCTCAGGGACGTGGCGGTCGTGCGCAACGCGGGCGGGCCGCCGCGTTTCGAGTTTTCCGAAAAGTTGTCGAGGAAGTTTCCCGGATTGAACCCGGGGCATTTTCTGCTTTCGCTTTCCCACGTGCGGGCCGTCGCAGTCGCCTCCGTCATCCGCGTGGCCCCGAATCAAGGCTGAGGAAAGGGCCGGGCCTTTATTTCGACGGCTCCCAAACCAACGACCCCTCCCCGACGACCGAGGAAAGGCGCAGTGCGTAACGATCCGCCCCCGGCAAAGAGCCTTTTCTTGCGAAGGTCACCCTGTAGGCGGATTTCCATGGCGTGATGAAGGGGAAGAGCCAGGCGTCCTGCATCTTGTCCACCCTCAGTTTTTCGATTCTTTCCGGAGCCACCGGCTCCCCGCCGCCGCCCTTGAGGGCGAGGCGCCACATTGAATGAACGGCGTCGAGGTCGTTCCAACTCTTGTCCGGGGTGTAAAAGCCGACGATAAACTCGAGCTCCCTCCCCTCTTTTTTCGATATCTCGTCCGTCATGGTCGCGGCCTGTTCGTCGTTTATGCGCCCCTCCTCCTTCAGGCTGGCCACGAAGGCCCTCCTCAACTCCGGCTTGTACCAAAGCACGTCGGCGATGAAAATTGTGTCGAGGTCCCGGTACACCTTCAGGGTGCGGGTGTTCTTGAGGACGTCGTCGAGCACCCGGTCGCGCCTTATCGAAAACTCGACGTTGGAGCGCCTTTCCGCGCAAGCCGCAACGGCGACCAACAGCGCCGCGACCAGGAGGGCTGAAATCCTTGAACGACCGTGCTTCATCGGGCCGATTATATTCCCTCCCGCCCGCATTTTCACCGTCGAATTTCGGGCGGGTTTGATAATCTGTTTCCGATTTGGTACCCTTTAGCCATTCAAAAAGGAGATTTGCAGAATGCCGATTTATGAATACCAATGTGAAAATTGCGGCAATACAAAGGAGATGTCCCACGGAATCTCGGAAAAGCGCTTCCCAAAATGCCCCGAATGCGGAAAAAAGATGAAAAGGATAATCTCCCGCAACTCGTTCCAACTCAAGGGCTCCGGCTGGTACAAGACGGACTACGCCAAGAAGCCGGCCTCTTCAGAAGGCGGGGGGAAGAACGCCGGAACCCCCGCCAAGGCAAAGACGTCGGATTAATGGGCCGCCCGAACCGCCGGCGGGCCGCCGGGTCGCTTTTGTCGTTTTTCCTCGTCCTCGCAGGCGCCGGAACAGCCTCAGCCGTCAAGCCCGCGCCCCCCATTTCGGCGGAGTGTTCCACCGTGTCGTCGTCCGGCATGACCTTCAACGTTCGTTGCGTCATAAGGGACGTCGCCGGCACGCCGCCCGAAAAACTGGCCGTCCTGCCCGTTTCCGACAAGTCGGTCACGGTGCTCGACGTCCGCCCGCCGGAAGGGGGGGGGATTGGAGAGTGGTTTCTGACGGCGGAGTTTGCCGAGAAAAAATCGGTCGTCATACCGTTCGAGGCGGAATACAAGGGTGGGATCAAGGTGCGGCTCGGGGCGGGGTACGACCCGTTCAACCTGTTGTCGAAAATGGCGCCGGCGCCAAAGGGGAGGACCGTCACGGGCAAGGAGGGCGCCGCGACCCACGAATACATGTCGAAGTAGACGCCCTCGGCGCCAAAAAGGCGGAAAAGGCGCCCACGCGTTGCATCATGGGAAAAGGTAACCGAAGGAGGCCAAGTTTTTTTCATCGTAGCCTCACAACTCAGGTAACCGTAAGTCATTAAAGAACCTCCTGAGTTTTTTCTCAACCTCTTTTTTCAAATGGAACGGGTTCAATG
>JACQBU010000063.1 GCA_016194375.1 Nitrospinota bacterium
GAAATTTTCGAGGGGCTAAAATCCCTTTACGACAGCCTTTCTAAGAATAAATAGGGGTTCATAACGACCAAGGCGGATGGACAGGTTTGCTTCGGCGCGGGATTCGCTCCCGAGGCCCCCGCCCATTCGCCCGGTCGAGGCATAAACGCGACCACCGATACAAAAAACGTTTCTAGGGGAAACCCGATGACGTCAACATGACAGACCCGGCATTTCAGCTCCCAAAACCGGTTGTGTTGGCGGTTGACGACACGGAAGACAACCTTTTCCTTCTCACCCACGTCCTGGGCGACGTCTACCAAGTTAGGACGGCAAGCAACGGGGCCGAGGCACTGAAAGAAGTTGCGTCCGACCCCCTTCCTGACCTCGTTCTACTGGACATAATGATGCCGGGGATGGACGGATACGAGGTCATCGCCAGGATGAAGTCGACCGCCAGGACAAAGGACGTGCCCGTTATTTTCCTAACCGCGAAGGCTGACGCGAAAACGGAAAAAAAAGGGCTGGAGTTGGGCGCCTCCGATTTCATCTCGAAGCCGATAAACCCTGACATCTTATTGGCGAGGGTACGCACACAATTGGCCCTAAAGAGCGTCTCCGACATTCTGCGCGACCAAAACGAGTTCCTTGAACAAGAGGTGAGACGTAGGACCTCGGAGGTGCTTGCAATCCAAGAGGAAAAGAACCGAGTGAACCGGCTTTATCAGGAATCGCTCGAAAACGCCAAATCGGAGCTTGAACAGAAGGTCGAGCAACGCACCGCGTTCATAAAGAGGACATTCGGCAGGTACGTTTCTGACGAGGTGGTGGAGTTGTTGCTCGAGAATCCGGCCGGCCTCAAGCTTGGGGGCGAAAGCCGGGTTGTCACCGTCATGATGACGGATTTGCGCGGCTTCTCCGTCATATCCGAGCTTTTGCATCCTGAAAAGGTGGTGGACCTTCTAAACGGATATTTTATGGACATGAACAAGGTCATCCACGCCCATCAGGGGGTGATAAACGAAATAATGGGCGACGGCATGTTGGTGCTTTTCGGCGCGCCCAACCAACGACCCGACGACGCCGACCGCGCGGTGGCGTGCGCCTTGGAAATGCAACGCGCAATGGCGTCGGTCAACGAGCGCAACGCGCTCCGGAACCTGCCGGAATTGGAGATGGGAATAGCCCTAAACACCGGCGCCGTGGTCGCGGGGAACATCGGGTCGGAATCGAGGGTTAAATACGCCGTCGTCGGAAGCAACGTCAACCTCACCGGCCGCGTCGAATCCTACACGCTCGGCGGGCAGGTGCTCGCCACCGAGGGCGTGCTCAGGGCGGCGACGGGAAAAATCGAGACCGACAGGGAGTTCAAGGTGTCGTTCAAGGGATTCGCCGCCCCCGTGCGCGTCTACGAAATCACGGCTATTTCCGGGGCGCACAACGTGCGACTTCCCGAAGATAAAACCGTCCTCCGGCCGCTTTCCAACCCCCTGGACGTCTCCTTCCAAATCTTGGACGGAAAACTGGCGTCCGGCGAGGAATTCGCCGGGTCGGCCACGCGGCTTGCGGAAAAGGAAATGGTCATCAGTTCCGAAACTCCCATGGAGGAATACATGAACATCAGGCTGTTCATCGGAAAACCGGGCGAAGGGAAGAAAAATGATTTTATTTACGCCAAGGTCACCGACGTCGCCGAAGGCGGAAACTACAACGTCCGCCTTACCTTCGTTCCCCCGTCGTTAAAGGAAAACCTAAAACGGATAATGGAACAAAACCGCAGGCCCGCTTGAAGAGGGGGAGGCCGGACGGCCGCTATTCCTTTATCCCGTGGCGTTCCAGCATTTTGTAAAGGACCGACCGGTGGATTCCCAGCATTTTGGCCGCCTTGAGCTTGTTGTTGCCTGTTTTTGCCAGCGCCTCGAGTAGCACCTTTTTTTTCGCGTCGCTTAACCGCATGACGTCCTCCCCGGAGCCGGACTGCTTGTGGTCAAAAAGATTCTGGGTCCTTATCTGTTTTACGTCTATGGCCTCGAGACCGGGAATCGCGTAACAGCTTTCAATCACGTTTTGCAGTTCCCTCACGTTTCCGGGCCAGTCGTATTCCACCATCGCCTCCAGCGCCTCCTCGGTGACGCCTTTTATGTTTTTTCCGAATTTATCGTTCAGCCTCGATATCGTAAACCGGGCCAGAAGCGGGATGTCCTCCTTGCGTTCGCGCAGTGGGGGGAGCTTGATGCCCAGCACGTTAAGCCTGTAATAAAGGTCCTGCCTAAGTTTGCCGGCCTTAACGCACTCCTCGACGTTCAAGTTTGTGGCGGCTATGACGCGGACATCCACGGGAGTCTCCTCCACGCTCCCGACCATCCTCACGGTTCCCTCCTGGAGAACGCGCAACATTTTCGCCTGAACCTCCGCCGGCATCTCGGTAATCTCGTCCAAAAAAAGGGTGCCGCCATCGGCCGCCCTGAACAGCCCCTCGGAAGCGGACTGCGCGCCCGTGAAGGCGCCCTTTTTATGGCCGAAAAGTTCGGATTCTATGAGCTCCTTTGGCAGGGCCGCGCAGTTCACCGCGACGAACGGCATGCTGGCGCGGGACGAGCCGTAATGAATCCCTTTGGCCACGAGCTCCTTCCCGGTGCCGCTTTCGCCGCTGATGACAACCGGGCTGGTGATGCCGGAGGCGCCGCGCATCTTTTCGAACACTTCCTTCATCTTCGCGCTGGTGCCTATCATGTCGGCGTAACGCCCCTTTAGCTCGGCGGAAAGCCGTTTGATCTCCACGTCCTTTTTCTCAATCTGGTTTTTAAGGTCCTTAATCCGCAACATGGCGCCTATCCGGGCGGAAAGCTCGTCCATGTCGAAAGGTTTGTCGATGTAATCGTCCGCGCCCACGGAAAAACCCCTTATCCTGCTCTCCTTGTCGTCATTGGCGGTGAGCATAATTATCGGCAAAAAGACGCCCTTCGTGATTTCCCGCATCCGGGTGCAGGTCTCGAAACCGTCCATGCCGGGCATCATCAAATCCAAGAGAACCAAGTCGGGCGACACGTCGGACAGAATTTTCAACGCCTCGGTTCCGTTCGAGGCGCAAACGGTTCCGTAATCCCGCCGCTCGAGACGAGACTCCAGAACAGCCCTGTTGTTTTCCTCGTCGTCAACAATAAGTATGAGAGGCCGTTTCATATTGAGAATGCTAACACACCTTTAATAAATTTCTAAAATAGTGTTTTGTTTCAGGACACTTTCAAAAAAGACATGTTTCAGGACAATATTTTTTTTACATAATATTTTTTTTGTGTAATTTCGTATAAAGTCCTAATTTATGGCATTGTTTTATTGAGCGTTATCCTTGGATTTTTCTGGCACGCATCTTGCCAAATAAATTGCACAGTGGTTGTTTGCAATTAATTTTTATTGTGTGAGGAAGAGGAAAGACATGAGTAAGCTGTCGTGCGCAGTTTCAATCCTCCTCTTATCCTTTATATTTTCGGCTTGTAACGGCAACGGCCCTTCCCAATCATCGTCCGGTTCATCCCCCGGTTCGTCGTCCGGCTCCTCATCGGGCTCCGCGGCAAACTTAAACGGCTGGGCGCTTTTCGAGGTGAACACGGTTACGACACCGACGCAACCATCTCAGGTCAACCACAATGATTATTTGACCGGCTCTCATTCCAAATACACCTGCAACGACTGTCATTCGATGACGCAATCGGTTCCGATTAACAAGCCAGTCCAAGCATCCGGCACAACCAAGGCGACCATGGTTACCTCCTACGTCACAAGAGATCAGATATGCGCAACCTGTCATCCGTTTTCAAAATACACCTCCCTGCTGACCGACGTGGACCACGTGAAGGTTGGGGCGGGATCTCACTGCAACGGCTGTCATTTTTCCGCCCCCGGGGTGGCGGGCTCCGCGATAACGGGCTGGAGATGGTCCTCGGCCTCGTCGGTCACCCGCATATCAAGCACCCTCTGGCACAAAGACGTGCAGGGTGTTTGCACAAACTGCCATTTGCCGGCCAACGCGCCGAAATATCCGGCGAACCATTACACCGGCGGTTGCGAAACCTGCCACACCTACAATAACGGCTCATGGGGCTCCGGCAAGGGACACCCGGCGGCGACGTCCGGATGCTCCGCCTGCCATCCGGCGCAAACCCACGGTCCGATAACCGGGTTTTCGGTGATCGCAGGCTCGCAGTTTGCGGGGGTGGATTGCTCCACCTGCCACCAGCCTTCCATCACCGCAAGCTACGCGAACTGGCTGGGCGCGCCCGGCACTGGTTTCCACGCCAACATCACCGGCCCCTGCCTTAACTGCCACGCGCCGTCCGCCATACCGACTTATCCGTCGGGCCATTACGCCGCCGAATGCCAGAAGTGCCACACTTACAACGGAGGCTCTTGGAAGGGGGCGACGGGACACATCGCGGCCACCACGGGGTGCCTGACCTGCCATTCCGCCCATCCGCACACGCTCGCCGGAACTTCCGTTACCCCGGGGACGGTGTTCGCCGGCGCGGACTGCTCCATATGCCACCAACCCTCCGTCGCCGCAAGTTATACAAACTGGCTCGGCGCGCCCGGCGTAGGTTTCCACGCCGGCTTAACCGGCGCATGCACGAATTGTCACACCGCCTCCGCAATCCCGACTTATCCGACGGGCCATCACACCGCGGGATGCGAATCGTGCCACACGTACAACGGAGGCTCGTGGAAGGGGGCGACGGGACACCCGTCCGTGGCTTCCGGATGCCCGACTTGCCATACGCCGCACACCCACCTCGCGATTGCCGGGACTTCCGTCACGACCGGCGCGCAGTTTACGGGAGTTGATTGCGCCACCTGCCACCAGCCCTCCGTCGCCGCAAGCTACGCGAACTGGCTGGGGGCGCCCGGCGCCGGTTTCCACGCAGGCCTTACCGGTCCGTGTACGAACTGCCACACCCCCTCCGCAATCCCGACGTATCCGGCGGGCCATAACACCGCAGGATGCGAGAAGTGCCACACTTACAACAACGGCTCGTGGAAGGGGCACCAGGCCGTAACCGCGGGTTGCGCGACCTGCCACGCCATTCATACCCACAACCCGATGACGGGGTATTCCGTGACAAACGGCGCGCAGTTCGCTGGTGTTGATTGCTCCACCTGCCACCAGCCCTCCGTCGCCGCAAGCTATACAAACTGGCTCGGAGCGCCCGGCGCCGGGTTCCATTCGGGCATAACGGCCCCGTGCCTAGACTGCCACACGCCGTCGGCCATACCGACCTATCCCTCGGGACATTACGCATCAGGTTGCGAGGCGTGCCACACCTACAACGGCGGGTCATGGCTGGGGGCCGCGGGACATGCAAACGTAACCACCGGTTGCAACCGGTCCGGATGCCACGCGACGCACACCCACACCACGGTGTCAAGCGCCACGCTATTGTCCCCGGAAACCTTCAGCGGGATAAGTTGCGAAAACTGCCATTCGGCTTCAATAACTTCCGGGTACGCCAACTGGCTTGGCGCCGCGCACGAGGCCTCGCCGGCGGCATGCAACACGTGCCACGCAACGCACACCCATACGACGCTCGCGTCAGGCACCATCGCAAACGGCTCGACGTTCAGCCAGTTCAGCGGAACCGGTTGTGAAAAATGCCATGCCGCCTCGGCTCCGGGGTACGCAAGCTGGCTTGGCGCCGGAAGCGGCGCGCTTCACATGACAACCCCCCCCGCTTGCAACACCTGCCACCAGAAACACAACAACACCAAAAATTGTATAAATTGCCACACCAACACCTTCTACCAATGGACTGGCGCCGGCGGCTAACCCAAACGTCGTTTATTCCGTCAAAACCACTGGAGGCGAGCAAAACCGTTCCCACCTTTTTTTATAGAAATTTGTATTGTTTCAGGACACTTATCGTAAAAGGCCCGTTTCCTAAGGCCGAATAATTCATCTGCCAATCATAACGCCTTGATTATCCTAAGTCTCGTAGCCATTGATTTTGGCATATGGTTTGCCTTATTGGTATCTGCCCAATGGAATGTGATAATTTAATTCAAATGTTGAGGATAAAATTGGTGATTGGAAAAAACCTGTCTTCTCGCGCGACTGTTTTCCTGGCGGCTCTGTTATTACTGCCAATCCTTGGTTGCGGCGAAGGCCACCCCACCATCCAGCCGTCCGGCGGAGGAGGCGGGGGCACCGTGACCGACTGGTCCACCCTAAGGGTTAACACGGTTTCCTCGGGAACGACCGTTTCCTCGGTTGACCACAAGGACTATCTTGCAGGCTCCCATTCCGCATACCAGTGCTCTGCCTGTCATTCAATAACCCAAACCGACCCTGCGACCAACCAGACCGTGGACGTGGCGAGGGACAAAATTTGCGCGTATTGCCACCCGTTTTCCAACTATACTTCCATAATGACCAACGTGAACCACACGACCCTAAAGACGGGAACGCACTGCAACGCCTGTCACTATTCCGCGTCCGGGGCGGCCGGCTCGACGGTCAGCGGCTGGAGATGGCCGTCCGTGGCGGGTTCAAAAACCCGGATTCCTCCCTCGCAGTGGCACAGCAACGTGAAGGGAACCTGCCTTAACTGCCACACGGCCTCGAACGAGTCAATCCCGGCGGCGCACCCGACGATAACCCCGACCACGGCGTGCGAAACCTGCCATTATTATAGCAACGGAAAATGGGCGGGACAACACGCGCCGTACACCGCCGGGTGCCGCGCCATCGGTTGCCACAGCGGCCACTACAGCCCGTACAACTGCGAATGGTGCCACACCACGGTCGCGGCAAACGGGTATTTAAGCTGGGCATTGTCGTTCGGCGATTCGCACCGGAGGGACTTTGACCAGCGCTCATGCTCGGCGTGCCACGCTGGCGGCGGAGGGGGAGGAGGAGATTGACCATGAGAAAAGGGATGTTTTTCGCCGCGACGCTTTTCTTGGCGGAGTTGTTTTTGAGCGCCAGTCCGGCGTTCGCAATCGACCTGTCCAAAATAAGCTTTAACGGATACGTAGACGTTGAGTACAGTACCGCGGACAACGCCGAGGGAAATTACAACAGCTCCTTCCACATGCACCACCTCAGCTTCCTGCTGGACGTGCCGATTACCGACAAGCTTTCCACCTACGCCCACGTCGAGTTCGACCACGGCACAAACATCGGCACTTCGTCCGTAAACAAGACCGGCGCGCCCGTGGGGGGGGGCGACTTGGTGGTCGAAAACGCATTCATAAGGTACGTCTCGTCGGACGCGGTGCAGTTCCGGGTCGGGAGGATGCTGACCCCCTTCGGCTACTATAACGAGATACACGACGCGACTCCCACCATCATTTCCTTCGCGGTGCCGAGAGCCATCAACAATATGGAAGACAGGGGCGGAACCACGATGTTCCCCAGATGGAACACCGGAGTGGGTATGCTCGGGACGGTTTTGCTTGGTTCCTCCACGCTGGACTACATCATGTACGTGGGAAACGGCGAGAACCCGCCTGGATTGAACGACTCGGAGTCCGACGCAAATCCCAACAAGGCTTTTGGCGCGAGGGTGAATTTCCAGCCGAACGAGCGCATGCAGATAGGAGCCTCGGTTTACAGCGGGGAGCGGGCCTTCCAAACGACGACAATCGCGCCTATTCAAAACGGGCCGCATAACACGGGCGGGCTTTTGTTCGCCCTAAACGGCGAGAAGTGTTCTTTCCTATCCGAGTACGCGGTGTCGCAGGAACAGGGGTTCACCGAGTCGGCCGGTTACGGTCAGCTCACATATCGGCTTTTAAAGCGGCTTTCAGCCTATTACAGGCTTGAATATTCGAACCCCAACCAGTCCGTTTCCGACGACGCATGGGTCGAGCACATAGCCGGCCTGAATTTCATGCCCATGAACATATCGAACATAGTTCTCAAATTCGAGCTTTCGGACAACATCAGGGGAGCAAACAACGCGGCCGTGACGAGAGACCTTATCTACAAGGAAGCGCGCTTTGCGGTCACGTTATTTTTCTAGCCGGAGTCTTCTCAAGGCTTCGATCGTCGCGCTTGCGCTATCCCTGGCCTTCGCGGACAAGGCGTTCGCCGAGCTGATCGTAATCGTCAACAAGGACAACCCCGCGACAGCGTTTCGGGCGGCCGACCTTAGGAGGATTTACAACGGCGGGAAAAGGATGTTCGAAAACGGCGTTGTCATCCAGCCCGCGAACCTTGCGTCGGACAACCCCCTTGGAAAGGATTTTTTCATCAGCGTGCTTCATATAGACGCCGAGTCGTACAGGCTTTTCTGGGTTAGGATGATATTTTCCGGAAAGGGAAGGCCGCCCGTCGAGTTTGAGACGGAGCAAGAGGCGATAAAATTTGTGGCGGCAAACAAAGGGGGGCTGGCGTTCGTGGACTCGCCCAACGCGACCGACGCGGTAAAAACGGTCAAAATTATATTTGATGACTAAAGGCGGCGGAGGCGGGCCTTTATTTCGCCCGACCATAGGCGCGAGATTGTGGGGGATTCTGGCGTTCTTCCTGCTGGCGATGGTGCTGGGCATAATCGCCACGTACACGGGGACAAGGCCAACTGGGACGAATACTCGTCCCTTCGGCAGGATTTCCACGATTATTTTTCCGCCGCGTACTCGGTAGACAAGAGTCTTATACAAGAGGGCCTGTTTTCCCCGGCAATACAGAAAAACGTCGAGAAGGTCGGCATCCTTCTTCCAAAACTGCACGGACGGATAGACAGGGCGATAAACACCAAATACGCGCTTTTCGAGCGCATGATATCCGTCTCCAAAAAGGAGGCGGCGGGCATAATAATAGAACAGACCCTTTTTCTCGTGACGTTGGCGCTGGCGGGTTTTGTGCTCGTGTTCGCCGTCATCCGGAGCATCATCAAGCCTATAACGTCGCTCGTGGCGGCCACAAAGGAGCTGGGGGCGGGCAAGCTGGACGTGAGGATCAACGTGAAATCCGCAGACGAAATCGGCGACCTGGGGGTTTCATTCAACGCCATGGCGGACAGGCTTAAGGAGGACCGGGACAGCCTGAGGGACCTGCTCGAAGAGCGTGAAAAAATGCAAAAGGTGATTTTAAAAACCAACAAAAACCTTAAGGAGGCGAATAGTCTGCTTCAGCAGGCCGACGTCGCCAAAACCAACTTCCTCGCCAGCATGTCCCACGAACTGCGTACTCCGCTCAACGCGATGATAAATTTTACCGCGCTGGTGATTGAGGACTGGGACGACCTGAAAACCGACGAGAAGTGGTTCGCAAAGGCAAAGGACATGCTCGAACGGGTCAAAAGCTCGAGCTACCACCTTCTTGACATGATAAACGACATCCTCGACCTCGCAAAAATAGAGTCGGGAAAAATGACGCTCGACCTGCAGGAGGCCGACCTGGCCGAGATAGCGGGGGATTGCGCGGCGTCGCTCGAGTCGCTGGCGAAAAAGAAAGACTTGCGGCTAATCCTGAACGTCGAGAAGACCCCCAATCCGATAATTTGTGACAGACGCAAGGTCAAGCAAATAGTCCTGAACCTTCTGGGCAACGCGATAAAGTTCACCGACTCCGGGCAAATAACCGTTTCCGTCCGCAGGGAGGGGGCGGACGAACGTTGGTACGCCCTGGAGGTTGCCGACACCGGCATAGGAATAGACCCCAAACATCAACAAATCATCTTTAACCGGTTCGAGCAGGTGGACAACTCCGACACCCGTCTGCACGCCGGCACGGGGCTGGGCCTAAACCTGGTGAAGGAGCTGACCGAAATGCACGGGGGAAAAGTAGCCGTGGAAAGCGAACCGGGCAAGGGCTCCGTCTTTACGGTCCATTTGCCGGACAGGGCGATTCCGCCGGTTCACGCGATTTAAGTCCGAACGAGGTCGATCCGCCCGACGTTGCGCGCAATGCGGAGGCGCCTCGGCCCGAAGGCAAAAAACCGGGGTTCCGCCATGAGAAGAGCTTGATTTCATTGAAAAGTGGAGCGGGAGACGAGATTCGAACTCGCGACCTCAACCTTGGCAAGGTTGCACTCTACCACTGAGTTACTCCCGCGTTGCGACTCCGCATTTCATCACGGATAAAAACAAACAAGGCGCCATTATATCCCCCAAAACCGGATAGTCAACAGGGTATTGAGAGTTCCCTAACCGGACGTTTTTATCCGGTTTCGCCCCTCTTTTTTGGCCTCGTAAAGGAGGTCGTCGGCCCTCTTTACCAGGGTTGTGAACGTCTCTCCGTCGGATGGAGTCGTGGTCGAAACCCCCATGCTCAACGTTACGCATTTGCACACCGTCGACTTCTCGTTGGCGATATTTAGGTTGGCGACGGCCTGTTGAAATGTTCTTGCGACCGAATACGCCCCCTCCGCCGAGGTGTTCGGAAGGATGCACGCAAACTCCTCCCCGCCGTATCTTGCAACCATGTCGGAGGGCCTGTGCAGGCTCTCCTCGAGGCATCGGGCGATTTTCCTCAGGCAGTCGTCGCCCGGCAGGTGGCCGTATTTGTCGTTGAAAGGCTTAAAAAAGTCTATGTCCATCAATATCAGCGAAATCGGTTTTTGTTCGCGATGCATCCTGGACCACTCCTTGGCGAGCACGTCGTCAAAACATCTCCTGTTGTTTATTCCGGTCAGGCCGTCCTTCATGGTCTGGTGTTCCAATTCGTCGCGGTATTGCTTAAGGACGAGGTGAGTCTTGACCCTCGCCCTGACCAAGGAAATGTTGAACGGCTTTGTTATGTAGTCCACCGCCCCGACCTCGAACCCCATGGCCTCGTCCTCCTCGGAACCCAATGCCGTGACGAAGATGACCGGAATGGATTTGCTTTCCTGAATGGACTTGAGCGCCACACAAACGGCGTACCCGTCCATCTCCGGCATCATGACGTCAAGAAGTATCAAATCGGGTTGTTTTGACTGCGCAATGTCCAGAGCTTCCCTGCCGGAATAGGCCGTTAACACGTCGCAGTCGTTTTTGAGGGCTTCCTTAAGAACCCAAATATTGGGCGGGGTGTCGTCAACAATTAGAACCGATTGTTTTTTAATCATAAATCTTTTTCGCCAATTTTTATGCCCTTAAGTCCACAGTCTTGCAATGTTACCATAAATTTGCCGTCTGCAAGGGGCGGAAGGCTCAAAAATGTCAACTTGCAGTTTTGGTCGATTCACGGTATTGGTAAACAGTATGCCGCCGTTAAACAGCATCGGGAAAGACAACCCGGCAAAACAGACCCCGCTAAACGAACGCCAGCTCGAGGCCGTAAACCACGACTACGGGCCCGCGCTTGTCCTGGCCGGGGCGGGCTCGGGCAAGACAAGGGTGATAACGACCCGCACCGCCAGGCTTGTTTCCGAGGGTTTGGCCCGTCCGGACGAGATATTGTGCGTGACCTTCACAAACAAGGCCGCAAACGAGATGCGGGCGCGCGTGGCCGCCCTGCTCGGATTTTCCGCGGACTCAATTTGGACGTCGACCTTTCACGCCGCCTGCCTTAGGATACTAAGGCGGGAACATTCGGCGGCGGGTTATGAAAAGATGCCGGTGATCTTCGACGCCACCGACCAAAAATCGCTGGTAAAGGCGATAATAAAAGAAAACGGGATATCCGACGAGGACCTCCCGCACCGTAAGATGACGGGGCTCATAAGTCGGTATAAGAACGAGATGAAAGGCCCGGACGACATGGCCAAGAACCCCCAACTGCGCGGTTCCGCCGTAAAATTGGCCTCCATATTTCACGAATACCAAGGCCGGCTTAAATCCAACAACGCCGTTGATTTCGACGACCTGTTGTCGCTTTGCATATCAATATTTGGGAACCGGCCGGACATACTAGAACGGTACCAACGGCAGTTCAGGTTCGTCATGGTGGACGAATTCCAAGACACAAACGCGGCGCAGTACCGCCTGGTTAAAATGCTCGCGGGGGAGCGCAAAAACCTGCTAGCCGTGGGGGACGACGACCAGTCCATCTACCGATGGCGCGGTGCGAAAGTCGGGAACATCTTCGATTTCGAGCGCGACTATCCAGACTGCAAGGTGATTTTATTGGAGGAAAACTACAGGTCGACGGGGAACATCCTTCGCGCCGCGTCGTCCGTCGTGAAAGAGGTGGGCGGGAGGAAGGAAAAGACCCTGTGGACGCGGCAGAAACCCGGGGAGCCGGTGACGTTGTTCGTCACCGAGAACGGATACGAGGAGGCGCACTGCGTTGCGATGGAGATAACCAAGTTGGCGAAATGCGGGGCGAGCTACGGCGATTTCGCCGTGTTCTACAGGACCAACGCCCAATCCCGACTGATCGAGGACGCCATGAACGCCTGGAAAATACCGTACCGCGTTTACGGCGGCCTAAAATTCTACGAGCGCAAGGAGATAAAAGACCTGCTTTCATGGCTGAGGCTCGCGGTCAACGAGAGGGACGACGTCAGCTTCCGCCGTGCCATCACGTCGCCTTCGCGCGGAGTCGGGGCGACGAGCCTGGCAAAACTCTCCGCCTATGCCGCCGCGACGGGCGTGCCGATGCTGGCCGCCGCCGCCTCGCCCGACGCGGGCGTTCCCTCCGTGGCCAAAAGGGAGCTGGCGAAATTTGCCTCCATGGTTTCGCAAATCGCCCAAAAAATCCGAACGGAACCGGCGGCGGACGTCATCAAGTTTACGGTCGAAAACACCGGGTATCTTCAATCCCTTTCGGAGAAAAAAACGGCCCAGGACAACGTAAGGGCGGAAAACCTGATGGAGCTGGCCTCCGCGGCAGGTGAGGAGGAGGACGTCACGGAGTTCCTCGACCGCATAACTCTTGCCTCGGAGGCCGACAGGGTGGAGGAGGGGAGGGGGGCGGTTTCAATAATGACCCTCCACGTATCAAAGGGGCTTGAGTTTCCCGTCGTCTTCATGGTCGGGATGGAGGACGGACTGCTACCGCACGTGAACTCGATGGAGAAGACGGAGGAAATGAACGAAGAAAGACGGCTCTGCTACGTCGGCATGACGCGCGCGATGAAAAAACTCCATCTCTCCAGGGCCTTGAGCAGGAACCTGTTCGGCGCTTGGACCAGAGCTAATCCGTCCGTCTTTCTTTCCTCGTTGCCGGAGGATGTCCTCGACGTAAAAGATAGCGCCAGGGGCTTCGGGACGAGAACGGATGGAACGCGGGAGAAAGTCTGGAGATAGCGGGTTACCGCTTCGCGTCAATCAAGCGGCTGGGCGGTTTGAAAAAGAAAAAAACGCCGTGGTCGGCGCTGAAATGCAACAGCGAGAACCCCGCGAATAGAAAGAAGACGATCAAGGCGTCCTGCGGGAACTTATAGTATTCGTTTCGCGCGACGCGCTCGTTATAATCCTTTAGCGCGGTTTCCAACACCGGCCATTTTTCATCAAAGGTTTCGAGGGACAGGCCCAACTCCAGATGTTTTTCGCGCAAGTGTCTTTTATGCGCCTCTAGGTCGTAAACGGGGGGCACGTCTTGTATGCACACAAATCCACGGTCGTTCGTCAAATCGTAAAGCCTTTTGATCAACAGTTGGTAGGAGTCGACGTCCTTATGCAGGTGGTAAAAAGAGCGTTGAAATATAAAAACGTCCTGTTTGTCCAGGGCGTGGATGACCTGGTCGAGCCTGTTCTTCATGAATACGCACTGTTTGCCAAGGCGCGGCCTGGCCCTTTCAAGCATGGATTCCGACGGTTCGACGAGAAGAAGTTCCACGTCGGGTCTTTGTTTCAGGAGCATCCGGGAAAAATAACCCGTGCCTCCCCCCACCTCGCATACCTTGGATTTTGCCCCGAGCAGGCCGGCGACAAAATCCATGAAATATTTGTTCGACGGCGAGAAGCGCTCGTCCGAGAAATAATCGAAAACCGTCGAATATTCCCCGTAAACGTCCTCCGGGCCGGTTTGTAGAAGCGCGCCGTTATGAAGCATATTGTGTCTCCTTATATTATTGATTTACGCCCGCAAGAAAATTTGCCGTTGAAATTCCCCACGAATTCTCCACGTGAACCGCCTTTCCCGTCACGTTGGCCCGCGATATTTGCACGTTGATGAACGAATAAAGTCTGTCGAGTTGAACGGCTATCTCGCCGCCCTCGGTTTGGTTCAGTGAGCCGTGGAGTTGGCCGACTATCCTCAACGCTTTGGATAGGTATGCGCTCCTGCCGGGCGCGTCGTTCAGCTCGATCCTATTTCTGGCCTCCCTAAGAAAGCGGATGGCGCCGTCGTACAGCATCAACACGAGTTTCATCCTGTTGGCGGTGCTCACGTCGTTTAACTTGTAGGTCTGGGAATGATTGGCCGGCATCGTCTTCTCCTATTTTTCTTAGTCAGGCCGTGCTGTTGTTGGATGTCCTTGGCATCGTCCATCCGGGCAGATAGTTGAGCTGTTGCGTCAAATACTGGCCCTGCGCCTGCAGACTTGCGAGCTGTTTCTCCAAATTAGTGAACTGTTGTTGCAGGGTTGTTTTCATCTGCGCCGCGCGGGCGTTTATCCGGCCAATCTGGGTCTGGAGGTCTTGGTTGTTCTGAGTAAGCGAGTTTTCGGCCGTGGTTATAAGGCCGCCGTTGTAGCTGGAAAAATTCTTAACCCGGGCGTCGACCATAAGCGCCGCGCCGCCGGAAAAGGTCCAGGTCCCCGTCCCCGCCGCGGTGGAGGAAGCCAAAAGGACGACCCCGTCAAGCGCGCTTCCGGCGGGGCCCGTGAAATAGCCGTTGCCGGCGTTTGTCATGGTGACCGCGGCGCCGGCGCCCTTGAGTTGCATCGTCAGTATGCCGGCGGAGTCCATCGTGCTGGCGTAAACGCCGGGGGTCGCGTTGCCAAGCGACGAGACGAAGGAGTATGTAGAAGCCGCGCCGGTTCCGCTCGCGCTTGGCGTGAAGAGATTTTGCAGGGCCGTAGGGTTTGCCTGAAGGGCCTGCGTCAGTGCGTTTGTGTCGACCGTAATCGTGTTCCCTTGAAAGTAATTAGTGTTTATTCCGACGTCGGACATGGAGCCATAGGCGTTGCTCGTGTTGCCGATACCCGTGCCGGCTCCGGAAAAGACGCCCTGAAGAGTCGTTTGGATGGTCTGCAGGGTCGAGTCAGCAAACAACGGTGGCTGTGTCGCGGCGGTTGGGTCGTATGTTTCCTGGGCGTTGATGAAACTCGTCACGCTGTCGTAGGCCGCCACGAAATTGGTTATGTTTTTGACCGTAGTGGCGACGTCGTTTGACAGGTTGATGGTGCCGGAACCAAGCGCCGTCAAAGACATGCTTAGCCCCGGGATTATGTCCGTGATGTTGTTGGACGACCTCTTGATGCTTATCCCGTCCACCGTCAGGGCGGCGTCGACCGCCGAGGCGTATGCCGAACTTCCGCCCAGCGAGGTCGCCTCCGAGGCGCTGTTGGCGAAATCAAGCGTGCCGGTTTTGGCGCCCGAGGCGGAGCCGTTGGTCGAGACAGTAAACGCGTTAACGGCGCCGGAGTTCGCGGCGGCCAGTTGCATCACGTAATTTGGGGTGGCGCCGGACGCGGCGGTGTTCACAACCGTCGCCCTCACGCCGATGTTGGCCGCGTTAATGGCCGACTGGAGTCCCTCGAGCGTGGTTTGGTTGAAGGCGGTGGTTTTGCCGGAAGCCGTGTTCGTTATCGCCAGGCTCGTCAGGCCGCTTATGGCGGTGGTTGTGGAGGAATAACCCTGGGCGCCGACCGTCTCCTGCTGTTGGGCGAGCGCGCCCACCGTTATGCCGTGCGAACCGGGTGCTATGTTGGCGGTTGCGTTTAAATTAAGTATACTCGGGTTGCCCGCGACACCGTTGGTAAAACTCGCGGTCGTACCCATGAACGTTGCGGGGTTTTCGATGGCTTGAGCCGCGTTTTGAAGGGTGTTTAGCATGGTTGTCAGCGACAGCCACGCCGCCTGTTTGTTGTTGTTGGTTGTCTGTTGGTTTTGAAGGGCGGCTATAGGCTGGGTTTCCAACGCCATCAACTGGTTGATTATGCCGCTGGTGTCCATTCCCGACGCCAGCCCGCTTATTGACAGCAGGCCGGAGCTGGTGGTTGTGGCCGCGCTGTTCAGGCTTACGAGCCCGGAGGTCGTCGTAGTCGCGGCTGGCGTTTTCGCGCCGGAGGTCGTAGTCGGCGCGGTTGTGGACGCCAAACTGGCGACGCTCGATGTGGCCATTAGTTAAAATCCTCTTATCATATTTGCCGTCCTTATCGGTAACGGGGAAAAACTACTTTAGGGCTGTTTTGCCCCCGGAAAAAAAGCGAAAAAACCCCGCATATTCGGATTGACCGCAAACGCCAAAATTTAAAGAAAAAAGGTTGAATTAAGCGCACAAATGGAAATATCATGAACATTGCATGGCTGGGCGCAAAACTTCTCCTAAAGCAAAAAAAAGCAAGGACGAGGTTGCGTCGTTTGTCACGTCCATAAAAAATCATGTTCTTGCGACCCTTGCCAAGGACCCCTCCAGATCCCGCCTTTACGACGTATATAACGCCACCTCATACGCGGTAAGGGACCGCCTGATAGAAAGATGGGTGAAAACCCAGGACGCGTACTATAAATCGAACGCAAAAAGAGTCTATTACCTTTCGATGGAATTTCTCGCCGGGCGCACGTTGGGCAACAGCCTCGTCAACATGGGGTTGACCGACCTGTGCCACGAGGCGACGCACGAGCTGGGGTACGACCTAGAGGAAGTTCGGGAGGCGGAATGGGACGCCGGGCTTGGCAACGGCGGGCTCGGCCGGCTTGCGGCCTGCTTCCTTGATTCGCTGGCGACGCTTGAGATACCGTCCTATGGATATGGCATTCACTACGAATACGGCATTTTCTACCAGAAGATAGTCAACGGCGGCCAAGTCGAGGTGCCGGACAACTGGCTCCGTTACGGCAACCCGTGGGAGTTCTCCCGGCAGGGATACCTGTATCCGGTCAACTTCTACGGACGGGTGGACCAGTTTGTGGACGACCACGGTAGCCTGCGAAACGAATGGGTGGACACCGAGAAGGTCATGGCGATGGCCTGCGACACCCCCGTGCCGGGATACAAAAACAACCACGTCATCAACATGCGGCTCTGGGTCGCGCGCTCTTCCCGCGAGTTTGACCTGAGCTTCTTCAACCAAGGGGACTACATCAGGGCCCTTGAGGACAAGATGAGGTCCGAGACCATCTCCAAGGTCCTTTATCCGAGCGACCATATGGCGGAGGGCAGGGAACTGAGGCTTAAACAGCAGTATTTTCTCGTCTGCGCCACGCTTCAGGACATCGTCAGGAGACACGAGAAACACAACAAAAGCTTCGATAATTTTCCCGAAATGGTCGCCATTCAGTTGAACGACACCCACCCCGTGTTGTCCATCCCGGAGCTGATGAGGATACTGGTGGACAAGAATGGCTACGATTGGGACGCCGCTTGGGATCTCACCGTGAGGACCTTCGGCTACACCAACCACACCCTTATGCCCGAGGCGCTCGAAAGGTGGTCCGCGGCGCTCCTTGGAGCCGTCCTGCCCAGGCACCTCCAGATAATTTACGAGATAAACAGGCGTTTTCTGGAGCATGTGGCGAAGGCGTTCCCCGGCGACGCCGAGATGATAAGAAGGGTCTCCATCATCGAGGAGGGGAAGGAAAAGATGGTCCGAATGGCCCATCTCGCCATAGTCGGCTCCCACTCCGTCAACGGCGTTTCGGCGTTGCACACGGAACTGCTTAAAACGAGGGTCTTGAGCGATTTCGACAAAATTTTCCCCGGCAGGTTCAACAACAAAACAAACGGCATAACCCCCAGAAGGTGGCTTAAGAAGTGCAACCCGGGACTTTCCGACCTAATAACCTCCAAAATAGGCGAGGGATGGGTCACAAACCTGGACCAGTTGAAAAAACTGGCCCCTTTCGCAAAGGACGGGAGGTTTAGGGAGGAATGGAGGGCGGTAAAACAGGGGAATAAGGAGCGGCTTGCAAAATATATCCGCGAACACGAAGGCCCGACGGTCAACACGGACTCCATGTTCGACGTGCAGGTCAAGCGGATACATGAATACAAAAGGCAGTTGCTGAACGTCCTGCACGTGATAACGACGTATAACCGCATTAAGGCCGCGCCGTCGGCAAAAGATTTCACGCCGAGAACCGTCATTTTCGGGGGGAAGGCCGCGCCCAGCTACCAAATGGCAAAACTGACCATAAAACTCATCAACTCCGTGGCCGACGTCGTGAACGAGGACAAACAGATCGGGGACAGGCTCAAGGTGGTTTTCCTGGCAAATTACCGCGTGTCGCTCGCGGAAAAAATAATGCCCGCGGCGGACCTCTCGGAACAGATTTCCACCGCCGGCACCGAGGCGTCCGGCACCGGCAACATGAAGTTCGCCCTAAACGGCGCGCTGACCATAGGAACGCTCGACGGCGCCAACATCGAGATAATGGAGGAGGTCGGCGCCGAAAACATCTTCATTTTCGGACACACGGCGGAGGAGGTCGCCAAGATGGGGCGCGAGGGGTACAACCCGGTTGAATACTACGAGAACAACCCGGAGCTCAAAAAGGCCGTTGACATGATTGGCAACGGGTATTTTTCGCCGTTTCAAACCAACCTGTTCGCGCCCATAGTCGAATCACTTCTCGTCCACGGCGACAACTTCAGGGTGCTCGCCGACTACGCCTCCTACGTAGAGTGCCAGGACAGGGTGTCGGCCGCGTTCAAGAACAAAAATATTTGGGACAAAATGTCCATACTTAACACCGCCAACATGGGTAAATTTTCAAGCGATCGCACAATTTTGGAATACGCCAAGGAGATATGGAACGTCAAACCCGTCCATGTCTCTTGACCATAAAACTGAAAGATTCAATTCGTTGTCTGCGTACGTCTAAATAAAAAGATTACTTTACGGCTATACCGAGCGGATTGGCGCTTGCGTTGGGGGGCGCCCTTAAATATGCCGCTAATGAACGCTAAAAAATAGGGGTTGACGTACGCACCCTCAATAATGCTCCCAAGACGTTCGGATTCGGAGCAATCAAAAAAACCTAAATTGACCCGCCACTTTTTTCTCATTTGGTGGCCTCTTTCATATAGTACAAATAAAAACAATATGTTGAAATTTTATTTGGCAAGCCAGTAATTTTCGTGTTATTTTCGGTTGTATGGAGCGAAGGGTCATTCACCTCAACGTGGCCGATTTTGCCGTGGCGGTTGAGAGGAGGGCGGACAGGAGGCTTGGCACACGCGCCGTCATAGTTTCGCCGGGCGGGGCTAGGTCGGTGGTTTATGACATGAGCGACGAGGCGTATCGCGACGGGGTGCGAAAGGGGATGGCGTTGGGGCGCGCCAAGCGGCTCGTCCGCACGGCCGCCGTCGTCCCGCCCAAACCGGACCTCTACGAGCGCGCCATGAAAGCCTTTGTCAGGCACGTTTTTCCGTTTTCCCCGTTGGTCGAGCACGGTGGGTGGGACGGCCACGTTTTTTTGGACGTCACGGGGGTTCGCCGACTTTTCGGCCCGCCGCAGGACATAGCTCAACGGATACGCCGCTCGGTGGCGCGCGACATGTCGCTGACCCCGGCCTGGGCGGTGGCCTCCAACAAGCTGGCCTCCAAAGTGGCCACGCGGCTCGTCAAACCGCGGGGCGAATGCGTCGTGGGGGAGGGGGGGGAGGGGAGGCTCGTGGAACCCGTGCCGTTGCGCATGCTACCCGGCCTGCTCGACTCGGAAATCACGCGGCTAAGGGAGCTGAACATAACCAGGGCGGGGGAGGCGCGCGCGTTCTCAATGCAAAACCTCGAGACGCTGGTCGGCTCCCGCGCCCGCCTACTGTACGAGGCCGTGCGCGGCGCGGACGACTCGCCGGTGCTTGCCGCCGGCTCCGTCGGGGACGCGGCCGAGGCGGACTATGCGTTCAACGGCGACACGAACGACGTCGCCGTCGTGGAGTCGGCGTTGCGCCTTTGCGCGGAGGGGATCGGCCGGGAATTGCGGAAAAAACGGCTGTCCGCCGGAAGCATCGTCGTTACGGCGGACTATTGCGACGGGATCCGCTCGACAAGGCGCGTGGCGCTCGGTCCCGGGTCGTCCAACAACGGACTGTTCGAGTGCGCGCTCAAGGGGCTTCGGATCGCGTGGTCGCGCAGGGTGCGCCTGCGCCACATCCGGCTGAGGGGGGAGGGGTTGCGCGTGGTTCCGGTCCAACTGGAGCTTTTCGGGGGGCGCGACGAAAAGGCGCTCCGCGATTCGGCGCTGGACTCCGCCGTTGATTCCCTGCTGGAGCGTTTCGGCAAAAACGCCGCGATGTCGGGAAAATGTTTTTTGGCAAGGCCGGAGCAGGACGTTTGACATTATCAAGAGTGGTTTAACGCGTTGATTCCCTTGGTCGTGCGTTCGCATTATTCCCTGATGCGGGGAACCGCGCCCGTGGACGAATTGGTGCGTCACGCCGCCAAGCTCGGATACCGGACGCTGGCGCTCACCGACATGGACAACCTGTACGGCCTTTGGTCGTTCCTAAAATCGTGCAAAATTCACGGCGTCAGGCCCGTGGTCGGGGCGCAGATAACCGACCCGTCGTCCGACATGCTGGTCGCGTGCCTCGTTAAAAGCCAAACGGGGTACGAAAACCTGTGCCAAATCATCACGGCCCGAAAAATAAAAAAAGGTTTCGACGTCGGGAACGAACTTGAAAACTTGGGGGAGGGGCTTTGCATCCTGACAAACGACGGCGGCCTTCTGGGGCGTTTGCGCGAAGCCGGGCTGGACGCGTATGCGGCGATTCCCAGAAAGCCGGCGGCGGATTCCGCCGACCTGCGGAAGACGGCCGTTAAAATCGGGGCGCCGGTCGTCGCCGCCCCGGACAATTTTTTCCTGAATCCGGGCGGGTTGAAACTGCACTTGCTTCTGCGTGCCATCGCGCTAAACAGCTCCTTGTCGAGGCTGGAAAGCGGGGACGCGGCGTCCGCCGACGCGTGGCTGTCGTCGCCGAAGGAATACGAAAAACGGTTTTCCATCCTGCCGGAGGCGCTGGAAGAAACGCACGGAATCGCCGAGCGGTGCGAATTCACGGGGCCGGACACGACCACCGTCTTCCCGCCGTGGGACGGCGGCGGCAGGACGGCAGGCGACGTCCTGCGCGAGACCGCGTACGCCGGCGCGGAAAAAAGATACGGCGCCCCGCCCGGCGCCGAGGTGAAAAAGCGGCTTGAGTACGAGCTTGGGATAATCTCCCAAAAGGGCTTTTCCGAATACTTCCTCGTGGTGCGGGACATAGTCCTTCGCAGTCCGCGCATATGCGGCAGGGGCTCCGGCGCGGCCTCGCTCGTGGCGTACTGCCTGGAAATCACCAACGTATGCCCGATGAAGAACAACCTATATTTCGAGCGGTTCCTAAACCCGGGGCGGAAGGACCCGCCGGACATAGACGTCGATTTCGCGTGGGACGAGCGCGCCGACGTCATAGCCTCGGTTTTGAGGCAGTACGAGGGGCGCTCGGCGATGGTCTGCAACCACGTTTTTTTCCAGCCCCGAATGGCGATACGAGAAACGGCCAAGGTCTTCGGGCTGGGCGCGGGGGAGATAGCGGAGGTCGCCGACAAGGTGCCGTGGTTCAGGCGGCAGGGGGACGAGGGCCTTCTAGAGGGGTTGCGGCGCCTGCCGAACACGCGGGGGCTCGGGTTCGGCGAGCCGTGGCCGGAGATACTGCGCCTTGCCGGCCGGCTCGTGGGGACGCCCAGGAACATCTCCGTGCATCCCGGCGGGGTGGTCATAACCCCCGGCCCGATAAGCCAACGCGCGCCTTTGGAGCTAAAGCTGGACGGCGTGCCGGTCATACAATGGGAAAAGGACGGCGCGGAGGAGGCGGGGCTGGTAAAAATAGACCTTCTTGGCAACAGGAGCCTCGGCGTCATACGCGACGCGATCGACAACATCCGCGCAGACGACCGGGCGTTCGACGAGGGGCGCTGGGAGCCGGAGGAGGACGAGGCGACGCGCTCGACGGTGGCGAAGGGGCTTACGATGGGCTGTTTTTACATAGAAAGCCCCGCCATGCGCCTTTTGCAGGAGAAGTCGGGAAAGGGGGACTTCAACCACCTAGTCATCCACAGCTCCATCATACGGCCCGCGGCGAACGAGTTCATACGGGAATACCTCCTGCGGCTACGCGGCGCCGGGTGGAAACCGATTCATCCCTTGCTCGACGGCGTGCTGGACGAGACCTTCGGCATAATGGTGTACCAGGAGGACGTGTCGCGTGTGGCGGTGGCGCTGGCCGGATTCTCGCATTCCGACGCCGACCGCCTGAGGAAGATAATGTCGAAAAAGGAGAAGGAGCTCGAACTGAACGACTTCCGCCAGAAATTCGAACGGGGCGCGATGCTAAACGGGGCGACCAAGGAACAGGTTGAGGAAATATGGCGCATGATATTGAGTTTCGACGGTTATTCGTTCTGCAAGCCGCACAGCGCGAGCTATGCGCGGGTGTCGTTCCAGGCGGCGTATTTGAAGACGCATTTCCCGGCGGAGTTCATGGCGGCGGTGATAAGCAACCAAGGGGGCTTTTACAGCGCGTTCGCCTACGTATCCGAGGCGAAGCGGCTCGGGTGCAAAATATTGCCGCCGGACGTCAATAAAAGCGGCGTTAAATGGCACGGCCACGACCGTTGCCTGCGCGTTGGACTGCTTTCGGTAAAAAACCTAGGCGGCGAAACTGCGGGGCGGATGGCGGCGGAGCGCGAACACGGCTTGTACAAAGATTTTGACGATTTTATGGCAAGGGTTCGTCCGGCCGAGGACGAGGCGCGCGCCCTGATATTTTGCGGCGCGTTTGACGAGGTCGAGCCGTTAAAATCGCGTGCGGACCTATTGTGGTTGCTTGCAAGTCGGCGAAAGTCGGACGGCGACGGTCTTGACACCGGAGTCGGAGGCGCGTCGGGGGCGCCGCCCAAATTGCCGCCGGACGACGAAACGGGGCTTTTGCGGCGGCAATATTCGACCCTCGGCTTTTTGTGCGACCATCATCCGATAATTTTTTACGACAGCGCCCGCGTAGACGCGCGGTCGGTCAAGGCGGCGGACGTAAGGCGAATGGTCGGCAAAACGGCGAGCTTCGCCGGATGGCTGATCACCGGCAAGGTCGTCACCACAAAACACGGGGAGCCGATGGAGTTTTTAACGTTTGAAGACGAGACGGGGGTGTTGGAGACGGTGTTTTTCCCCAAAACGTACCGAAAGTTCTGCTCGATACTGGACAGCCACAGGCCGTATTTGTTGAGGGGCAAGGTTGAGGAGGATTTTGGGGCCGTAACCATGTCCGTAAACGACGTCAGGGCCTTGTAGGATTTGGCTAGGCCGCTTTATATGGGGCGGTCATTTTCTCGCTTCGGTCATTACCACAGGTTTTTTAGAATTTGCATCAACGCCCGATTACCGTGCGTCGCGCCTCCGCACGAGCCTTTGGCGAGAGGCGTCGTTCCATAAAAACAAGACCCGCATTCTACGACGGATGGTAAAACAAAAATAAAGGGATGGGCGACGGATTCTCGAGAAATTTTTGCTGGACGTCCTTTACCTCTCTTGATTTGCCGTCGTCGGCATCCTCACGCCTGCGGGCCATGTTGAAGGGCCGAAGATGAAGTGTGTCAGGACCCGACGGAAACCGTGAAGCCGCGCCATTTTTTTCACACTTTCGAACGGCGCACGAAAAAGGTGACTCCGAGGGAGGTTTTCCTAAAAGCAGGCTACTTCCGATAAGGGATACGATGGGGAATGGATTTAAAGCTGGTTTTGCGATTGAGGGGGCCGGCCCTTCGGGTCGCCGCCTATCGCGCAACGGGTTTAGAGACTATTTCGCCATTGAGTTCCTTATCGCGGCCCTTGCCGAGTTTAGCGAAACTCAGCGCCGGAGAATCGCGGACACGCCAAACATTGTGTTGCAGCCGACGTATTCACGCCGAATTGTGCGGGTCTTTGACGACATGATGCTCGGGGTTGCGGCTGAACGTGTTAGAAGTACCCCTGGGGGCGTCACCCCCGTAAACATGCTGAAAGCATCAAAAGCGGAGGAAAAATGCGCCTAGGGGTTTACAATCGTTTTCAGGGGCGGGTTGTAAAGCGTCCCGCCGGGCCCCGCGTAGCGGGTGGCGGGATCGCCCGTTTTACACCCGACGCTAGTAATACGGGTGTAAACCTCTCCATTTTCAATTTGTTTTTCCTTAAGGTTGGTTTGCAGGGGGGTAATCTCTCCATTTACAGGGGGGTAATCTCTCCATGTTTGGTCGTAATTCCCCTTTTCATAAAGACAAAGCTCGCCGGACTCGGCGGGATGCGTACTTTACATAATTTTGCGGGTTCCGCCGACGGGTTTGCCGGCCGCCGTTATTTAAACTTGACAACGGGCTTCCGATAAGGGATATTATGTCAAGTACGACCGGGGCGCGCCAAAGCCACGCCGCGTTTGGGATTGGTAATTTAAATAACGCATGCCCGGCCGGAGATACCACTGTGTCCGGCCACCGTTATGGCCGGGAGAAAATCTCCCTGGGCCATAGCGGAATGAAGGGCGTTAAAAAAGTGGATGCATGGGCTTATCGAACCAATACCGCGGTTCCCCTACCCCATAAGAGCCGACAATTTTCCAAGCCCCGTCCTCTTTGGCGAGCACGTGACTCATGTTCTTCCAATGGTCAAGCGCCTGATTGTTTTTTTCCCCTATTTTTGACCCCACAAGGACGCCGCTACACGACAATATAATAGTGTTCTTGTCGGGGATTTCGGATATGAAGCGCAGATTATGAGTCAGTCTGAGGTCATCGAATTTGTCGAAAATCCGTTGCCAAACCTTCAGCACATCTCCTTTCGTATGGTCGCCATCCCTATACCTTTCGGAATAAAGACTGCCGAGCGCCCTTATGTCCTTTGTCTTGACGGCGTTGTCCGCATAATCGAAAAATGAGCCGAGCTGTTCCAACACATCCTTGCCAACTTTAGCCTTGTTGGTCTTGTCTATCGCAACTTGATAGATTTTGGGAAGAACTTTTCTTGGTTCCGATTCCGGCGTTGCGGCTTTTGAAACGCCATAAATGGCGAGCGAAAGAAGGAAAACCGCAGAGCAAACGGTAAAAAATAATTTCTTGCCGCCCTTTTTGGGCGCCCCGGATGATGAATTAAACATAACCGTCTCCCTTTCCGGCGGTTTACCCTTTGAAGGTAGTCCGCCATGATAAGTTTCTAAGCGGAAAAAACGACACGCCCCCCAACTGCGGCAAAGTGCCTACTTTTTTCATTCTCCCTCCTATGCTAACAAGTCATACCACCAATTAAATTATACACCATCATAAATAACCCCTCCCAAATTAAAAGCAATTTGTTGAAAATAGATGTTAATTGTTCATGTAAAAATGACCCGCTGTTGATGAATAAAATAAGCATAATTGAGGCCAAACATGGCCTTCGTGCAGCCCTTGGCCCAAGAGATTGATGTTTCGTGCTTTACGTTTGTTCCCTCCCCGCCATAGTTAATGGGAGGGCAGATACAATTTCAGTTCTGGGAAGAACTGGGACTAAATTATGAAAACCGGGAAATCCGACAGTCGGAATCGGCCTTTTAGCCGCAACCACCGTAGGTCGACAAAGGGAGTAATTGCCGTCGGTTCTCGTCCTAACCGCATCCTGGCGGCTGGGGCTTGGCGGCCAGGTTGGCGAAACGGGAATGCCTAGAGAGAGCAGACGCGGACCATCCGCCGGGCCGGTGCTCATAAAAGCCTGCGGAGGGATTTCAATTCCCGCCGCCGTTTAGGGGTGGTCTTGGGATACTCCAATTTAAGCTCGTTGAGCGAGTCCAGGATGATTTGGGAAACTATCAGCCTGGCGTTTTCCTTGTCGTCGGCGGGAACGACGTACCAAGGCGCGTGGCGGGAGCTCGTCGCGCTCAGGCAATTCTCGTACGCCCTCGCGTAATCCGCCCAGTAGTTCCTCTCGCGGACGTCCGAAAGCGTGAATTTCCAGTTCTTGGACGGCTCGTCAATGCGCCCGAGGAAGCGCCTTCGTTGTTCCTCCTTCGAAAGGTGGAGGAAGAACTTGATTATGCGCGTTCCGTTCCGGTGGAGATGCCCCTCCAACTCCGCGATGGAGCGGTACAGCTCCGGCCAAACGGTTTTCTCGTCGCACAACTCATCGGGAAGACCCTGGTTGCGCAGAATCTCCGGATGCACGCGGACGACGAGCACCTCCTCGTAGTATGAACGGTTGAAAATGCCTATCTGCCCGCGTTCCGGAAAGTTCAGAACCGCGCGCCAGAGAAAGTCGTGCCTTAGCTCCTCGTGGCTCGGCTGTTTGAAGCTCGTGACCCTGCACCCCTGCGGATTGACCCCGGACATGACGTGCCGGATGACGCCGTCCTTGCCCGCGGCGTCCATCCCCTGAAAAATAAGCAACAAGGAATATCGGCCGGAGGCCGCGTGCAGGCGTTCCAGCGCGCTCAATCCCGCGACGTGGTTTCCCAAAATTTTTTGATAATCCTTCTTCGACTTGTCCGCGTTGCGTCTGAAGGACGCAAGAAACAAAACCTTTGCCTCTAACGCGACAAACGCAGACAGGAGTGTCTGCGCCGCCAATTAGCGGGCGGCGGTGGCGAGGGTCTTGTTTTTCGATTCGAGGCGGCTGGAGCCCGTCAAGAACAGGTCAATCTCGCGGGCGCACTCGCGCCCTTCGGAGATCGCCCAAACGACGAGGGACTGTCCACTTCTTGCGTCGCCGGCGGCGAAGAGGCCGGGCACGCTCGTTTGGTAGTCCGGGCCAGTCTTGACGTTGCCGCGCTCGTCCCTTTGAAGCCCCAACTCTTCGACAATCCCCTTCGGGTTCGTGTGGAGAAACCCCATGGCCAGAAAAGCTAGGTCCGCCTTATACAACCCCTCGCTACCCGGAATTTCCTCGAACTTGGAAGGGCTGACCCATTTCAGCTTAACGTGCTTCACTCCCTTGAGGTTTCCGCCTGAATCCTTTAGAAATTCCTTCGAAAGAACCGACCATTCCCTTGCGCACCCCTCCTCCTGCGAGGACGAAGTGCTGAACATCCGCGGACCGGGAAAAATCGGCCATTCCGTGCCTTGAGTCCGTGTCGCGGGCGGCTTTTCCAACAGTTCGATCTGCGTAACCGAGGCCGCCCCCTGCCGGATGGAGGTTCCGACGCAGTCGGAGCCGGTGTCCCCTCCCCCGATGACGACCACGTGTTTTCCGGTCGCTAGAATCTCCACCGTCTTAGGGACGGAGTCCCCGGCGACGCGCCGGTTGTTTTGCGCGAGGAAGTCCATGGCAAAATAAACCCCTTTTGCGTCCCTGCCGGGGATGGGAAGGTCGCGGGGAATCGTGGAGCCGCACGCCAGAGCCACTGCGTCGTACTCCGCCGTCAATTTTTTTGCCGGAATGTCCTTGCCGACGCTTGCCTTCGTCACGAATTTAACCCCGTCGGCCCTCATTATGTCCATCCTTCGGTCTATGACCGATTTGTCCAGTTTAAAATCGGGGATTCCGTACCTGAGCAACCCGCCTATCCGGTCGGCCCCCTCGTAAACGGTAACCTCGTGCCCCGCCTTGTTGAGTTGGGCCGCCAACGCCAGCCCAGACGGGCCGGAACCGACCACCGCCACCTTCTTTCCCGTGCGTACGGCGGGCGGGTTCGGCCTTATCCAGCCCTCCCTGAACGCATGCTCGATGATGGAAAGCTCTATGTTTTTTATGGTGACCGGCTTTTCTATCAGGCCGAGCACGCACCCGAACTCGCACGGGGCCGGACAAAGCCTTCCGGTGAACTCAGGAAAATTGTTCGTGCTCAGCAACGACTTGAGCGCGTCCTCCCACCTGCCGTTGTACACCGCGTCGTTGAAATCCGGCATGATGTTGTGCAGGGGGCAGTTCGGCTGGCAAAAGGGGGTGCCGCAATCCATGCACCTCGCCCCCTGGTTTTGCAATTCGGGGTCCGACAGCTGGACCGCGAACTCCTTGTAGGTCTTTATCCTCTTTTCAACCGGCTCGTACTGCATCCCCTTCCGGCTAAATTCCATGAACCCGTTTATCTTTCCCATAATCCTAACTTTCTCCCAACCTCAAACCGCCAGCGCGCGCGCCGGGTCTTTTCCGGCCTCCGCAAGCGCCTTTTTGTAGTCCTGCGGCATGACCTTGATGAATTTGGGGAGGATTTCGCCCCAATGGTCCAGCACCCATCGCGCATGGGGGCTGTTTGTGTATTTTAGGTGCTTTTCCACGAGCCCCCTTACGAACGCCGTTTCCGAGGGGTCGTCCAAAGGCTCCGGCTCGACCGCGTTCCCGTTGATTCGCGGCCTTGACTTTCCGTCCAAGTCCAGGATGTAGGCTATCCCTCCGCTCATGCCGGCGCCAAAATTTTTTCCGACCGGCCCCAGAACGACGACGCGTCCGCCGGTCATGTATTCGCAACCGTGGTCTCCCACGGCCTCCACGACGACGTTCGCGCCCGAGTTGCGCACGCAAAACCGCTCGCCTACAATTCCCTTGACGTAAACCTCCCCCTTTGTCGCGCCGTAGAGCGCGACGTTGCCCACTATCACGTTCTCGTTCGCCTTGAAGGTGGATTTTTTGTTCGGGTAAAGTATCACCTTCGCGCCCGAAAGCCCCTTGCAAAAATAGTCGTTGGCCTCCCCCTCAAGCTCGAAGGTCAGCCCCTTGGCGCCGAATGCGGCAAAGCTTTGCCCCGCCGTTCCCGTCAGTCGTATTTTTATCGTGTCGTCCGGAAGGCCGGCCTCCCCGTACCTTCTGGAAATTTCGGCTGACAACATAGTGCCTATGGCCCTGTTTATGTTTCTAACCGCGAAACTCCCCGTCGCGGGTTTTCCGTGTTCAAGCGCGGGTTTGGCCGTCTCCATAATTTTATAGTCAAGCGCGTTGTCCATGCCGAAGTCCTGGGAATCGCGGCAATACGGTGCGCATCCGGGCGATTTGGCGGGATGCAAAAGCCTTTCCGCCTTCACGTGCCTGGCCTTGTGATGCGTGATTCCGCCCTTTACCTTAAGCTTATCCACCCGCCCGACCATTTCGTTCACGGTTCTGAAGCCCAATTGCGCCATGTGCTCCCTAAGTTCTGCGGCAAGGAACAGGAAAAAATTGACGACGTGTTCCGGCTTGCCGGGGAAGTTCTTTCTCAGTTCCGGGTCCTGCGTGGCCACCCCCACGGGGCAGTTGTTTAGGTGGCATTTCCTCATCATTATGCAACCGGCCGAGATTAACACCGCGGTGGCGGCGCCCCATTCCTCCGCGCCGAGCAGGGCCGCTATCATGGCGTCGCGCCCGGTTATGACCCTCCCGTCGGTCTGCACCACTATCCTGCTCCTGAGGTTGTTCCTCATGAGCACCTGGTGCGCTTCGGCAAGGCCGAGTTCCCAGGGCAGTCCGGCGTGTTTGATGGAGCTTAGCGGAGACGCGCCGGTTCCCCCGTCGTGGCCGGATATGAGGACGGCCTCCGCGTGCCCCTTGGCGACCCCGGCCGCGATTGTGCCCACGCCGGCCTCGGAGACAAGCTTCACGTTGATTCTGGCCTTGGTGTTGGCGTTCTTGAGGTCGAATATCAACTGCGCCAGGTCCTCGATCGAATAGATGTCGTGGTGAGGCGGCGGCGAAATAAGCCCCACGCCGGGGGTCGAGTGGCGAAGCCCGGCTATGTTTGCGTCCACCTTCCTGCCCGGCAACTGGCCCCCCTCGCCTGGCTTGGCGCCCTGCGCCATCTTTATCTGAAGCTCGTCGGCGTTCGCGAGGTAGTTCGACGTCACGCCGAACCTGCCCGACGCCACCTGCTTTATGGCCGAGCGCGGAAAATCGCCGTTTGGGAGCCTCGCGTATCTTTTTGGGTCCTCGCCCCCCTCCCCCGTGTTGCTTCTGGCGCCGATTCTGTTCATGGCTATCGCCACCGTCTCGTGGGCCTCCTTGCTTATGGAGCCGAGCGACATCGCGCCGCTGAAAAACCGCCTCGCTATTTTTTCAACCGGCTCCACCTCGTCCAGCGGGATTGGCGACGAGTTTGTGAACTCAAGCAGACTCCGCAGGGTGTTCAGGCCGGATTCTTCGACGACCATTTTTGAATACTGTTTGAACGCGGCGTAGTCGTTGTTCCTCACCGCCCGTTGCAGAACCTGAATCGTTTCGGGGTTGAAGGTGTGCTTCTCCCCCCTCGCCCGCCAATAATAGTCTCCCCCCGGCTCCAGCCCCGGCTCGGCGCCGCGAGCCTTCGGGAATCCGGCATGGTGCCGCGCCAAGGCCTCCTTTTCGAGCGTCTCCAGCCCCACGCCGCCTATCCGGGACGGGGTCTTGGTGAAATACCGCGCCACGAGCTCCTCGCCCAGCCCGACCGCCTCGAATATCTGCGCGCCTATGTACGACTGGATGGTAGATATCCCCATTTTGGCTATGGTCTTTAGCAGGCCCTTTTCAATCGCCTTGATGAAGTTCTTCTCCCCCTTTTCGACGCTAGTCTTTTCCTCCAGCATTCCCCGCTCCACGAGGTCGGCTATGGACTCGAACGCCAGATAAGGGTTGACCGCGGACGCGCCATAACCGAGCAAAAGCGCGAAATGATGCACCTCGCGGGCCTCGCCGGTTTCCACGACTATCCCGCACTTCGCCCTTTTCCCCTCGCGTATGAGGTGGTGGTGGACGGCCGAGGTCGCCAGCAGGGAGGGTATGGGGGCGTTTTTTTCGTCGACGCCGCGGTCGCTGAGGATGATGATGTTCCTGCCGGACGCGACCGCCTCCGCCGCAAGGGCGCATATTTTGTCCAGCGCCGCCCCGAGGCCCGCGCCGCCGCTTTCGACGGACGGGAAAAGAATCGGGATGCTGACCGCGCCAAACCGGTCGTTGTTGATGTTCCTAAGTTTTTCCAGCGCGTCGTTCGTCAAAACCGGGTTCGGAATCTCTATCACCCGGCAGTGCTCCTTCGCCTCCGAAAGCACCTGCCCCTGCGCCCCTATGAAGGACACCAGGGACATCACCGACTCCTCCCTTATGGAGTCAATCGGTGGGTTCGTGACCTGCGCGAAAAGCTGGTAAAAGTAGTTGAAAAGCAGATGGGGCCTGTCGGACAGCACCGCAAGCGGCGCGTCGTTCCCCATGGAGCCGACCGGCTCCTCCCCCGCCTGCGCTATCGGGGCGAGAATCATCTTCAGGTCCTCGAATGTGTAGCCGAACGCGGACTGCCTTCGCACCAACGTGGGGAAGTCGTTCTTATATTTTGACTTGACGGGCGGGAAGTCCGCCGTGGTCGCCCTGCCTTCCTCAAGCCATTTTGCGTAAGGTTTCGCGCCGGCCATCCTCTCCTTTATCTCGTCGTCGGGGATTATCCTCCCCTCCTCCAGGCTCGCCACGAACATCCGGCCCGGCTGGAGCCTGCCCTTTAGCCTTATGCTCTCCGGCGGGAAGTCCAGCACCCCCGCCTCCGAGCTCATCACCAGGACGTTGTCGTGGGTGAGGAGATAGCGGGACGGCCGCAGTCCGTTTCTGTCCAGCGTCGCGCCGATTATCCGGCCGTCGGTGAAGGCGATGGACGCGGGGCCGTCCCACGGCTCGATGAGGGTCGCGTGGAACTCGTAGAACGCCTTTTTGGTCGCGCTCATCTCCTTGTCGCTGGCCCACGCCTCCGGTATCAGCATCATCATAACGTGCGGCAGGGAGCGCCCGTTCAGGACGAGGAGCTCCACCACGTTGTCCAGGATGGCCGAGTCGGACTGACCGTCGTCTATGACGGGCCGCAGTTTATCCAGCTCGTCCGTCGTGAAGAGGTCGGGCGCGAACAGCGCCTCCCTTGCCCTCATCCAGTTGATGTTGCCCCTCAGCGTGTTTATCTCGCCGTTGTGGGCGAGGAACCGGAACGGGTGCGCCAGAGGCCAGGACGGCATGACGTTCGTGGAGAACCTGCTGTGGACGAGCGCCAGGGCCGACTTCAGGCTGTCGTCGCTCAAGTCCGGGAAATATGCCGACAACTGCGACGCCGTGAGCATCCCCTTGTAGCACAGGGTCCGGCTGGAAAGGGAGGCGACGTAAAACGTCCCGGCGTCCTTAATCCCGCTTTCTTGCACCAGTTTTTTGGAATGGTTGCGAATTACGTACAGCTTCCGTTCGAACGCGTCCTGGTCGGCCACGTTTTTTCCCCGCCTTACGAACGCGTGGCTGATGTGCGGCTCGGCGTTCAGGGCGGACGCGCCAAGCATGTGGTTGTCGGTGGGCACCCTCCTCCACCCCAGGAGCTCCTGGCCTTCCTCCTCGACGCACTTTTTGAATATCGCCATGATTTTTTCGCGCGCGCCGTCATCCTTGGGCAGGAACACCATCCCCACCGCGTAGTTTCCCTCGTCCGGCAACGCAAAGCCGAGGTTCGAGCCCTTTTTCCTGAAAAACTCGTCGGGAGTCTGGAGCGTCAGCCCCGCGCCGTCGCCGGAGTTTTTCTCCGCGCCCGAGGCTCCGCGATGCTCCAAGTTCTCGAGTATTTGTATTCCGTTCCTTATCGTCTTGTGGGTCTTTTTTCCGTCAAGGTCGGCCACGAACCCAACGCCGCACGAGTCGTGTTCAAACGACGGCTCGTAAAGACCCTCGTGCTTATCTTCCACTTGTTCTTCCATTTACCCCGACATCCATGGTTTATCGCCGCCTTTTCCGGACTTCCGGCCGGAAAAGAACCGTTCATAAGTTTACAACCGAAACACTTTATCAGAGCCGGTTGCTTTTTCAATGAAAAATCTTCGCCATTTTTCCACGATCGTCGGCCCCGGGGCGGCGGGCGCGGATATTTGAATCTCACGGAGTTATTTGGTAACATCCCGTCTGTTGATTTAGTTTTATCCAATTAACAAGGCCAAAGGCGCGGATTTGTCGATGAGCCGCCCAAATGATTAGGAGATGGTGATGAGAATTAAGGGAATCTTGAGTTTCGCGGTCGTCCTGTCGGCCGCATTTTATTTGGCGGGGTGCGCCAGCTCCAAGGCAAAAACGGAGGGCGCCGCCCCCCCTCCACCGCCGTCCGAGGTCGTGATCACGCCCAGCCCCGAGGAAACCGCCAGACGGGAGGAGATGGAGCGCGAAAGGGCGCGCAACGCGGAGCTGGAAAGCCAAAAAAAGGCCGAGGAGCAAAGGCGCCTTTCGGAACAAGCCGCTTCAACAACCTTCATCGACGGTCTTGGGACTGTTTACTTTGATTTCGACAAATACGACGTAAAGCCGGAATACCGGGGCGTGTTGGCGAAAAACGCCGAGATTATAAAGGACCACCAGTCGATGAAGGTCGCCGTCGAGGGGCATTGTGACGAGCGCGGCACGGCGGAGTACAACCTGGCCTTGGGCGAGCGCAGGGCCCTTTCCGTCAAGAAATACCTCCTTTCCCTCGGGGTCGGCGAATCGAACCTGTACACCATAAGCTACGGCGAGGAAAAACCCGCGGACCCGGGGCACAACAAAGAGGCCTGGGCAAAAAATCGCAGGGTACAGTTCGGCAAAGTAGAATAGAACCCCTCCGAAACCACCCTGCAGGCATGAGACTCCGCGCGGCGCTGATTTGGACGTCCCTGCTCGCGGTCTCCTGCGCCATGCGAGAGGACGTGGTCGGCGTACAAAACAGGCTCGGCGACCTTGAGCGACAAAACTCGAAATCTTCCGATGAGATTAGGGCGAACCAAAAACGGTTGGAGGCGACACTCGCCGCGATACAGACGAAGGTGCTTGTCGACATCGAGGCCAAGCAAAAACGAATCGACGACAACCTCAAAACCATGTTGCGGAACAGCGCCGACGACAAGGAGGAGCACAACTCCCTAAACGAGCGCCTCAACGTCATAGGCGGAAGCATCGACGAGGTCGTCTATCGCCTCAAACAGGAGGAGGAGAGGCTCAACAAGCTGGAGGCCAAGTTGCGGGACGAACACCGCGCCATGACCGAGTCCTTTCTGGCTAACACCCAAAAAATTGAAACCATGCGAAACCAACTCGGCGAACAGTCTGCCGCCGTCAAGGCGCGGCTTGACGAACAGTCCGCCGCCGTCACGGCCCGGCTTGACGAACAGTTCGCCGCGGTCTCGGCCCGTCTTGACAAACAGTTGGACGCCTCGGCGCGGCTTGGCGAAGAGTTGGCCGCGGTCTCGACCCGGCTTGAGGAGCTAAGGCAGTCCTCCCCCAAAACTGCCGACAAGAAGAAAAAAAAGGAAAAAGAAAAATCCCCCAAGAAGGCGGATAAGGTAAAAGGGAGACCGCCAAAGGAGGCGGACGAGGAGACGGAATCCACGGGCGAACCAGAGGCCGCCTCCCAGGACGACCTTTACAACGCCGCCTACGACGATTTTCTCAACGGAAACTACGACAAGGCCGGCGCAAAATTTTCGGAGTTCCTCAAACGCTATCCCAACAGCGAGTTAAGCTACAACTCGCAGTACTGGATCGGCGAGGCGCTTGCCAACCAAGGCAGGGCAAGGGAAGCCGTGGAGGCGTTTAAACTGACCGCCGCCAACTACCCGAAGTCCACCAAGGCCCCCGCCGCCCTTTGGCGCGCCGCCGAGATAACGGAAAAAACGGGGTCGCGGGAAGATTTGAGGGCAATTTTGGGAAAAATACGTGATAATTACCCGGCCTCGCAGGAGGCGGTTATGGCCGACGAGAAATTAATAAAACTGAACGTACGCGGAAAACAGGAGTAAGGAATGCTTCAAATACTTAGGGACAGGGCCTCCGGGCTGTTTGTGAAGACCATTTTGTGGACTTTGGTGCTGGCATTCATCGGCACGATAGTCGTCGTTTGGGGATACGGGCGCGACAAAAGGGAGAAGCCCGTCGCCAGGGTGGCGGGGACGCCAATCACCCAGGCCGAGTACAAGCTGTACTACGACTCGACCCTCAGGAACCTGCGCGAGATGTTCGGCGGCCAAGAGTTTTCGAGCGACATGATAAAGCAGTTCAATGTGGAAAAAATCGCCTTGGACTCCGTCATCATGGACCGCCTGGAGTACCAGGCCGCGCAGGACGCCGGGATGTCCGTGACCGAGGCCGAGTTGAAGATGACCATCGGGAACACCAAGGACTTCCAAAGGGACGGAAGGTTCGACAAGGCGGCCTTTTTCGCCGTGCTAAAGGCGAACAGACTCACCCCCAAGGAGTACGAGAAGCGGATGCGCCGCGAGCTGATGGTCAGAAAAATAACCAGACTGATATCCGATTCGGTTCCCGTCACCGACCAAGAGGTGAGGAACGCCTTCACGTCGAACAATGAGCAGTTGAAAATAAGGTACCTGGCCGTCACGCGCCAGGCCGTCGCGTCAAAGGTGAAGGTGGACGACAAAACGCTCGAGGAGCGGATGAAAAAGGAGTCCTTCCGCTTCACCCTTCCCGAGCAGAGAAAAGTCGAGCGCGTCACCGCGCACCCGGAGGATTTTCGCTCCGGACAGAAAATAAGCGACTCTGAAGTGCAAACTTACTACGACGCCCACAAATCCGATTTTGTGACGAAGGAGGACGAGGTTCGCGCGAGGCATATTCTTTTCGAGACGCCGAAAAATCCGACCCCGGAGGCGATGGCCGAAACGGCCAAAAAAGCCCTTTCCGTCCTGGACAAATTGAAGAAGGGCGCCGATTTTGCCGAAATGGCGAAAAAATATTCCAACGACGCCGGCTCGGCGAAACAAGGCGGCGACCTCGGGTTCTTCCCGCGCGGAAGGATGGTGCCGGAGTTCGACAAGGCGGCGTTTGCCCTCCCCGCCGGGAAAATAAGCGACTTGGTTAAGACAAACTTCGGCTGGCACATTATCAAGGTCGAGGAAAAACACGCGGCAGGACCGTTGAAATTCGAGGAGGCGGCGAAGAGCATCAGGGAAAAGCTCGTTAATGACGCGGCGAGGCTCGAGGCCCAGCGCCGCATCTCGCTCATTCTTGCGGACAAATCGGGCAAATCGCTCGAAGAACTCGCCAAAACGCATAAATGTAATCACGGCATTTATACCCTCAAGGCCGGGGAGCGGACGGAAAACCTGCAAGGCTCCGAACCGCTGGTAAAACGGACATTCGAGATTCATAAGGGCGAAACGGCCGGTCCCGTCGAGGCGATGGGCGCGTTCCACATCATTCGCCTTTTGGACGTCATCCCGCCGCATCAACCGCAACTAGCCGAGGTTAGGAAAGAGGTCGAGGAGGTCTTCAGAAAGGAAGAGGAATCGAGGCTTGCCGGGGAAATGGCGGACGCCATACTCAAGGACGTCCGCGCCGGTGCGGACCTGAAGTCGGCCTCGAAGGAGGCCAAGGAACTGCCGAAGGAAAGCGGCTTCGTAAAGAGGCACGACAACGCGGTGGACGGAATCCAACAGGGGAATTCGCTTATAACGGCGGCGTTTGCCCTCAAACCAGGCGCATATGACAAGGTTGGCATTGGCGACACGTTGTACGTGATAACCGTTGCAGAGAAAAAAACCGCCGACATGGCCGAATTCGACAAGGAGCGGGGTAAGATCAAGGCGGGCATCGCATTCGAAAAGGGGAGAGCCGCGTTGCGCGAATGGCAGGCCGCGCTTAGGAAGGACGCCGATAACAGGGGGATCCTGACGATAGACAAACAGATTAATCAGGAATCCTAACCCGATTTTTACGGGTAGAGCCCGGCCGAAGCGCGGGTGGGAAAACCAATGGGGCTAAAAGTTTCTGTCCTGACCGTGGGGCCCATCGACGTGAACTGCCACGTCTTGTATTGCGAGGAACACAAGTCCGCGATAATCGTGGACCCCGGCGACAGCTCCGCGAAAATAATTAAATTCGTCGAGGACAACGGGCTCAAGCCGGGGATGGTCATAGCCACGCACTGCCACGCCGACCACACCGGAGCCGTCGCCAAACTCACGGAACACTTCGGGTTGCCCTTCCTTTGCCACGCCGACGACGAATGGATGCTGGACAACCCGGAGCAAAAGGAGATGGCAAGGTACCTGGGGATTTCGTCCCCGCCTAAAAACGACGACTCCCTGACGGACGGCGAATCGGTAGACGTATGCGACGATTACGCCGTCAAAGTCATACACACGCCGGGCCACACTCAGGGCGGGATATCCCTTTACGCGCGGGGGATTCTAATAGTCGGCGACACGCTTTTCAGGGCGTCCGTCGGTAGGTCCGACCTGGCCGGCGGAAACCACGACCAACTTGTAAAATCAATAAAGGAACGACTTTTTTCGCTGCCGAACGACACGGTGGTGTATCCCGGCCACGGCGAAACCACCACAATCGGATATGAAAAGGAGCACAACCCGTTCTTGAGGCAGACCGAAGGGTACAACTGATGAACCCGCTTTTGGACGAGTGGCTTTCACATCTTGCCGTGGAGCGGAACCTGTCCGAAAACACCGTCTCCGCCTACCACTCCGACCTAGAAGATTTCCTAAATTTTTTCAAGGTTCGCGACCCGGAATCCCTGGGTGCAATACGACCGTCTGACGTCGTGGAATACTTCAGGATGTTGATGGAAAAAAAGGGGGCGTCGGCAAGGACGCGCGCGCGAAAACTTTCCGCGATAAAGGCGTTCTACCGCTACCGCACCGCTGAGACCAAGTCCGGCTCGAATCCAGTTGAAAACATGGAAACCCCCTCCTCGGCCAGATATCTTCCCCGCGCACTGAACACGGCGCAGGTCGAGCTCCTACTAAAAAAGCCCGACGTCAGGACCGACGACGGTGTCAGGGACGCCGCGATGCTGGAGCTCATGTATTCCACGGGACTGCGGGTTTCGGAGCTGGTGAATATAAGGACGGGTGAGGTCAACCTCACGGCGGGATTCGTCACTACGATGGGCAAGGGCTCCAAGGAGCGGCTTGTTCCGATGGGCGACCACGCGGCGGACAAAATAAGAAATTATCTAAAAACACGCCCCCACTACGTAAGAAAGTCGAACCCCCCCGAGCTTTTTCTCACCCGACTCGGAAAACCTATGACACGGCAGATGTTCTGGCTCATAATAAGAAAATACGCCCTGACCGCCGGCATAAGGGGGAAAATATCCCCCCACGCCCTCAGACATTCATTTGCGACACACCTGCTGGAAAATGGGGCCGACCTGAGGGCGGTGCAGATGATGCTCGGGCATTCCAGCATAACCACGACGCAGATATACACCCACGTCAACCGAACCCGCCTCGCCGGAATACTCGCCAAGGCCCACCCGCGCGGATAAATAATACGACCGGGACTCCGTCGGCGGGGATGGCCGACTTATTTCGGGCTTCGAGCCGCGTTTTCCAAGACCTGTTTCAAAAGCATGTTGGAAGGGTCGACGGAAAGGCCGATTTTCGCTATGTTAACGGCAGTCGCATTTTTACCGGAGAGAAGGTAAAAATTCGCCAGATTCGCAAGGAAGTCGATGTTTCCCGAAGCGGCGTAGGCCGCTATGAAATGCCCGGGCCAGGTGGGTTTCCCTTGCGCGAAAAGTGTCGAAACGTAACTGATGAAGGTTTTTGGCGCGTCCGGATGCACTTCAAGCACGTCCCCGAGCATTTTTTCGGCCTCGGCGTACCTTCCCTGTTTTATCCTGATTTGGGCCATGTCGTAAATGATTCGATATTGGACGCGCGAGTGCGGGGGAATTTTTCGAAGGCTTCTCTCGGCCTCGTCCAGCCGGCCCGACTCCAGGTATATTTCCCCGAGCTCCATCAACACAAAAATTTTCCTCGGGTTTTCCTTGAGCGCGTTAAGCAGTATTTTTTCCGCTTCTAACGATTGGCCGGAGGACCTTAGCACCGAAGAAAAATTGGCGACCGCGACGTTGGTTCCAATCGGGTCCGCGTTTACCGCGGAGGCCCACAACGCCACCTCGTTTCTCCAGTCCTTGTTGCGGACGGTCGTCGCGGCAAAATACGCGGCGGCGACGAGCGCGCAACCGACGGCAAGGAGTACGCGGCGCCGGCCGGAGGTATTCAAGAACGCCAGCGCCACAAAGAAAGAGAGCGTTGCGGAAGGGAGGTAAACGTATCGCTCGGCCATGAAGGTTCCCGTGGGGATGATGTTAAGGTTCGGCGAAACTACCACGAAGAACCAAAGAAACGAAAACGCCGCCCCGGGCCTTTTCCGCAGATACAACAGCGCCGCGACCACCGCGGAGGCGACCCCGGCCGCCGAGGCCAAAAGCGAGGCCGAGTACGGGGCGGCGGCCTGCTCCACCTCGTGAATCGGAACCAACGGCCACGGGAACAGCATCAGCTTGAAATACTGCGCGACCACGCCGCTCATCGTCACAAATATCCCGAAAGAACCGAGGCCGAGCGCGGACTCGCCGGTTCGCGAAATTATGCCCAACACGCTGAATCGCAACAAAATGTAGCCCGATAGGATGACGAAATACGGGATCCAAACAAATTTGGAGAGAATCGCCCCCCCAGTGGGACGCGCGTTCGGTTCCGACACGACGTCCTTTTCCCGTCCCAACGTCATGTCGTACAGGATTATGACGAAGGGCGTCACGGCCGCCGTCTCGGAGGAAAGAAGCCCGACAAAGAATAACAGCAGGGAACACGCGACATATCCCCGACCAACCCCGCGTTTCCCGGCGACGTAGCAGGCGAATGCGGAAAGCCAGAAGAAATCGCCCAAAATGTCGTAGCTCGCCGTTATCCACGCGACCCTCTCCGTATGCAACGGGTGGAGCGCGAACAACAGCGCGCCCCAAAACGCGCCTTCCCGGCTTCCGAACAGCAGGACGATAAGCGCGTAAAGCACGCAGACCGTGAGGGCGTTAAGGAGTTTGCCGACCAAATGGTAACTTACCGGATTAAGCCCGCCGACGCGGTAGGTGGCCGAATACAACATGGTTCGAAGCGGCCTGTATAAGTTTTCCGTCCCCTCCAGGAAATATTTCGGCGTCGGTTGGTCCTGTTGGATTAGCTTGTTGCGAACGATGAAGTTTTCGTCGTCCCAAACGAACTGGTTGCCAAACGAGTTTAAATATACAAGGATCGAAAGACAGGCGAGGACGACGAGGTTGAGAAGGTTATTTCTCACGCGCAAACATTCTGTGGCGCGCGAACTCGAGTACGGCCGGCAGGATCGAGACGAAGATTATGGCGATAATGACGAGGGAAAAATTCCTTTTAACCGCCGGCACGTTGCCAAAAAAGTAACCGGCCGCCAAGAACAGTCCGACCCACAAAAACGCGCCGAATACGTTGTACTTCATGAACTCCCGCCACGACATCCCTCACATCCCCGCCACAAACGGGGCGAACGTCCTCACTATCGGTATGAAGCGCCCTATGACCACGGTTTTCCCCCCGTAACGCGCGAAGTATCTTTGCGTCATCACAAGGTACTCCCGGTTGAATATCCTCGAGTCCTCTTTATTGAAGACGACCGGGCCGAGGCGCAACCCGACCTCGTAGTTCGACAGGTTTCCCACCACGGCCGCCGCAAACAGGAGGCCGAAAACGGCCCCGACGTTCAAGGTGCCCATGGAGGAGGCCACAGCCCCCGTGGCGAAAAGGAGGGAGTCTCCCGGTAGAAACGGGGTCACCACAAGCCCGGTTTCGGCGAAGATTATCACCATCAGTATCGCGTAGGTCCACGCGCCGTAGTCCGCGGTGACGTTGTGGAGGTGCTTGTCCAGATGCATGACAATTTCGAATAAAGCGCTCAGCAGTTCCATCTTCCCCTCACGAGCAATAGACCGAATCGGCGCCCAGGACTTCCTCCACTTCGGCGAGAAAGGCCTCGCTTGCGCTCACCTTGTATTTGTCCGACGCGCCCACGCGAAGCCTGCTTTTGTCCGGGAAGGTGAAATAAAGCACGAGCCTGCTCGCGCCCTTGTGCCTGGATGCGATTTCTTTTAATTCCTCCAGCGCCGGTTCCTCGAGCCCCACGATGTTGATGTTCAGGTGCACGGCGCCCGTAAGCTTCTCCTTGGCCTTCATTATTGGCAGTATCTCATCGGCTATTATCTTTACGTCGGTCTCGTCCTTGTCGGTCTTGCCGCGCACGAAGACCGGCTCGTTGGACTCTAGCAACCGGGCGGTTTGCGAGAACAGCTCCGGCCACACCAACATTTTCACGCTTCCGGTCAGGTCCTCCAGCGTCACGTGGGCCATCGTCTCCTTTTTTTTCGTCATCTGGGTCCTCAGCGCGCTGACCACCCCGCAGAGCCTGACCTCGCGCTTGTTCTCCACCTCTCCGATTGTCGCCGCATGATGCGTCACCAGCAGTCTCATGTCCCTCTTGTGCCGCTCGAGAGGGTGGCCTGAGATGTAGAACCCGAGGGTCTCCTTCTCGTAGTCAAGCCGCGTCCGCTCCGGCCATTCCTCGGCCGGCTTGATGAGCCGAGCCGCCCTCTCCTCCTCCGTCTCGATTTGGGCGAACATGTTGGCCTGCCCCTTTTTTAGGTCGTCGCGGGCGGCGGCGGCCTCGCGGATGACGTCGTCAAGCGAGGCGAATATCTGAGCGCGGTTCGGGTGCAGGGCGTCGAACGCGCCACATTTTATGAGAGCCTCGAGCACCCTTCGGTTGACCTGCCTCATGTCCAGCCGCCGGGAGAAATCGGGAAACGACCGAAAAGCGCCCCCCTCCCCCCGCGCGCGAATTATCTCCTCGACTCCGGCGACTCCCACGCCCTTCACGGCGGCGAGCCCGAATATTATGGCGTCGCCCGAGACGGTGAATTTGGCGACGCTTCTGTTGATGTCCGGCGGAGAAACGGTGATGCCCATCTCCCTGCACTCGCTAAGGTATTGGACGACCCTGTCCGTGTCGTCCATTTCGCTCGTCAAAAGCGAGGCCATGTACTCGCGCGGGTGGTGCGCCTTGAGATACGCGGTCTGGTAGCTCAACAGCGCGTATGCGGCGGAGTGGGACTTGTTGAAGCCGTATCCGCCGAACTTCTCGATGAGGTCGAACACGGCCCCGGCCTTTTTCGGGTCTATCTTTTTCGTCTTGGCGCCGCTTACAAACGCGTCCCGCTGGGCCGCCATGACGTCCTTGTCCTTCTTTCCCATGGCCTTTCTCAACGTGTCCGCCTGCGCCATGGTGAACCCCGCCAGCTCGTTGGCGAGTTTCATCACCTGCTCCTGATACACCATTACTCCATACGTCTCGGCCAGGGCGTCGTTCATTTGGGGCAGGATGTTCTCCACCTTCTCCAGGCCGTGCTTTCTCTTGATGAAGGAGTCGACCATGCCGCTCTCAAGGGGGCCGGGGCGAAAAAGTGCCACGAGTGCGATGATGTCAGTGAACGCCTGAGCCTTTAGCTTTCGCAGTATGTCCCTCATTCCTGACGACTCCAGCTGGAATATTCCGAGCGTCTTTGCGGACGAGAGAAGCGCGAACGTGGCCGGGTCGTCCATCGGGAGCTTGCGTACGAAGAAGTCGGGGTTTTTTGTCGCCCTCACGAGCTTTTCGGTCCAGTCGATCACCGTGAGCGTCCGAAGGCCGAGGAAATCCATCTTAAGGAGGCCCAGCTTTTCTATGTCGGTCATCGAAAACTGGGTCACGACGTCCCCCTTGCTGGTTTTAAACAGCGGCAGGAAATCCGTGAGGTTCGAGGGCGCGATGACGACTCCGGCGGCGTGGGTCGAGGCGTGTCTTGAAAGCCCCTCGAGCACCCTGGCTATCTCCATCAGTTTCTTGACCCTCGGATCCTTCTTTTCCATTTCGGGGAGCCTTTTCTCGGCCTTCATCGCCTTCTCGATGGTCATGTCCGGAGCCTCCGGCACGAGCTTGGCTATCTGGTCCACCTCGCCATACGGAAGCTCGAGAACGCGCCCGACGTCGCGTATCACCCCGCGGGCCTTCATGGTGCCGAAGGTTATTATCTGCGCCACGTTGTCGGCGCCGTATTTCTCTCGGACGTATTTGATCACTTCGTCGCGCCTGTCCATGCAGAAGTCAATGTCTATGTCCGGCATTGAAATGCGGTCCGGATTTAAAAACCGCTCGAATAGTAGCCCGTATTTCATCGGGTCTATGTCGGTTATGCCCAGGGAGTACGCGACCAAGCTTCCCGCCGCGCTTCCCCTGCCCGGCCCGACCGGTATTCCGCGCTTTTTGGCCTCCTCGATGAAGTCCCAGACGATGAGGAAGTAGCCGGCAAAATTCATCTTCTTTATGACTTCCAGTTCGAGCGCCACCCTTTCCCTATACCCCGCCTCCGAATCGGGCGCGGCGTTTCCGGAGTCCGCCAGCCTATCCGATAGATTGTGGGCCACGAGGTCCTCAAGGTACTGGCCCGGCGTTTCGTCGCCCGGAACTGAGTATGCCGGCAGGTGGTACTGGCCCAGCCTGAAGTCAATGTTGCACTTGTCCGCCACCTCCCGGGTGTTTTTTATGGCTTCGGGCAGTTCGGAGAAAAGCGCCCGCATTTCGTCCGCCGACTTCACGTAAAATTCCCCGGCGCCGTACCTGAGCCGGTTGGCGTCGCCCAACAGCTTGCCGGTGCCGATGCACAATAGGGCGTCGTGCGCCTCCCAATGCCTTTTCTCAAGGTAGTGGCAGTCGTTTGTGGCCACCAGCCTCACCTCGTGCTTTTTTGACATCTGCACGACCGCCTGGTTCACCTTCGCCTGCGCCGACGAGCGGGCCATCGAGTCCTTCAACGACGAAGCGATGGCCGGGCTCAAGCTCGGCGAAGTCCGGGAATTCACC
>JACQBU010000049.1 GCA_016194375.1 Nitrospinota bacterium
GAAGAGATGACTCCGGAAAACGGCCATCGGTTGGGGATTACGGGAAACCTTTGCTCGTAGAACGGTTATGGAAGAAATAATGGAAGTAAGGTATGGAAAAATATGGCTTGACCAAAGGCGCGCTTTCAGAGATGACAATGGCGGGGGCGCGGCTAGGTACAAACTACGGGGTACAAAATGTCGGCGCCGGTATGCTAGACTTGACCCGTAGGTCCAACTTGCAAACTTTTAACTAGGGGGAAACGGCGTGTCGGGTCATTCCAAATGGGCTACGATAAAACACAAAAAAGGCGCCCTGGACGCCAAGCGCGGAAGGGTCTGGAGCAAGGTCATAAAGGAGATAACCGTGGCCGCCCGCATCGGCGGCGGCGACCAGAACGCCAACCCGCGCCTTAGGGGCGCAATTCTCTCCGCGAAGGCCGTCAACATGCCCGCCGACAACATTGACCGCGCCATAAAAAAGGGGACCGGCGCACTGGAAGGGCAACACTACGAGGACGCCACCTACGAGGGGTACGGGCCGGGGGGCGTCGCGATGCTCATCACCGTGACGACGGACAACAAAAACCGGACCGTCTCGGAGGTCCGCTCCATCCTTAGCAAGCACGGCGGCAACATGGGCGAGAGCGGCTGCGTCAACTGGATGTTCTCCAAAAAAGGGTTTTTTACGATTCCAAAAAGCCAGATATCCGAGGACGCACTGCTTGATATCGTGCTCAACGCCGGGGCGGAGGACCTGACGGCCCAAAAGGATTATTACGAGGTGACCACCCCGTACGAGCTGTTCGACGCGGTGAAACACGCGGTGGAGCAAAAAAAACTCGTCCCCATACTGGCGGAGCTGACCATGATTCCGCAGTCCACCGTGAAGCTGGAGGAAGACAAGGCGCGCTCCATGCTAAAGCTTATGGAGGCGCTGGACGACCACGACGACGTGCAAAAGGTGTACGCCAACTTCGACGTCTCGGACGAGGTGATGGAAGCCATAGCCTCGGAATGACCGCCGTAAAAAGGGTGCTGGGGATTGACCCCGGAAGCAGGGTCGCCGGATACGGGGTGGTGGAGGAGAACGGCGGTCGGCTCTCCGCCGTCGGATACGGGGTCGTGAGGCCCCCCGAGACGAAGGATCCCAACCTAAAATTGAAATACATCTTCGAGGCGTTCTCGGAAATAATCGCCCAATACAACCCGGACGAGGCGGCGGTGGAGACCGTTTTTTTCGCCGCGAACGCGCGCTCCGCGCTCGTGCTGGGGCAGGCCAGGGGCGCGGCGCTTTTGTCGGCGCTGATGGCCGGCGTCACGGTTTATGAATACTCCGCCCTGCAGGTTAAGAAGGCCCTCACCGGGGGCGGCAGGGCGGAAAAAAGCCAGGTCGCCGACATGACCCGCAGGATATTGGGCTTGAAGGCCGCGCCAAAGCCGGAGGACGTCACCGACGCCCTGGCGGCCGCCATATGCCACGTTCATTCGGCCCCGATGCGAAGCAGGCTCGAGGCCGCATCCGGCCTGGCGGGCGACGGGGCGCGGGCGGCGGCGGGCGCCAAAAACGCGGCGGGCAAATGATAGCATTCCTTCGTGGAACTCTCGTCCAAAAGAGTCCGCAGAGCGCGGTCATAGAGGTCGCAGGCGTTGGGTACAACGTCTTCATCACGCTCGGCTGTTTCGAGGCGTTGCCGGAGGGGGGGGCGCAGACGTTCATCCCGACCGCCACGATTGTCAGGGAGGACGCCTTCCTCCTCTACGGTTTCGCGGACGCGGCGGAAAAGGAGATGTTCCTAAAGCTCATATCGGTCACGAGGGTCGGCCCGAAGCTCGCCTGCGCGGTGCTTTCGGGCATCAAGGCGGACTCCTTTCGCGCCGCCGTTTTGGGCGGGGACAAGTCGGCGTTGTCGCGCGTGCCTGGGGTGGGAGGGAAGACCGCCGAGCGGATAATAATGGAGCTTAAGGACAAGCTCGGCCCGCAATTCCCCCAAACCGGGGGCCGGACGGTGGCCGATGCGACCACGGGTGACGCCGTGGCGGCGCTTGTTAACCTGGGATACCAAAAGGCCCATGCGGAGAGGGCCGTGGCGAAGGTCTTCGGCGGAAATCCCGGCGCGGACGTCGGGACTATAATCCGAAAATCGTTGGCGGAATTGTCCGGGTAAGGGGGCCTTTTTCCCATAGGGTCCATCATGCCCAAAAAAATTGACTGGCCTCGTAATAATATGCTAGAGTTATCCGCTGGTGAGGTTTGACTAAAAACCGTATTAAGTAGGTGAGTGTGAGTGGCTTTTTTTAAGAACACTAAGCTGAAAGTCGGGCGTTTTATGTCCGAGAAGTACACGGTAATCCTGATGGCCGGCCTGGCCGGAAGGATGAGGCGTTTCAGCGTGCCCAAAAACGTCGTAAAAATCGGTCTTGGCATCGCCGCGACCGGCCTACTTTTTTTCCTCTACGTCTCCTACGCCATGTTCCAGGTCAACATCCACATGGACGAGGTCGACCGGCTTCGGGAGTTGTCCATGATACAGAAGCAGGAACTGCAAAGGTTCGCCCTTAAGGTGGACGAGTTCCAAGGCAAGCTGGCCCGGCTGGAAAAATTCGACAAGAAACTACGCATAATAACCGCGCTGGACAACGGCACGCGCGTCGCCGGCAACAACGACGCGTTCGGCGTTGGCGGCCCGAGCAATTCCGACGGACTTGGCCAGGCACAGGAAAAATACACGCAGGGGCTCCTCAACCAGCTTGACGACGACATAGTAAAGCTTGAATCAAGGGCCCTCAAACAGGAGATAAGCTTCCACGAGCTGGACGGGTACTTCAAGGACCAGTCGTCCCTTCTCACCTCGACCCCGTCGGTCTGGCCGGCCCGCGGATGGGTGACAAGCGGCTTCGGCTACAGGGTTTCCCCCTTCACGGGGATGAAGGAATTCCACGAGGGGCTGGACATATCAACCCATATAGACTCGCCGGTGGTCGCCCCGGCCAACGGCGTGGTTATGAACGTTTCGCATGACAGCGGATTCGGGAACTTCGTCGAGATAGACCACGGGTACGGAATCGTCACCCGATTCGGGCACAACTCCAAGATAGTCGTTAAGCGCGGCGAGCACGTGAAGCGCGGTCAACTGTTGGCCCGCGTCGGAAGCACCGGTCGGAGCACCGGCCCCCACGTGCATTACGAGGTTCGCCTGCACGGGGTTCCGGTCAACCCCTACCGATACATCCTCACCGAATAATTCAAAACCGATCCTCCCCCTGTATTGGTGGCACGGAAAAAAGCGGACACTCGAAGGGTGTTCCGTCTTTTTCACACTGCCATCTTCGAAAAGATGGCAGTGTAATTTAGCCCGTGATGAATCCGAAGTGCGCACAAGCATTTTTGAAATGCATTGCCTCTGACGAGGCAATCGCGGAATGAATTCCGCGCCACCAGATTAAGTTCGGCATCCGCCTATTCTCCGAAGCCCTCGACCTAGCCGCATCTTGCTCCGCCAGACCGCATATCCCTCTTCCCCCGCCGTCAAGGACAAGTACCGCGAGAATGACAAGAGTGGGGAGGCGGGGAATCGGCCTCCAATGCTAATCCAAGGACATTCATTGGCGGCTGGATTCGAACCAGCGACCGTTAGATCCAGAATCTAAAGCCCTACCGCTGAGCTACGCCCCGATCAGTCGGCATATTTAACTTTATTTCTTTGCGTCCTCGAACTCGGCGTCGACTACGTTTCCTTTTTCGCCGCCAGCCGCGCCGCCCGGCCCCTGGCCCCCGCCGGGTCCGGATTGGGAGGAGGCCTGCTGGTAGATCGCCTCCGCCATTTTGTGCGAGGCCTTCCGCAGGTTTTCCGCCTCGGCCTTGATGGCCGCCACGTCGGAGCCATCCATCGCCTTCTTGCATTTGGCCAGGGCGTCCTCGACCTGGGTCTTCACGTCCGCGCCCACCTTGTCCTTGTTCTCATCGAGCGTCTTCTCGGTCTGGTAGACGAGGCTGTCGGCGTTGTTGCGGGCGTCCACCGCCTCGCGCTTCTTGCGGTCCTCGTCCGCGTGGGACTCGGCGTCCTTCACCATCTTCTTTATTTCGTCCTCGTTGAGGCCGGAGCTGGAGGTCACCGTTATCTTCTGCTCCCTGCCGGTCCCCTTGTCCTTGGCGGCCACGTGGACTATGCCGTTGGCGTCGATGTCGAACGACACCTCTATCTGCGGCACGCCGCGCGGGGCGGCCGGGATGCCGTCCAGGTGGAACCTGCCGAGCGTGCGGTTGTCCCGCGCCATCTCGCGCTCTCCCTGAAGGACGTGGATCTCCACGGAGGTCTGCCCGTCCGCCGCAGTGGAGAACACCTCGCTCTTGCGGGTCGGTATGGTCGTGTTGCGTTCGATGAGCCTGGTCAGGACGCCGCCGAGGGTCTCGATGCCCAGCGAAAGCGGCGTGACGTCAAGAAGGAGGATGTCCTTCACCTCGCCCCCAAGCACGCCGGCTTGGACAGCGGCGCCAAGCGCCACGACCTCGTCCGGGTTCACGCCCTTGTGCGGCTCGCGCCCGCCGAAATACGCCTTGACTATGTCGTTCACCTTCGGCACGCGGGTGGAGCCGCCCACCATCACGGCCTCCTGTATCTGCTCCTGGTTCAAGCCGGAGTCGGACATCGCCTGTTTCAGCGGGCCCAGCGTCCTTTGCAGGTAGTCGTCTATCATCTGTTCGAACCTGGCCCTGGTCAGCTTTACGTTCATGTGTTTCGGGCCGGTCGCGTCCGCAGTTATGAACGGCAGGCTTATGTCGGTTTCGACCACGGAGGACAGCTCCATCTTCGCCTTTTCCGCGGCCTCCTTGAGCCGCTGAAGCGCCATGGCGTCCTTGCTCAGGTCTATCCCTTGGTCCTTCTTGAACTCGGCCACGAGCCAGTCTATTATCCGCTGGTCGAAGTTGTCGCCGCCCAGGTGGGTGTCGCCGTTGGTGGCCTTCACCTCCACCACGTTGTCGCCGACCTCCAGTATGGAGATGTCGAACGTTCCGCCGCCCAGGTCGTAAACCGCTATCATGTGGTCGCGGGACTTGTCCAGGCCGTAGGCGAGCGCCGCGGCGGTAGGCTCGTTGATTATCCTCTTCACCTCGAGCCCGGCTATGCGCCCGGCGTCCTTGGTCGCCTGCCTTTGGGCGTCGTTGAAATAGGCCGGGACGGTGATGACGGCCTCGGTGATTTTTTCCCCGAGGTAAACCTCGGCGGATTTTTTAAGTTTGCCGAGTATCATGGCGGATATCTCGGGGGGGCTGTACTGCTTGCCGCCGGCCAGCACGCGGACGTCCTGGTTCGGCCCCTCAACGACCTTGTAGGGGACCATTTTCATCTCCTCCTGAATCTCGGAGAATTTTCGCCCCATGAAGCGCTTTATGGAGTAAACCGTGTTGGTGGGATTGGTGATGGCCTGCCTTTTGGCCACCTGCCCGACGAGAATCTCGCCGTCCTTGGCGAACGCCACGACGGAGGGGGTGAGCCTGGAACCCTCTTCATTAACAATGACTTTGGGCTGGCCGCCTTCCATTATGGCCACCACCGAGTTGGTGGTGCCGAGGTCAATTCCTATAATCTTTCCCATTAGTCCTCCAAATCGCCCGTCTTAATAGCATCCTTTTCCTTTTTCACTTATGCTTAATAAGACCCTATATTTGTTTCGTCAAGGCGCTTTTTGTCATTATTTCCCGTCGTGGCCGCACGGCTCCCCCCTTCTGTGCTTTTGCGACGAACTTGGAATTCGCGGCATTTCAACCCGCCGGACGTTTTATTTCGGAGGACTTGAGAATTTTGCGGAAATCCACGGGGCCGGCCGCATAAGAAAAAGCTCGGCTCGACGGGCCGCGCTATGGTTTCAGGACGCCTTCGACCTCTATAAGTATTTTTACCTCCTCGCCCACCAACACTCCGCCGGTTTCGAGTAATTGGTTCCATTTGAGGCCAAAATCACCCCGCTTGATTTTCCCAGCGGCGGTGAACCCCACGCGCCGATTCCCCTTGGGGTCTTTTGCCGACCCGAGATACTCCCCTTCAAGCACGACCTCTTTCGTCACGCCGCGAATGGTCAGGTTCCCGACCACCCGCATGGCGTCCCCCCCCAACAGTTCCGATTTTTTAAGGGCAAAGGTGATGTTGGGAAATTTCTCCGCGTTCAAAAATCTTTCGGACCGCAAATCGGCGTCGCGGTCCGCGACTTCGCTGTTGATGGTGGCGGCCTTAATCGTCAAATCGGCCTTGGAGAGGGTCTTTGTTTTTTCGTCGAACGAGAAGCCCCCCGAATAATCCTTGAAGTACCCCTTGACGTTTGAAATCACCATGTGTTTCACCGAAAAACCGATGCTCGTGTGGTCCTTGTCCACCCTGTAGTCTGCCGCCGCCGCGGGCATACCCGCGGACAAGGCGGCCGCCGTTATCAACATCAATAATTTTTTCATTTATCCTCTCCTCAACAAATATTTTATCATCAACCGGGGCGATTTTTTCGACGGTCCGTATTGGCTCCGAATCACGGCCGTGACGCCTGTTATCTTTTCTTAATCCCCTCTATGTCCAGCGTGATCTTAACTTCTTCCCCCACCAGCTTGCCCCCCGTGTCCAACGGTTGGTTCCAGGTGATCCCGAAATCGCCGCGCCTTATCACGCCGCGCGCCGTGAACCCCACCCGCTCGTTCCCGACGTTGTCCGTCACCGCCCCAAGATACTCCCCGTCCAGCTTGATCTCTTTTGTTATTTTGCGGATCGTGATGTCGCCCACGACATGAATCTTTTTATCCGGGTCGGTCCGCGAACTTTTCAAGTTAAAGGTGATTTCCGGAAACTTTTCGACGTTAAGGAAGTCCTTGGAGCGCAGGGCCTCGTCGCGTTTCGCCACGCCGGTGTCGACGGTCTCCGCAGTTATCCCCACGGTCGCCCTGGTCAAGGCGAGCGTCTTCTCGTCGAAGTCGAAGTAGCCGGAGAAATCGCCAAATTTCCCCCTTACGAAGAAGACCTCCAAATGCTTCACGGAAAAGCCGATGTTGGTGTGGTCGTTGTCTATCCAATAGGATGCCGCAAAGGCCCGGCCCGAAACGGCCAGCGCCGCGACGAGGATAAGCGTCGAGCGGATGTTTCTCATGTTAGTCGGCAGGCCGTTTCATCCCGCGGACTCGACGATTGCCGCAAAGGTTTTGTTCATCCCCCCCCTTTTTTAACGCCTTTTCCCCCGGCCCGGCTTCCGGGGACGGAAATTATCATACCTTATTTTCGCGGAAAAATGGGGGGTTGCCGGCGGGTTCTCCGGGAACCTTCCCCAAATTTAATTCGCGCTATTCCCTCGACGGCAGGCCGGAGAGCATCATGTACGCGGCGGCGGAAAGAAAGAGGACGTGGGCTCCGGTGGCCGCGACCAGAGGAGGGAGCTTGCCGCCGTGCCCCATGGAAACCCCCATCGAAAACAAAAACCAAAACGCGAATCCTATTATCGCCGTGAGGGTTATCCCCGAAAGCGCGCCGGTCGCGCGTCCCCCGCCCCCGAGCCCCAGGGGGATGGAAATAAACGCCATCACCACGCTTATGAGGGGAAAGGACAGCTTGACGTACCTGTCCACGGAGTACCGCACGTCGTTGTACCCGGCGGTTTTTATGTGTTGTATGTAACCCGTTATCTCCGCGAAGTTCATCTCCTGCGGCGCCTTCTCGGCGCGCTTCAACTCGGCAAACTCCACCCTCATTTCGTACTCCCGTTTTTGGAACGCCGACTCCGTTATCGCGCCCGAGGGGTCGAACCTGCGCTCGACCCCGTTTTCGAATGCCCACGCGGGGCCGACGGGCGACTTGTAAACCTTCGCCGCGGAAATTATCAGGTCGAAGCCCCCCATGTCCCGCGCCAGCCTTATGAGGTTCACGTCGTACAGGACGCCGCCGACCGGGTCCAGATAACCGATGTTCCACATGTCCTCGTTCGAGGTCTTTATCCAGACCCTGTTCTGCCGGAGGAAGCTCACGTCCTGCATCCCCTTCACCTGCCGCCGCATGACGTCCTCGGACCTCTTAAACGCCCTGGGCATGACGTACTCGCCGTCCAGGAACGACAGCGCCGATATGAGCGCGGCGCCGGCAAGCACCGGCGCGGCCAGCCTCATGACCGACACGCCCGACGACATCAGCGCCAACGCCTCCCTGTTCCTCGACATCAGCGAGAAGGAGAGTATGGCGGCGGCCAGCACCGCCATTGGCGTCATGTAATAAAGCGCCTCGGGGATTTTTTCGGCGAAATAGCGAAATATCAGGCCGGGGGAGGCCTCGTAATGAACGAAGTCCCCGACAAGCTCGAAAAACAGTATCAGGATGAAAAGCGTGACCAGAAGCCCGGCGCCCATGACGAAGAACCTGAAAAACACGGACAGAACGTAGCGGTCTATTATTTTCATCGTCAAATTCCACCCAAAAAAAAGTGGTCGTCAAATTTCGCTTGATTATAGCCCGATAATTCAAACAGAATACAACTCATGTCGTTTTATTGGTTCGACGTCGCCGGCGCGGCGGTGATACTGGCCTTCGCCGCCATGAGCTGGTTCAAGGGATTCGTCAGGGAGCTGTTTTCCGCCCTTGCCTGGATAGGGGGATATTTGGCGGCCGCCTCGTTTTATCAGCCGGTCTCCAAATTCTACCAACAGTTCATGGGACGGCCCGTCCTTTCCGACCTGCTGGCCTTTTCTTCCGTCTTCGTCGGAGTTTTCGTCCTGGTGGGGCTTGCAAGCTGGCTGGTGCGCGAGAAGCTGGGGTTTAACAAATTGTCCGGCTGGATGGACGGCCCGGCAGGGGGGCTTATGGGGGCCGTCAAGGGGGCGCTCTTCATAGCCGTGCTAATCATTCCCCTAAACTATTTCCCCGCGATTAAGGGGGAATTAATGGCCAAATCCTACGTGGCCGAATTGGTTTCGGGGGTGTCGGAACTTTTCGTCCCGTTGTTGAGGCTCGACGCGGCAAAAACGGAACAGGTCATTAAAAAGGACGTGGGACGGCTCAAGGCCGCCGCGGCGCCACTTATGCCGACCCCGAGCCCGATGCCGGCTCCGAGCCCTAAACTGCAGAGCCCTACGCCGACCCCGAGCCAGACCCAGAAGCCGAAGCAAAGCCTCAGTCAGGGCGTTCCGGCGAAGGCCGAGGAGAAGCAGGTCGCGGCCAAAACAGTGCCTCCCCCCGTGGTTAAAAAGGCCGAGCCTGTCAAGAAAGAGAGGCCGGCAGACGCCGACGAGGGGCGCGATATGGACGAGTTCGTCCGCTCCCTCCATTAGGAAACCCCCTCCCCTTTCCCCCCAAAAGGGGTAAAATCCGCCTCGATGAACAAAGAAAAACTCGGGCCGCATGGTTTGCGTCTTTTCGTTGCGGTTGACGTCGACGAAAAATGTCGCGAAGCCGTGGCGCGGCTCGTCGGCGCGCTGAAAACCTGCGGGGCCGGCGTCAAATGGGTGGCGGCGGACAACCTGCACTACACGCTAAAATTTCTTGGCGAAACCGAGCTCGATCCGGGGAAAATCGCCGGTGCGCTAAAGACCGTCCGCCCGGGAAAATTTGATCTGGAACTGCGCGGAGTCGGCTGTTTTCCAAACGCGAAGGCCCCCCGGGTCGTATACGTGGGGGCCGGGGCCGGAGGCGAGTCGTTAAAACTTCTCGCCGAGGCGGTTGAAACCTCGCTCGAGCCGCTTGGCTTTGAAAGGGAGAAACGTGGGTTTACCTCCCACCTCACAATCGGCCGGGTCAAAATCCCCGGAAAAGTTAGTTTAAAACTGGCTGAAAAAATGAATGGACAGGAGGGGGCAATTTTTGGTAAATTTTCGGTTGACCGCTTTTTCCTAATGAAAAGTGATTTGCGGTCGGGCGGCCCGGTGTACTCGAGGATGGCTGAATTTCAACTATAAGCAGGGGGATGAGGATGACTGACATTGGCACAGAAAAGAAAAAGGCGTTGGACGCGGCGTTCTCGCAGATAGAAAAATCGTTTGGCAAGGGCTCCGTGATGTTCCTGGGGGAGGGCCCCAAGGTTCCGGTCGCCGCCGTGATTCCCACCGGCGCGCTCTCGCTGGACCTGGCGCTAGGGATAGGCGGCATTCCGCGCGGAAGGATAACGGAGGTATTCGGGCCGGAGTCGTCCGGAAAAACCACCCTGACCCTGCACATAATCGCCAACGCCCAGAAGGCCGGGGGGGTGGCGGCATTCGTCGACGCCGAGCACGCGCTGGACCCGAAGTACGCGGAGGCGCTGGGGGTGGACCTGAAGAACCTCGTCATCTCCCAGCCGGACACGGGGGAGCAGGCGCTTGAAATAACCGAAACCCTCGTCAGGTCCGGGGCGTGCGACGTCGTGGTGATTGATTCCGTCGCCGCGCTCGTGCCAAACGCCGAGATAGAGGGGGAGATGGGGGACAGCCACATGGGCCTCCAGGCCCGGTTGATGAGCCAGGCGCTCAGGAAGCTCACCGGCATAATCTCCAAGTCCCGAACCAGCGTCATTTTCATAAACCAGATACGGATGAAGATAGGCGTCATGTTCGGCAACCCCGAGACGACGACCGGCGGAAACGCGCTCAAATTCTACTCGTCCGTGCGGCTGGACATCCGGCGCATCTCCCAGATTAAGGAGGGGGAGGAGGTCGTGGGCAACCGCACCCGCGTGAAAGTCGTGAAAAACAAGGTCGCCCCCCCGTTTCGCGAGGCGGAGTTCGACATACTTTTCGGCAAGGGGGTGTCGAGGGAGGGGGACGTTTTGGACATGGCCGCGAACAACGGAATAGTGGAAAAAACCGGCTCCTGGTACGCGTACGGCAAGGAAAAAATCGGACAGGGACGCGAGCAGGCGAGGAAGTTCCTCGTTGACAACCCGCAGACCGCCGCCGAGATGGAGGCTCTGCTCCGCAAAAAATTCGCGCCCGGCGCGGCAACCCCGGCCGAGGCGGCCCCCGAACCGGAGGCGGAGGAAAAAACCTCCAAAAAAAAGTAATTGGTGGCCTAAGTTGGGTTCGAAGAAGCGCCCACTGACGCGACGCGGAAGGTTGATTTGGTGGCGCGGAATTCATTCCGCGATTGCCGCGTGAGCGGCAATGCATTCCAAAATGGAAGGCTTGCCTCCTCCGGACGCGACGCGGACAGGAGTGTCCGCGCCACCATTTGGCCTGCGCACGGACGCGACGCGCGCAATGACGCGCCCAGGCGGAGACAAATCGGTTATCATTTGGCATGGACGTAGCCGTAAAAAGGGCCTTCAACGCGGCATGCAGGCTTCTGGCCGTCAGGGACAGGAGCGTTTTTGAGGTCCGCTCGGCCCTCGAGAAAAAACGGTTCGACCAAAAGGCGGTGGAGGGCGCGGTGACGGCCCTGGAGGAAAGAAAACTGCTGGACGACCGCAGGTTCGCCAAGATGTTCGCCGAATCCATCGTGCGAAACAAGAAGGCCGGCCCCCGGTACATCGCCGCCGCGCTTGTCAGGAAGGGTATCGAGAGGGACGAGGCGGAGGGGGCGGCAAACGCGGCCGCCGCCGACCCGCAGACCCAGGAGGCCTCGGTCACGGCGCCGTCGTCGGCTCGTTCCTCAACGTCGTCATTTACCGCCTGCCCAGGGGGGAGTCCGTGGTGTGGCCGGGCTCGAAATGCGCCTCGTGCGGCGCGCCGATAAAATGGCACGACAACATCCCGATAATAAGCTGGTTCGTCCTCCGCGGCAGATGCGCCTCGTGCGCCGCGCCGTACTCCTTCCGGTACCCTTTTGTGGAGCTTCTCACCGCCGTTTTGTTCGCCGCCTGCCTCCGCAAATTCGGCCTCACGCCCCCCGCGCTGGTTTACATGGCGCTTTGCGCCTCGCTCGTCGCCGTGATATTCATCGACCTCGACCACCTGATAATCCCCGACAAGATCACCCTCCCCGGGATCGCCGCCGGATTTTTGTGCGCGGCGCTTTTCCTGCCTTTGCCGATGTCGGACTCCCTCTACGGGTTCCTCGCGGGCGGCGGGACTTTTTTGATTCTCGCGTTGCTCGTTCCTGGCGGGATGGGGGGCGGGGACGTGAAACTCATGGGCATGGTAGGGGCGTTTCTGGGCCTTAAGTCGGCCCTCCTAACCATCTTCCTCGGGTCGTTGCTAGGCTCGATCGGCGGCCTCGCCGGCATCGTCGCGTTCGGAAAGGGTCGCAAGTCAAAGATACCGTTCGGCCCCTATCTGGCGGCGGCGGCCATCGCCTCCATTTTTTTCAAGGAGGAGCTCATAAAAACATACTGGCGCCTCGTCACCGGATAGTTTGCCTCCCTTCGCGCGGGCGCGGAACGCGCCTAATCCTTCGGAGGGGCGAGCGGGTTGACGAGGTACATGACCAGCGCCGTCACGAGAAGGCAGTAGGTGAACAGGTCGCCGAACCGTCCGTAGAACGTGGGCCTCTGCGGCGGGACGACGACCTCGTCGGTTAAGACGGTCGTCGTGAAAAGCCCCGTCTGGCTCCTTATCCTGCCGGTCGCGTCCACGAAGCACGATATGCCGGTGTTGGCGGCGCGAAGCACGGGAGTCCGGTTCTCGACCGCGCGGAAGGGGAGGGACGTCATGTGTTGCGCGCTCGCGGCGGTCCTGCCGTACCAGGCGTCGTTGGTTATGTTGACGATTATCCTCGCCCCCTTTGCGGCGAAGTCGCGCGCGCCCTCGGGGAAGATGATTTCGTAGCATATCTGGACCCCGGCGCTCAGTCCGTTAATCCTCATCGGCGCCGCGTCCCTGCCGGGGGTGGTGTCGCCCGCTATCGCCGCCGTTAGGCCCTTCGTGAACGGAATCAACCCGCGCAACGGGACGTACTCGCCGAACGGGACCAGGTGGGACTTGTCGTACCTCGCCTCGGAGCCGGCCGTGGAGAGCAGATAGGCGCTGTTGTAAAACCTTTCGCCGCGTCCCTCCATTGTAACCGCGCCGAACAACAGCGGAGAGCCGGCGTTCCTGACCGCATTCGTCAACGCGCGGGAATAATTCGTGTCGCCCTGGACGTACGCGAACGGCGCCGCCGCCTCGGGCCACACGATTAGGTCGGGCCTGTGGGCGGAGGCCTCCGAAGTCATGTCAAAATACCTTTGGGCTATCATTTCGCGGTACCTCTGATCCCATTTTTTATCCTGTTCTATGTTCCCCTGCACCAACGCCGCCTTGAACTTCGTCCCCCCCTCCCCTTCCATCCCCCTTATCTGCGCCAGGCCCCAAACCACGTTGGCCGCCACGCAGGCGACGGCCGCTAGAAGAAGGACCGGAACGCCCGCGCCGCGCATCCGCGACGCGAGGTGATGGGCGACCACCGCGTTCACAAACACTATTAGAAACGTCACCCCCGCCGAGCCGGTCACGGAGGCGATTTGAATCATCGCCGGAAGCTTGTATTGGGAATGGGCCAGCAACTCCCACGGGAATCCGGTCAAAAGCCGCCCGCGCACGAACTCAAGCCCCACGAACGCCGGCGGGGCGAAAACGACCAGCCCGGGACCCGTCCCCAACCGCGAGAGAACCAGTCCGAACAGGCCGAAATACAGCGAAAGATAAAGAATGAGGATCATCAAAAGCAGGACGCTCACGACCGGGTTTATCCCCCCGAAGGAATGGAGCGCGTTGTAGACCCAAAAAATGGAGCCGCCGAAGAACAGGAGCCCCGCGGCCAGCCCGCACGCCATGATGCCGGCCGGCTTGAGCCCGTCCGCCGACAGCATCAACGGGACCAGGGCGACCCACGCCAGAAAATGAAACCCGAAAGGCGGGAACGACAGGATTAGAAGCGCGCCGGACAAAGCCGCCGCGGGCAGGGGGGCGAAGTGTTTGTCGGATCGCATCGGATTAAATTATTGCCTATTTTTTGCGGCAAAAAGAAATTAAAATTACCCCGGATGGAAACTGTGGGCGGCAAGCTTAGAAAAGAACGGGAACTGCTCGGGTTGTCCCTTGACGAACTGGCCGCATCCACCCGGATACAAAAAAAGTTTCTGCAGGCGCTCGAGGAGGGAAGGTTCGACGCCCTTCAGGCCCCGGTCTTCGTCGTGGGGTTCATAAGGACGTACGCCGACGCCCTCGGCCTCGACCCCTACCCCCTCATCGTAGAATACGAGGAGCTAAGACAGACGCTCAAGCCGGCTCCCCAGCCCCGCGTCTTGGCGAGGCGTAGGGCCAAAAGCGAATGGCTTCCGCTGATGATAGGTTCCGCCGTCGTCCTTGTGATGCTTGCGGCGGCGATTCCGCTTTTCAAGTCGTCCAAGCCGGCCGCCAACAAACCGGCGCCGCCGGCTGAGGACGAGATTTTGGTGCACAACCAACCCGCCGACGGGAAGGAGATCGGGAAAACCGCGCCGTCCCCGGAAAGCTCCCCCGCGCAGGCGACTACGCCGCCGCTCACCGAGCCTCAGGCGACCTCGAACAAGGAACGGGCCGCGAAATCCGTCCAACCGTCCGAAGAAAAGGGCGCCGCGGCCCCCGAGGTTGGGAAGGAACCCCAGCAATCCAAGGAGCGCGTCAGGCCCCAACCCGCCCCCGCCGCCGCCCCCGCCGCCGCCTCGACTTCATCCCCCCGCCAAAATCCGGCCAGACAAACCTACTCATACAACATTGCGCTGTCGGCCAAGGACGAGGACGTATGGATTTACGCGGTCGTTGACGACGCGGACGTGCGCGACATGTACATAAGGGCCGGGAAAACGGTCGTCATACAGGGCAACAAAAGCTTTTCCCTCACGACCGGGAACCCGTTGCACCTCGCCATCAAGGTCAACGGAAAACCGACCCGGATCCCCGGCGCGGGCGCAAACAAGGTCATACGGAACTGGCTACTGCCCTTGGACGGACGATGACCGACAAAGTGCTCGGAATAATCGGGCATCCTGTCTCGCATTCCCTGTCCCCGGCGATGCACAACCACGCGGCGCGCATTCTCGGCCTCGGTTACTCGTACGTCGCGTTCGACGTGGGGCCGGGTTCGCCCAAACCGGCCCTCGACGCCATGCGCGCCCTGGGAATCGTCGGCGTCAACGTCACCGTCCCGCACAAGGAGGCGGCGGCGCGCCTCGTCGACAAACTCGAGGGGGACGCCGCCAGGGTCGGGGCCGTCAACACCATAACGAACGTGAACGGGGCGCTCGTCGGCTCGAACACGGACGGAATAGGCTTCGTTCGCGCGTTAAAAAGGGAAAAAATCGACCCCGCCGGAAAAAAAACGGTGGTCGTCGGCGCGGGCGGCTCCTCGCGTTCGATATGCCTCGCGCTGTTGCGGGAGGGGGCTTTTCTAACCATAGTCAACAGAACCCCGGAGGCCGGCAGGAACCTCGCGCGGATTCTTTCGCCGTTCGGGAAGGCCTCGTTCTCCCCGTCTTCCTCCCGCCAAGCGGCCGAGGCGGCGGCGGGGGCCGACATCATAGTCCAAACAACACCGCTCGGGATGAGAAAATCCGACCCGCTTCCGCTGGCCGACCCGCGCTTTCATAAGGGGCAGGTCGTGTATGATATAATTTATTCCCCTGAGAGGACGAAATTGCTTAAGTTGGCGGATAAACACGGGGCTCGCACGATCAACGGGCTTTCCATGCTGGTCTTTCAGGGGAGCGAGTCGTTCAAGATTTGGACGGGCCGGAGGTTTCCGGAGGAAAAGGCCCTGAGTTTTTTAAAGAGGAAGTTAAAAGGGGGATGAATGGCTAAAATTGACGCGTTTTTCAAACTTCTTGCCGACCAAGGCGGGTCCGACCTGCACATGGCGTCCGGCAACCAGCCGATAGTCCGCATAAACGGCGAAATGGAGCGGATAAAGTACAACCCCCTCACGAGCGACGAGCTTAAAACGATGCTGTACGAGATTGCGCCGGAGGAAAAGGTAAAGCTGTTTGAGGAGACCGGCGACATAGACTTCGGATACGAGATACCCGGGCTTGCCCGGTACCGCGCCAACTATTTCATGCAAAAAAACGGCATTTCCGCGGTCTTCCGCCAAATCCCGAGCAAGGTTCTCACGGCCGACGAACTCGGCCTGCCCCCGATATGCAAAAAAATGGCGATGCTGAACAGGGGGCTCGTTCTATGCACCGGGCCGACCGGCTCCGGCAAATCAACCACCCTCGCCGCAATAATCGACCACGCCAACAAGATTAGGAAGGACCATATCCTGACGATAGAGGACCCGATAGAGTTCGTGCACCAGGCGCAGGGATGCCTTATAAACCACCGCGAGGTGGGCAGGGACACTAGGTCGTTCGCGGCGGCCCTTCGCGGGGCGCTTCGCGAGGACCCGGACATAATACTGGTGGGCGAAATGCGCGACCTCGAAACGATCGCCCTGGCGCTCGAGGCCGCCTCGACCGGCCACCTGGTGTTCGGAACCCTGCACACCCAATCCGCCGGCAAGACCATAGACCGCATAATAGACGTCTTCCCGGCCAACCAGCAGGGGCAGATAAGGACGACTCTCTCGGAGTCTCTCAAGGGAATCATAGCCCAGAGCCTCTTTAAGAGGGTGGACAAAAAGGGGCGGGTTGCCGCGCTTGAGATACTGGTGGTCACGTCGGCCATAGCAAACCTCATCCGCGAGTCCAAGACTTTCCAGATACCGTCCATGTTGCAGACGGGGAAAAAATACGGGATGCAGTCGTTGGACGACGCCATCATGGTCCTCCTGCAACAGGGGAAGATAGGCGCGGACGACGCCTATTCCAAGGCGATCGAGAAGAACCGCTTTCTTCAGTTCCTCAAGACGCCGCCGGACGAGTTCTCCTGAGAACCTGAACGCGCCGGCCGGGCGGTGTTGATTTGGAGCTGATTTTATGGCGGCACGCCGAGGCCGAGGACGGGTTCCCGGACGACGCGCGCAAGCTTACCCCCAAGGGGGAAATGCAGGCGGAAAAGATGGCCGCATGGCTACGGGGCCGACTGCCGGAAAACGCGCGCATCATCGCAAGCCCGACGAAGCGAACCCGCCAGACCGCGGAGGCACTGGCCTCCGATTACTCGGTCGTCAAGCGAATCGGCCCGGGGGCGTCAGTCGAGGACGTCCTTAATTCCGCCGGATGGCCCGGGGAGGGGGAAGCCGTCGTCGTGGTGGGCCACCAGCCGAACATCGGGGAGGTTTGCGCCGCCCTCCTCTCAAGAAATCTGACCGGCGGCCTCGTGGTTAAAAAGGGTTCCGTCTGGTGGTTCAGCAACGGCAAGGGGCCCGCGCTCTTGAAGGCCGTGATGACTCCCGCCCTGCTTTAAGACCCCCCGTTTCGCCTTGCTCCATCCCGCGCGGGGTGGTATCATGGAATAATGCTATATGCTATGAGGATTCTTACCTTTAACTGGCACGAGCCGTATTTGTGCCTGATGGCGGAAATCGGACACGAGTTTTTCGTCCTCGAGCCGCCCCTTGTCGGCGACGCCCGTAGAAAATGGGATTTCCGCTTCCGACCGCTCCCGAAGAACATGAAGGTCGTCTCCGAAAGGGAGATGGTCGAAAAACTTGACCAGGGCTTTTTCAATCTAATCGTTTGCCAGAACGTGCGGGATTTCTTTCTAACCTCAAAATGGGCCGGCGTCCCCAAAATACTCGTATTCCACAACAAACTGACGACCGAGCTGGCGCTCGACGGAGACAAGACGTCCAAGAGCGCGTACCTCGAGCGGATAAGGCCGGTCGTCTCCCGGACTTATTCGGTTTTTATTTCAGGGTCGAAGCGCGACGACTGGGGTTTTCCGGGGGACGTCATCCCGCCGGGGATTCCGGTCGAGGACTACGGCGGCTACGAAGGGAACTCCGCGACCGTCCTCCGGGTGGGGAACCGCTTGGCCGAAAGGGATCTGATGATGGGATTTTCCGCACAGAACGCGGTCTGCCGCGGGCTCCCTTCCGTCGTATTGGGCGACAACCCGTCAATAAGCGGCTCCAGAACCTCCGAAAGCTGGGACGATTTGCGCGGCCATTATAGGAAGTGCAGGGTTTACCTGAACGCGACGACGCACCCGTACGAGGACGGATACAACCTCTCGATGCTGGAGGCGATGGCGACGGGAATGCCCGTCGTTTCGCTCGCCAACCCCGAGTCGCCTCTGACCGACGGCGAGGACGGATTCGTGTCGCCCGGCGTCGAAAAGCTACGCGCCTGCGCCAAACTGCTTTTGGAGGACCGCGTCTTGGCCAGGAAAATGGGCGAAAAGGGCCGCATGACCGTCGAGAAGAAATTCCCGATGGAGCCCTTCATAAGCCGCTGGAACGAGGCGATAGACAACGCGATGGCGGGAAAACCGGCGCGTCCGCGCGCTTGCGCCGGAAAACGGGCCGGAGTCTGGATCGACTACGCGTATTATCCGGCAACGACCGCCCATTATGTGAGGCGCGCGTTTGCGGAAAAATACGACGTCGTCGCAAGCGGCCCCTCCATTTCGGAGGAGACGATAAAACTTTGGAAGCTCGAAAACATGAGGGCCCCCGTACTCCCGCAGGACATAACGCGGACGGCGGCGCCGGACGCCCCGTCCGCCTTCGCCCGGATGCCGGACTGGTTCGAACCCGAATTTTTCCTATGGATAGAGACGGGGCTGGACCTCCCCCCGGCGGGGCTCGAGCGCATCCCCATTCCCAAGGCGGCCTACCTGATTGACACGCACCTGCACCTTGAAGACCACGTGAGAATCGCGAAAATGTTCGACTGCGTGTTCCTCGCCCAAAGGAGGTACATAAGGGACTTTACCGACGCGGGCGTAAGGAACGTCTTTTGGCTTCCGCTGGGGTGCGATCCGCGAATACACGGCAAACGCAACCGCCCCAAGACTTGCGACGTCGGCTTCGCCGGCACCTTGTCCGACGACGCCCACAAACGGCGCAACGTCCTGCTCGGCAGGCTCGCGGAGCGGTTCAAGGTGCGCGTGGAAAGGCTCTTTCTTGAGGAGATGGCGGAGATGTACTACGCCTCAAAAATCGTGTTCAACAACGCCGTCCGCAACGACCTCAACATGAGGGTTTTCGAGGGGCTGTGTTCGGGCTCCCTGCTCCTGACGGACGGCGCGGACGGACTGAGCGACCTCTTCGAGGACGGCAGGCACTTGGTCGTGTACAACGACGACAACATGATTGAAAAAGCCGGTTATTACCTTGAACATGACGCGGAGCGCGAACTAATAGCCAAGGCCGGCATGGAGCTGGCCCTGGAGAGGCACACCTACCTTCACCGCGTCGAGGAGATGGCCTCCAGGATGAAATCGCTTTTCGGCGCCGGCCGGCCGCGGGCGGGAGGGCAATACTTCCAAAACGAAAGGAGCGACGTCATGGGGCTGGTGCCGGACGGCGCCGTTAGGATACTGGACGTCGGGTGCGCCGCGGGAGTCCTGGGGGGCGCGCTGAAGCGGCACAATCCGAAACGCGAGGTGGTCGGGCTCGAGTGCGACATAAGGGCCGCCCAGGAGGCGGGCGGCGTGCTGGACAAGGTCTTCCGCGCCGACGCGGAGAGGTTTTGGCCGCCGTACCCCGAACATTATTTTGACTGCATCATCTACGCGGACGTGCTGGAACACCTAACGGACCCGCTCGCCGCGCTCAAGATGCACAAGCGGTTTCTGGCGCCGCACGGCGTGATGGTGATGAGCATCCCCAACGTCCGCCACTTCAGCGTCGTCCAGGGCCTCTTGGAGGGGCGGTGGAAATACCAGGCCGAGGGGTTGCTCGACAAAACGCACCTGAGGTTCTTCACGCTGGCGGAGATTAGGGAGATGCTCGACGAAGCGGGTCTTGAGCCGATTTCCATTCAGGGAAAAAGGGTGGACGACGTTTACAAGGACGGCGCGAGCGGGACGCTCACCATCGGGAGGGCGGAGATAAAGGGGCTCTCCGCCGTCGAAATGGCGGAATTCTTTTTCTTCCAATACCTCGTCGTGGCGGCCCCCAAAAAATCGTCCGCCGAGGAAGGCGCGGCGCCCGCAAAATTGAGGCCGGTCTCGGAGACAACGTCCCCACAAATGCCCGCCGAGACGTTCCGCAACCCCTCGACGAACGCCCCTGAATCCGTCGGGAAATACCTGGACGAATTGGCGGCAACGGTCGTAAAGAGCGCGGTGATGTTCAGGACCGCCGACGAAGCGGAGGCCAACTCCCGCTTCGTGGAATGTATTGACGGGCTTCGGGCTTTCGTCGGAATCATAGACAAGATCAGGTCCCCCAACGGGCCGGACTTCGCCAACATGACCCACGACTCCAAGCCCGCGGGCAATAGGGAGGAGGCCCTGCTAAAGGCGCTCGACTCCATTCACGAGACCCAAACGAGAAAGGACTGGGTGAGCCTGGCCGACATGCTCGAGTTCGAGCTCGCCCCCCTGGTGCTGGAATGGAAGGGCGTCCTCTGTTTATATGAGGAACCGTGAACCGGGAAAAAAACGAACGATTAATAAGGGAATGCTATCCGCGGCTTTGGGAAATCTACGAAAACTCCCCTCCGGCGGCGGACGTGGAGCCGACGGAGGCGAAAACCTCCGCCCCAGTTTTCAAGTACAAGAACGCGGCGTTCCACGGCATTTACAGGCCGGAGGAGGAGGCGGCGCGCCTGGCCGCCCGAGTCCCGCCGGAGGCAAAGAACATATGGGTCTTCGGGCTCGGCTACGGCCACCATCTTCGCGGCCTTTTGGACAGGGAGGCCGACGTCACCGTTTACGAGCCGTCGCCAGAGATTTTCAAAAGCGCCGTGGAGGTCGCCGACCTGACCGCGATATTGGACAAGTGCCGGATAGTGGTCGGCGACGAGATAGCCGCAGAGATCGGGCGGGCGTCCTTCAAGGGGGCGCGACTTTATCCCCACGGGCCGTACCCGCGTTTCTTCGAGGCGGAATGGAACCTGCTCTCCGCCGCCGTCTCCGCAAGGGTGCTGACGGCGGAGAAGAAAATAAGGGTCATGGTGGTGGGGCCGATTTACGGCGGAAGCGAGCCGACGTTCCGGCACGCGGCGGGCGCGCTCGTGAGGATGGGGGCCGAGGTCGTCGTTTTCGAGGCGTCGAATTTCGCGTCCGGATACTTCGAACTGGACAAAATGGCGGTCGCAGAGGACGATAAAAACCGCCTAAAGGAGAGTTACTGCGCGACGGTTGGCGAGGCGGCGGCGGCGATGGCCGAACACGCAAAGCCGGATTTGGTGCTGGCGCTCGCCCAGGCGCCGCTGGGCCTGGAGGCGCTGGAGAGGCTTGGCAGGCTCGGGGTTCCGCTGGCGTTTTGGTTTGTGGAGGACTACCGAACCATGGGGTACTGGGGGCAGGCGGCCCCCCGCTACGACTATTTTTTCACCATACAGCGCGGGCTGTTTTTCGACAAGCTCCGGGAGGCCGGCGCAAAGCGCGTCGCCTACCTCCCGCAGGCGGCCGAGCCGGATGTGCACAGGCCCGTTGAACTCGCGCCGGAGGAAAGGGAAAAGTACGGCTCCGACCTCTCCTTCATGGGGGCCGGATACCGCAACCGCCGCGTGGTTTTTTCCAGGCTGTTGGACTACGACCTAAAGATATGGGGCACCGAGTGGGACCTAAACTCGGAGCTTGGAAGAAGGGCGGCCAACAAGAACGAGAGGCTCAAGCCCGAGGAGTACGTAAAAATATTTTCAGCCTCCGAGATAAACCTCAACCTGCACAGCTCCCCCATGCTTGACGGGCTGGATCCCGAGGGGGACTTCGTCAACCCCCGCGTTTTTGAGCTTGCCGCCTGCGGCGCGTTCTCGCTGGTGGACAACAGGAGGGAGCTCGGCGAGCTTTTCAAAATAGGAGAGGAAGTCGTCACATTCTCCTCCCCCGAGGAACTGCGCGAGAAGATTGACTACTACCTCGCGCATCCCGAGGCCCGTCGAAAGGTCGCCGACGCCGCCCGCAGGCGCGCGCTGACGCACCATACGTTCGAAAGACGCATGGAGGCGATGTTGTCATTCATCATATCCGGGGAAGGTGGGGCGTTCCCGCGCCCGAAGTCGAACGATGGAAAGGAGCGGGGCAACCCGCGCAACTTCGTGCGCCGCATGATGGAGGAAGGGGCCGACGACAGGGAACTGGTGGAACTGCTGGCGCAATTTGACCCTGACGAGGAGTTTTCCCCCGCAAAGGCCAATGCGAAGACCGAGGAGAAAGTAAGGTCCGGCAGTGGAAAACTCACAAGGGCGGAGTCGCTAATGCTGATTCTGGAAGAATATCTTAGGTAGGGGGCGGATGAAGGGGAAAAAGATACTCGTGCTCAACCTCACGCGCATGGGGGACCTGATACAGACCACGCCCCTTATCGCGGGCCTGAAGGAAGCCGACCCCTCCTGCGAGGTGACGCTTGCCGTCAACCTCGGCTTCGTCGGGATAACCGAATTTCTCCCGGACGTCGACCGCGTCGTAACCTTCGACGCAACCCCCCTGAGGCCGGCGGACCACCGTGAATACTTTGCGCTGGACGCCTTCAGACGCGCCGACTCGTTCGTAAAGGAGCTAAAGGCGGGCGGCTTCGACGTCCTGATAAACCTCACCCATTCGGCGCCGAGCGCAATCATCGGGAGCATGCTGGGAATACCCGACGTGCGCGGGACGTGCCTCTCGGACGACGCGGCCAGGACCGTGCACAACCGATGGCTCATGTATTTTTCCGCCCTTCTTTCCTTCCGCCGCTACAACACCTTCAACCTTGTGGACCTCTACTCGCTGGGCGGCGGCGCAAAACCCGGGGCGAGAAGGCCGGTGCTCGACACCGCAAGGCCCGAGTCGGACGCCGGCGCCCTTCTGGCGGAACTCGGGATAACCGAGGGGGAAAAAATCATAGGAATTCAGGCGGGCTCGAGCATGGCGGAAAGGCGCTGGCCGCCGTCCAATTTTGCAAGGACGGCGGACCTGCTGGCCGAAAGGTGGAACGCGAGGATTGTGTTCTTCGGCGTCCCCTCGTAAAAAAAACTCGTCGACGAGGTCGTTTCCAAAATGAAAAACGCCGCCATAAATCTGGCGGGAAAAACCGACGTCTCCCGGCTCGTCGGGATTGTAAAACGCTGTTTTCTTCTGCTGACCAACGACACGGCGACGATGCACGTCGCGGCGGCGGTCGGCGTCCCGATCGTGGCGCTTTTCCTCGCCCACGCGTACGGCGCCGAGACCGGGCCGTACTGCGAAAACGCGGTGGTTTTGGAGCCGGACGTCGCCTGCTTCCCCTGCCTCCACCGCTCCAAATGCCCGCACTACGCCTGCCTTGCGTACATATCGCCCGAGCATGCCGCGGAGGCCGCCGAAATCGCCGTCGCCTTGAAGAACGGGGAGGCCCTGAAATCCGACCCGGCAAAATTCGAGAGAAGCTTCGGGGATTCGTCAAGACGGGTGAGAATCTCCAAAACCGTCTTCGACGAACACGGATTCTTTGATCTAAGGCCGGTGTTTAAAAGGCCCGCCGCCGAACAAGAGGTGCTGGCCCGCATGTACCGACTCGTGTTTATGCGCCCCGACTTCGGCAAGGGCCCGCCGGAGGGGTTCAAAAAATATCTTTCCGAAACCCACGTCCCCCCGTCCGCCGGCGAGGCGGCCGCCCTGGCCGCCAGAAAGCGGCCGGTCTTTGATAAGCTGGCGCAAACCGCCAAAAAGGGATCGGAGACGATAGCAAGGGCGCGCCGCGACCACAAAAATGGAAAACTCGACAAAATGAAAAAATACGCAGACGAACTCGTCGAAACGGACCGCTTGATGGAGCTTCACGCCATGTCCCACCCCGAGCTTATGCCGATAATAAGGATGTTTCAGGTGGGACGCGGCAACATGGCGGACGAGCCGGTGGAGGCGATGTTGGAACGCGCAGAATTATTATACGCCGAGGCGGAGCAGACGGCCGAGGCCATGGCGGAACTGCTGGACGAGCTGGCGGTCGGCTGACACGGCGGGTGGAATGACTTCCTCATCGGCAGGCGCATGGACGCTTAAGAACCCATAGTCATTGCCTGGGACCCCAGGAGACCCCGTAGGCCCCGTTAGGCATGTTCGTCACCTGTTGCTGGTGTTCTCCGTTGGCGTTCATGATGAAAACCTGCCTCGTCCCCGTGCGGGAACTCGTGAAGGCAAGGTTCCGGCCGTCGGGCGACCACGAGGGTGATTCGTTCTTTCCCGCGTTTTCCGTCAGCTGTTTCTCTATCGAGCCGTCGAGGCTTTTCACCATAATGTTGAAGGCGTCCCCGGTCATCGCCGCGTAGGCTATCTTGTCCCCCTTGGGCGACCAGACCGGGTCCGCGTTGTAATCGCCGTTGTAGGTGAACCTTTTCTGGTTGCCCCCGTCGGCGTCCATGATGAACAACTGCGGCCTTCCGACACGGTCCGAGACGAAGACAATCCGTTTTCCGTCCGGCGAAAAGGACGGGGAGGTGTCAATTGAGGCGGAATGCGTGAGCTTTTTAAGACCGTAGCCATCCGCCGAAATGGTGTATATGTCGAAGTTCCCGCCCTCGGACATCGCAAAAGCTATCGTCTTGCCGTCCTGCGACCATGCCGAGGCCGAGTTTATCCTCCCCTTCTCGTTCACCACGGCCCTCACCTCCCCCGTCCTTAGGTTCAGCCAGAATGCGGCCGGCATCCTGTTGTGGAAGGAGGTGAACGACAACTCCGAGCCGGACGGCGACCATCTGGGGGAAAGGACGATGCTTTTCAAGGACGAGAGCTGTTTGGCGTTCTGGCCGTCGTAATCGCACAGGAACAACTCCTTGCCCGACCCGACGCGTGCCGTGAACGCCAGCCGCGTGTCCGCCACGCCCGGCTCGCCCGTGAAACGATAGACTATTTGGTCCGCGAACTTGTGTATCATCTTTCTAAAAATCGCGCTGACCCCGGTGTATCGAACTCCGGCCAACTGCTCCGACCTTACGACGTCGCTGAGCGTGTTTTCCACCGATATCGTCCCGTCCGAGCCGACGGCGTACGCCCCCTTCACCAGAAGGTCCACCCCCGCCTGCCTCCAAAGACCCCAGTCGGTCGTGTTGGACGGAGTCTCCTTGGCGGATATTTCATTTATGACGGCCTCGTCCTTCAAGACGCCGAAATACCCCGAGAACTGAAGGTCGAACTCCATTATGTCCTTCGCCGACGCCACGGGCGGGCGCTCGCCCTCGGCGGAACCGGCCTCCCGCTTGTAAACGTATTCCGGCACGGCGACCTTTATGTGCTCGGCCCTTTTTCTTGTGACGTCGATGTAAACGTCAATCGCCCGCGACGGCGCCGGGTAAACGCAGGCGGCGAAAACCGCCAGCGCAAGCCCCCTTCGAAGGCATGAGACCCGCTTAAACATATCCCTCCTTTTTAAGGCCGTCTTTCATTATTTCGGGCTGATGTTAAACCCAAAGTGAACGTCCAGCGTCTCCTCCTTATACCCTTCGGGCAAAGGCGCGAACGGGGCGGATTTCCCCACGGCCTCCAAGGCCGACTTGTCGATTTCCGCGTCGTCCGATGACTCCTCGATCTTGGATTTCACGATTTTGCCGCTTCGGTCAATCGAAAAAAGAACCACCACCTTCGCATTTTTCAACGCTGACATGTTGACCTGAAGCGCGTCCCAGTTGCCGAAGACTTTCGACTCCATAATGCCAAGATACCAGTCGTAGGGGAATTTTTGTATGTCAACCGCGCCGCCCCCCTTCCGCTCCCTGATCTCCTTACCTACCGCCTCGGCCATTTTTTTCGGGGCCTCGGACCTCACCTTCAGCTTCTTCACCTCGCGGGCTTCGCGAAGGGAGGATTGCGTCTCTTCCGCCACGATTTTCTTTTTGACGACCGAAACCTTCTTTATCTCCCTGGCCGGCCCCTTTGTTACGGGAATGATTTTTTTCTCGACCGGCGCGGAACTCTTCCCGGGGGGTTCCGACGGCGGGGGGGCGGTTTCGACTATGGCGGATTTTCCGGTTCCCGGGGCGCCGGGAAACTCGCCGGGGTCGATAAAGTGCACCACATAGCTTTCCTGACGTATGTTGACGGAGGCCGGCCTCCCCCAAAATTTTGCGAAAGCCGCGAGCCCGACAAAGGCCGCGAAATGCAGGGCGAGGGAGACGGCGAGCATCGGCACAATCGGGTCGTATTTGCCGTCCTGAAACCAAAGGGTTCGCCCGTCGGCGGCCATTATTTTTTTACCGGAACGGGCTCGGTCACCATCCCCAGGTTGCGGACGCCGGATTTCCGAACCGAGGCCATGACCTGCATGACAAACCCGTACGGCAGGTTCTCGTCCGCCCTTAGGAAAACGTCAACCTCGCCGTTCAGCCTCGCGAGCTTCGAAAGCTTCTCCTCAAGGGCGTACAGGCCTAGCTCCTTGTCGTTGAGCATTATCTTCTTGTTGCGATGGACCGTAATGACATACGTCTCCTGCTTCGTGACCGGGCCGGCCTCGACCCTCGGGAGCTTTACCTCGAACCCGAACCTGGCCAGCGGTGCGGTTATCATGAAAATCACCAGCAGGACAAGCATGACGTCCACGAACGGCGTCACGTTGATTTCCGACATGGCCCCGTAACCCCTTCGGTGCCTTCTTCCCTTGTAGAACATTCAAAACCCCGCCGTCATCCCGACGATTATACCCGCTTATTGGGGGGCGGACGTCAGCTTTAAAAATATGGCCTCTAGCTGTTCGGAGTCGGCGTGCGCCTTCTCCCCGAGCTCGGCCACGGTGCCGACGGCGATTATCTCCCCCTTGTCTATTATCGCCATCCTGTGGCAGAGCTCCTGCGCCACCGCAAGCGTGTGGGTGGACATGAAGACCGCGCCCCCGTCCTCGCAAAGCGCCCTAAAAAGCCCCTTGACCAGCGTGTGGCCGTGCGGGTCCAGGCCCACCATCGGCTCGTCTATGACCAGCAGTTTCGGGTCGTGCAAAAGCGCGCCGGTTATGACGAGCTTTTGCTTCATCCCGTGGGAGTAGTTTTCGACCAGCTCGTCCTCCCATTCCTTAAGCGAGAACATCTCCAAAAACTTCTCGCGCTTTTTTCTCGCCGACTCCCTGGGGAATGAGTGGACGTCCAGCACAAAATCCAAAAATTCCCCGCCGGTTAGCTTTTCGTAGATGAACGGCTTGTCCGGCACGAACCCTATGGCGCTTTTGGCCTTCTCCGGCTCGGCCTGCATGTCGTGCCCGTCCACAAACACGGAGCCGGAGGTTGGTATCAACAACCCCGCAAGCATCTTAATCGTGGTCGTCTTTCCCGCGCCGTTCGGGCCGAGAAACCCGAAACACTCGCCCGGACGCACCTCCAAGGAGAGGCCCTTCACGGCGACGACGTTTCCATACTCCTTGCGGGCGCCCCGAAACTCCGCCACGGGCCTTTGGTACAAGCCGGGTCACTCCTCTTTCTTAAAGGAATACGCGCCCATCCTCGGGTTGAAGGGAAGTGCCAGTAGCGAAAAAAGCGAGAGTTCCCCCGCCGAACGGTATTCGTTAAGGCCCAACTGCATCAGGTTGTGCGGCGAGACCGGAGCCTCCCGGTAGGTGCCGAAAAGCTTGTCCCACCAAGAAAAAAAGAAGCCGAAGTTGGAGTTCGTCTCCTCAGGTTCGACGGAATGGTGGATGCGGTGAAAATCAGGCGTTATGACCACCGTTCTGACGCGCGAGTCGGCGCCGGGGGGAATTTTTACGTTGGAATGGTTGAAGAGGGTCGCGCAGAACACCGCGACCTCGAACACCAGGACCGTGGAGGCGGCGACTCCCATGGCGGCGACGACCCCTATCCTGAAAAAAACCGAGACCAACGCCTCCACGGGATGAAACCGCATGGCCGTTGTCGCGTCAAAATCAAGGTCGGAATGGTGCACGATGTGCAACCGCCAGAGGAACGGCAGGGCGTGCGTCAGGACGTGCTGAAGGTATAGAGCCAGGTCCAAACAAAGGAACCCCACGGCGAAATCCACCGGCCATGAAAGGCTCACGTCGTGCAGTAGGCCCCACTCCCTCTCGGCGGCGTATTCGGCCGTCGCGTACGCCGCGCCGCCAAGCACGAACCTTATGAGAACGAAGTTGATTGCGAAAAGCGCCGCGTTTGAGAACCATCTCCCCGCGCGGGGAAGAGAGGGAACCCTGCGCGGCCTGGTGAGCTCGAAGGCGGCCAACAACACGAAGACCACGACGTAAACGGTAAGCCGCAGGTAGTCCTGATAATAATTGCCCATATCCCAGAAATTATACGGCGCCCGGCGGCTTGGGCGGCGAAGAAAACGGGCGCACCGTCAAATCTTCACCCACGCGCCCCCGTCGAAACGATGGAACGACTTCAAAACCAGGTTTCCCTCGGCCACGGCCTTCCTCGCCTTTTCCAACTCCTCCTCGGCAAACCGGAGCGCCATCCGGCAGGAGGCGCCAAGCCCGCGCGGCCTAAGGACCGGACGGAAAGGCACCTTTTGCGCCCTGAAAAATTCCTCGGCGCGCAGGGTTTCGTGCGTCGTCTCAAACACGGCGATGCAGTCGCTCATTTTTCCCGCCTATCTCTTTTTTGCAATTTCCCCGACGGCGGCCGCAAACGCGTCGACGTCTCCGGGGACGTTAAAATATCCGGGCGCGAAACGCACGGTTCCGACCGGGAAGGTGCCGAGCTCCACGTGGGCCCGCAGGGCGCAATGAAGCCCCGACCTGCACGCGATTCCGTGGTCGCGGTCCAGCAGGTCGGCGGCCTCTGATGGGTCGAGCCCCTCCACGGTGAAGGAAAAGAGGGGGACGCGGCGGGCCTCGTCGGCGGGCCAGTATATTTTTACGCCCCTTATTTTTGACAGCCGTTCGCATGCGTCGAGCGCGAGCGCCATTTTTTTTCGGAAGACGTTTGCGACGCCGACGGCGCCGACCTCCCTCATCCCCGCGCCCAGGGCGGCGATTCCGGGAAGGTTCATCGTGCCCGGCTCCAGCCTGTCGGGATAAGCGGGCGGAGCGCCGGCGTCCTCCGAAAAACTGCCCGTGCCGCCGACGACGACGGGCTCCAGCTCGATTTTTTTTCCGAAGGCGAGAATCCCGACGCCGGCGGAGCCCCAAAGCCCCTTGTGGCCGGGCGCGCAGACCACGTCCCGTTCGCCGGTCCTTATCTCGACCACGCCGGCCGTCTGCGCGCAGTCAATGACGAGGGGGACGCCGTTTGCCGCGTCCCGCAACTCGTCAAGCGGGAAAAGAAGTCCGTCCACGTTGCTTGCGTGGTTCACCACCACCGCCTTGGTTTCAGGCCTCAAAAGGCGCGAAAACGCCTTCGCGTCAAACTGGCCGCGACCGTCCCAATCGAAGTTGGAGACCGCGGGACCGACGGCCGCGAGCGGCCTGACGACCGCGTTGTGTTGCCTTCCGCAGACCACGACGTGGTCGCCCGCCTTTAAAAGCCCCTTGAGCGCCATGTTTAAGGAATATGTGCACCCCGGGGTGAAGACGACCCGCGACGAATCCGCGGCGCCGAAAAAATCGGCCGCCAGGCTTCGGGTCTCGTACAACAATCTGTCGGCTTCCCTTGCGGACGCGTATCCGCCCCTGCCGGGATTTGCCCCGACGTCCCGCAGGGCGTGCAACATGGCCTCGTGAACGGACGGCGGCTTGGGAAACGAGGTGGAGGCGTCGTCTAGATAAATCATCGGCCGTAATTCGCCAATGCGTCTTTTGCGGCGGCGCAATCCAGCCTAATCTGTTTCACGAGCTCCTCAGCGGACGAATATTTTGCCGTGTCGCGGAGTCTTTTTAGGAACATGACTTCTATCCTCTCCCCCCTCGCGTCGCCGTCGAACCCGAAGAGGTGGGTTTCAATTGAGGATTCCTCCTGTTCAAACGTGGGAACCCTTCCGACGTGCGTCGCCGAATCATAGGCCTTTCCGCGCACTATCGTGCGCGTGGCGTAAACCCCGGGCGACGGGATGGTCTCCTCCGGCTCGCGGATGTTGCAGGTCGGAAACCCCAACGTTTTTCCCCTGCCGTGCCCCCCCTCCACCAGGCCGCGCAAAGAGTGAGGCCTGCCGAGCATTTTCTCCGCCTTCTCGACGTCCCCGCGCTCGATTAGCGAGCGTATTTTGGAGCTCCCTATCCGCTCGCCGTCCATCGATATCTGTGCCACCTCGTGGACGGCGAAGCCGAACCGCCTTCCCTCCCGCGACAGAAACTCCACGTTGCCCGCGCGCCCCTTGCCGAAGGCGAAGTCGTGCCCGATGAAAAGCTCCCTGACGTTCAGCGGCAGAAGGACGTCCGTGACGAAATCGCGCGGGTCCTGCCGCGCGAACGCGAGCGTGAAATCGATTATCAACGCGACGTCCAGGCCGAGCTCGTCCAGTATCTCCAGTTTTTTGTCCATGTCGGTCAGTAGCGAGAGGTTCCTCGCCGGATACAGCACGTCGGCGGGATGCGGGCTGAACGTGATTAGAACGGAGGAACTCCCCGGCGCCGTTTTTTTCGCGGCAAGGACTCGCGAGATGATCTCGCGGTGTCCAAGGTGGACTCCGTCGAAATTCCCGATGGTCGCGACGCTTGACTGAAGCTTCAAATCGGCCACGTTGTATGCGACTTTCAAGGCCTATCCTATTCTGACCTGCAACGTCTTTTCCCTTGTCACCAACACCCTTCCCGGCGGCGCGTTCTTCGGCCTCCTTAGGTCTTTGACGTGCGTGTAAACGACCGTCCCCTTGCCGTCCCGGGCCTTTGTGGAGTGCTTTAGCGCCAGCCTGGCCGCCTCCCTGATGGTTTCCAACGGGACCTCCTTTTTCTTCGCGGTCCGCACGACAACGTGCGAGCCGGGGAAATCCCTTATGTGGAACCACAGGTCGTTCCCGTTGCTGTGCCGCACAAGGTCGTCGTTCTGCGCGTCGTTCCTGCCGACTATCATCTCAAACCCGTCGGCGGAATAAAAGCGGCGGAAGCCGGCAAACGCCTTGTCGGCCTTTTTCTTCGCCTCCGGCTCGGGCGGGGCGGCCTGCGGCGCCCCCTCCGAAACCGCCATGGCGTCCAAGTCCGCGTCCGACTCCGCGTTCTCAATCGCGGAAATCAGCCGTTTTTCCCGCTCCGCCTTCTCGGCGGCCGACGCGGCCAGCTCGGCGGTCTTTTCCATTCCGGTCCGAAATTTCCTGTGTTTTTTATATAGCGCGGCTATGTTTTGCGCGGCCCCGAGCTCGGGGAAAAGCGGTATCAGAAGTTCCTCCCCGTTGAGCGGGTCGGTCAGGCGTATCTGGGTCATCCCTTTTTTAAGCTCCTTAAAATGGGTCTGGCAGACGTCCCCCCATCTTTTGCAATGCTCGAACGCTGAAAGCTTTTGGCGGTCCCCCTCCAACGCCTTTAGAAGCCTCTGGATTTTTTTCAGGCGCGCCCGGGCGGCCGAGAGCATTTTTGATTTTTTCTCTTCAAAGAGGTCGTTCGCGCTTGTTTCGGTCATCGTTATGGCGGGAAAATGCGGGGGCCGGTCATCCCCGCGGGCCGGAAACCAGCTTCCACCCGGCGTCCGGCTTAAAGCGCGCGCCGTATTTTTTCTCAAGCTCGCCGAGCGTCTCGACTATTCCCGACACCCCCTCGTCGGAGGCGTATTTAAGGGGTCCCCCGTAGAAAGGGGCGAACCCGGCGCCGAATATCATCCCGGCGTCCAGCATGTCCGCGTCCTCCGTTATCCCCTCGCGCAGGCACGCCGCACACTCGTTGAGGAAACGCATGACAAGCCTGTCCCTAACCGTCGTCATGTCCAGCGGGCTTTTCGGCTCCGAGGCGGGGCTCACCCGCTTGCCGTCCCGATACTCGTAAAAACCCCTGCCGCTTTTTTTGCCCAGGTTGCCTGCATTCACGAGGCTTTCGAGCCGCTCCGGCACGGACATTCCCAAGCGCTCGGAGAAAATCCTGCCGACGTGCACGCATATGTCCAGCCCCACCGTGTCGGCGAGGAAAAGCGGCCCCATGGGCATGCCAAAATTGGTCGCCGCCTTGTCCACGACGGTCTTCGGAACCCCCTCGGACTCCATTAGAATCCCCTCCAGCAGATAAGGGACAAGAATCCTGTTCACGAGGAAACCGGGGTTGCTCTTCACCGCCAGCGGCAGTTTCCCTATCTGGGCCGCGTATGCGAACCCCTTTTCCATCGCCTCCCGCGAAGTGGCGGCCCCTTTCACAACCTCGACCAGCTGCATCAGCGGCACCGGGTTGAAAAAATGTATCCCGACAAGGTTCTCCGGGCGCGACAACGCCTCAGCAATCTCCTCCAACGGGATGCTGGACGTGTTTGTGGCCAGCGTAGCGCCGGGTTTTATCCTCCCCTCCAGGTCCCTGAAAAGCGTTCTCTTCACCTCGATGTCCTCGAAAACCGCCTCTATCACCAGGTCCGCTTTACCCGCGCCGTCCCCTTTGACGTCCGGAATGAGCCTGTCCATCGCGGCCTGGACGAGCCTCTTTTCCCTTAGCCGTTTGGAGAAAAGGTCGTGGCCGCGTTTTATCGCGGGGGAAACGAACTTTGGCTCGCGGTCCTGAATGGTGGTAAAAATCCCCCTCAGGGCGGACCACGCCGCTATGTCCCCGCCCATCGCGCCGGCTCCGACGACGTGCAGGTTGCTTATTTTCTGCGCAGATTTCTTCCCCTGCGACCTCATCCTTTCCTGAAGTTGGAATGCGCGGACGAGATTTTTAGCCGTCCTGCCCGTTATCAGCCGGGCGACCGACTTGGCCTCCTCGTGCATCATCCTGTCCCACCGGCCGCAGTACTTTTGCCAGAGGTCCACCACGGCGAAGGGCGCCGGGTAATGCGCCGGGTTCGCCTTCGAGGCGGTCTTTTTGCGGATTAGCCCCCCCACGAACGGCCTCGCCAACGCGCTGTCCACGACGAGCTCCATGACGCCTTTTTTTCTCGGCCTCGGCGGGTCCGTTAGAAGCGCCAGCGCCGCGTCCTTCAGGTGCCGCTCGGGGGCCGTCATGTCCACAAGCCCGATTTTCATCGCGGCCCCGGCCTTGAGCGACCTGCCTGTGAGTATGAGGTCCAGCGCCACAAGACCGCCCAGCAACCGCACGCACCTCACGCACCCGCCGAAGCCGGGGTGTATTCCCAGCCTCACCTCCGGGAGCCCGAGTTGCGTCGCCTCGTCGTCCCTGGCCACCCTGTGACTGCATGCGAGCGCCAGTTCAAGCCCCCCGCCGAGGCAAAAACCGTGGACGGCGGCGACGGTGGGGAACGGCAGTTTTTCAAGCCTGTTGAAGACCGCCTGCCCGCGCCTTATTAGCGAAAGGGCGGAGACCTCGTCCTTTATCGCGACGAACTCGTTGACGTCCGCGCCCGCGACGAACCCGCTTTTTTTGGCTGAAAGTATGACCAGCCCGGCGGGTTCGGTGTTCTCCACGAACTCGAGGCAGAGGTCGAGCTCCTCGAGAACCTCCTTGGAAAGCACGTTGGCGGAGGAGCCTTCCTTGTCCAAATAAAGCCAGGAGACGTTTTTTTCGTCCCTCTCGACGAACATGTTCTTATATTTTTTCGTCGGGACCATCTCACGAGACCCTTTCCAAAAGGACGGCGCCCCCCTGACCGCCCCCGATGCACATGGAGGCGACGCCGAATCTGGCGTTGTTGCGCCTTAGCACGTTCAACAGGTGCAGTGTAATCCTCGCGCCGCTGGTGCCCACCGGATGCCCCATGCTCACGGCGCCGCCGTCCACGTTGAGCCGCGCCGTGTCTATCGGGTCCAGCGAAGAGTCTATTCCGACCTCCTTTAGCAGATATTCCGGGTCGGCGTACGCCTTTAGGCAGGCCATAACCTGGCAGGCGAACGCCTCGTTTATCTCCCAATAGTCGGCGCCTTTCATGTTGTTCCCCTTCAAAAGCTCCGCTATGGCGGGGACAGGCCCCAGCCCCATCTCCGTCGGCTCCACGCCGGCCCACTTCACGTCCACCATCCGCCCGAGGACGGGGAGGCCCCTGCTTTTCACCGCGGATTCGCTGGCAAGCAGAAGCATGGCGGAGCCGTCGGTTATCTGCGCGCTGTTGCCCGCGGTCACCTTCCCCAATTTGCGGTCGAACACCGGCTTCAATTTGGCCAGCTTTTCGGCCGTCGAGTCGCGCCTTAGGCCGTCGTCGACGTCGTAAACCGTGCCGTCCGCCCCGAATATCGGGATCAATTCCTCCAAGCGTCCGTTTTCGGCGGCAAACTCCAGACGCCTGTGGCTCTCTATGGAAAAGGCGTCCATTTCCACCCGCGATATGTTGAAGCGGTGCGCCAAGACTTCAGCCGTCTGCCCCATGCTTATGCCCGACACGTGGTCGGTGAGCCCCTCGAGGACTCCGATTATCGGCCTTAGGTATTTGGGGCGGAACGCGGGAAGCAACGAAAGTTTTTGGCCGAACGTTTTGGCGACCATCCAGTCGGTGATCCACGACTGCATCTGCGGGGTAACCAAGAGAGGGTAACGGCTCATCGCCTCGGTCCCGCCGGCCAGCACCAAGTCGTGCCTGCCCATTGATATGTCCTTCATGGCACAGTCCAGCGCCTGAAGGCCGGAGGCGCAGTTGCGGCCCACGGTGTAGGCCGGAACCTTTTTTCCGCACCCGAGCCTCAACGACACCACCCTGCCGATGTTCGCCTCGTCCACGGCCGGCATCACGCAACCCACGATGACCTCGCCAAGTTCGGCGGGATTTATCGGTTGCCTCGACAGCACCGCCCTGCCCGCCGCCACGGCGAGGTCGGACGCGCTGAACGGGCCGGGTTTGTTCTTTGACTTAAGGAGCGGGGTCCTCGCCCCGTCAACTATGAAAACGTCGCGCAAACCGCTCATTTGGCGGCGCCTCCCGTTTCCGCGTCGCGTTTGGTCCAGTAGTCCGCGGGGAACTCGTCGACCGCCACCACGGCCCGGCGCGCCGTTTCCGCGTCCACGGCGGCTTTTTTCTCGTCGTCCGTTATCAGCCCCAGCCCGGCCGCCTCCTCCGCCTGCTCAATCTGGTCCAAGGCGGCAATTTTGCCGTCCCTGACGGCGTCCTGAACCTTCTTTGCGGCCGGTTCGGCCTTGATGACCTTCAGGAGCGCGTCCTCAATCCTGCCCAGTGGGTCCTCCGTCCCCTTCGGAAGGAATATGCCGGAGGTGAGCCTGTCTCGGGCCGCGCCCGGCTCGGTGATGACGTGGGCGACCTTCGACCCGAGCTTGTCGTCGGGCGGCTTGAACGGCTTGCCGTACGGGAAGACCGCGACGCGGAGGGAGGCCGCGACCAGGCGGTTCGGCAGGTTTAAAAGAAAACCGTCAAGCGCGGTCTGGATTCGGAACAAAGAGTCCTCGCACACCCACCTGACGAGAGGCTTGTCCCCCTCGGGGTAGCCGTCGTCCGCGAATTTTTTTAGTGCGGCGCTTGCTATGTAAAGGTTGCTTATGACGTCGGCAAGCCTTCCCGCGAGCTTCTCCATCCTCTTTAGTTTTCCGCCGAGCGTCATCATCGCCGCGTCGGCCACGAGCGCGAACGCCGAGCTCATCCTGCCGAGGCTTCGGTAATAACCCGCCATGGAACCTGGGCGCGACGGAAGAAACGCGCCGCAGGTTAGGCCGGAGACGAACGTCCTCACCGCCGTGGACATCGTAAACCCGACGTGGCAGAAGAACAGGCAGTCAAACTCCATCGGGCCTCTGACCGGGTCCTTGCTGGCGGCGGCGTCCATCTCCTTTAGGATGTACGGATGCGCCCTTATGACTCCCTGTCCGAATATTATGAGGGTTCTTGTAAGGATGTTAGCCCCTTCCACGGTGATGCTGACCGGTATGCCCTGGTATGCGCGCCCCATGATGTTCCGCGGGCCGAGCGATATCGCCGCGCCCCCCTGGACGTCCATCGCGTTGTTGCAGACCGTCCTCATCCTCTCCGTGACGTTGTACTTAGCCATTGCGCTTGCGAGCGAGGGCCTTGCGCCGTCGTCAATCGCGCCCACGGTGAGGCGGCGAGTCGCGTCCACCGCGTAGGCGTGCCCGGCTATGGACGCCAGCGCCTCCTCAACCCCCTCGAACCGGCAGACCGGCAGATGGAACTGGGTCCTCACCCGCGAGTAGGCGCCGACGGAGCGGGCGGCCAGCTTGGCGGCCGACGTGCCAAGCGACGGAAGCGAAATTCCGCGCCCGATGGAGAGCCTTTCCATCAGCATCCTCCACCCCTTCCCGGCGTAAGGCGCGCCGCCGACGACGTAGTCCAACGGCATGAAGACGTCTTTGCCGCGCGTGGGGCCGTTTAAAAACGGTATGCCCAGCGGATCGTGCCTCGCGCCGACTTCGACGCCGGGAAGGTTCGACGGAACCAAAAGAACGGTTATGCCGACGTCCTTCTTGCCGCCCAGTAGCTTGTTCGGGTCGTACAGCTTTATCGCCAGGCCGATAAGCGTGGCGATGGGGGCGAGCGTGATGTACCTTTTGTCCCAGTTCGCCCTTATCCCGATTATCTCCTTGCCGTTGAAAACCCCTTTTTCCACTATTCCGCGGCTTACGATGGAGCTTGCGTCGCTCCCGGCCTGCGGCTCGGTCAGCGCAAAGCACGGAATCTCGCTTCCGTCGGCGAGGCCCGGCAGATACCTGTTTTTCTGCTCGTCCGTCCCGTAATTGAGCAGAAGTTCCGCCGGCCCCAGGGAGTTGGGGACCATCATGGTCACGGCTGACGTGAGCGAGCGGCTGGAAAGCTTCAGAATCACCTCCGAGTGGGCGAGGGCGGAAAATTCGAGGCCGCCGTATTTCTTCGGTATTATCAGCCCGAAGAATTTTTCTTTTTTCAGGAAATCCCAGACCTCCTTCGGTAGGTCGTGGTGCTCGTCCGTAATCTTCCAGTCGTCCATCATCCGGCAGAGTTTTTCCACGGGTCCGTCCAAGTACGCCTTTTCCTCGTCGGAGAGTTTCGGCGCCCGAAAGGCGTGAAGTTTCGCCCAATCCGGCCTGCCGCTGAACAAGTCCTTCTCCCACCACACCGCGCCCGCCTCGAGCGCCTCCCTTTCGGTCTGCGAGATGGGCGGGACGAGTTTTCTGAAAAGTTTTAGGAAGTTGTCCGTTATGAAGAACCGGCGGAAGAGGCGCACGTTTAGCACGGCGGCCAAAATCACGAAGACCGCCAGGGAAACGAGGGCAAAAGTTGTCGGGCCGACAATAAACATCAGAATGCAATGAATAACGGCGACGATCGTCGTAAAAACTATGAGCGATAGCCCTAGATAAGTGGCGACAAGGGCGCTCAACGCGATTGCGGCCAGCAATCCCGCAAGGTGCATATAAACTCCCTCCATTTACCGGAAACACCGGTCAAGGCAAAGCAATCTTTCCGACACCAGTATAGCCTCAAAAACGGGGAATTTGGCGGCGGGCGGGCCGAAAAAAGGGACGCCGGGGACGTCGTTATATTTGACAACGACCCGACCAATTATATATCCTAGCCTACCTCTCATATATAATGCGTGTGATTGAAACGGGGCTGTGGCGCAGTTGGGAGCGCGCTTGAATGGCATTCAAGAGGTCAGGGGTTCGACTCCCCTCAGCTCCACCAAATAAATAAAAAATTCCCCTGAAGGGGGGATTTTTATTTATTTGTGGGTTTGTGTAGGGAGTCGAAGGCGAACGAGCGGCGCGAGCTGGCGAGCGCAAAACGGACGCAACGTCCGTTTTAGCGAGTGAGGTGAGCCGACGCAGGAGCCGACGCGCCGTCGGCGACGTAGGCGGAGACTCCCCTCAGCTCCACCAAATAAATAAAAAATTCCCCTGAAGGGGGGATTTTTATTTATTTGTGGGTTTGTGTAGGGAGTCGAAGGCGAACGAGCGG
>JACQBU010000050.1 GCA_016194375.1 Nitrospinota bacterium
AAAAAAGAACGTTTCAGTCAAAAGGGTTTGTGATACTATTTTAGGAGCAAAGTTTTATTAACATGGATTCCACCTTAGGACGATCTGTTTTCTGTCCAAAGAATGGGGTCCACCTTATTATTTGACTTATTTTGAGACAAAAACACGCGCGGTGTGAGCAAAACTTTCCGCGGAGCCTCGGTCGAGAAGGAAGGCAAGATTGCCTCCCCCACCAATGCAAGAACTCAAAAAAGGCAAAAAAGCCGAAATTATTTTACGTGAAGCGCGGTTCGTCGGAGAGGCTTAATCGCGCGGATCGCCTTTCCGCTCTTTTCCTTCGCGCACTCAATCTCATAATGGCTTTGCAGGTTCATCCAGAAGCCGGGGGTGTTGTGGAAGTAACGGGCAAGCCGCAGGGCGGTGTCCGCCGTTATCACGCGCCTTCCCTGCAAAATGTCGTTTATGCGGTTCGGGGGAACGTCAATGGCGCGGGCAAGGCCGTTTTGGCTGATTCCCAACGGCTCCATAAATTCTTCCTTTAGGATCCTTCCGGGTGACACCGGCGGAAAAATCGTTTTCGTCATTTCTTGTTTCTCCATTCAATAAGGTTAGTGGTAATCGCATATCTCCACGTCGTGGGCGTTTCCGTCCTCCCATTTGAAACATATCCGCCAACGCTCGTTAATGCGGATGCTGTATTGTCCCCGCCTTTCCGCTCCCAGCTTTTCAAGTCGGTTGCCGGGCGGAAAAGCGAGGTGTTTTACGTCCTCCACGGAATTAATAACCAGTAGCTTGTTATGCGCCCGCTCCAAAATATCCGGCGAGATATTCTTGGGTCGTTGGCGTAAAAACACTTTTTCCGTGTCCTTGTCCCTAAAGCTCTTTATCATTGGTTGCGCCCAGATTTTATGACGCTCCGCGTAATAGCGCAAGAATAAAAAGGTACCGCGAATAACTGTTTCAAAATCCACTAATAACATGGGTCGGGCACGGCAATCCTGTGGTGCGCCGGGGCAAGATTGCCCAAAAAACGCAAAAAAGGCCAAAATCGCCAAAAACGCAAAAGCCCTCCGCCCCGTGGCGTTGTATAAAGTGAGGGATGATTAGTTTAGTGGTGCGTTTGGTAGGTGCGGCTTCAGCCGCACCGGTGCGACTAAAGTCGCACCTACCTACGCAGGACGATAAGCGAGAGGCAGGGCGAAGGCGGCCGCTTTCGTCCTGGTCGCATCTTGGCGGGCAGGGCTTGGCGGTGAAATATTTAAAAATGCGGGGACAAATCGGACAAAACGGACAAATCGGACATGCTGAAATACAAACTAACGGAAATCACAGGCTGAAGCCTGTGCTACCGGACACGGCGGCCCGAAGGAAAAGGCGGGGACAAAACGGACAAAACGGACAAATCGGACAAACGGGACGTCCCGTTGAAAATTTCATGTTCAGGGTAAGTCGCGCGCCCTACGGACGCGCCACGGACAGGAGTGTCCGTGCCACCAAGAGTGTCCGCGCCACCAATTGAGCGCAACCCCCCGGGGTTGATTTTGGGCGGTGGATAAAATAGCATTACTTCTCTCGCAAGCAACGCAACAAATTTTATAAAGGGGGCGCCATCAACAAGGAAAAAATCGCCATAGCCTGCGACCACGCGGGATACAGCCTGAAGCTGACTATAAAGGAGCTCCTCACGCACAAGGGGTTCGAGGTGGAGGACCTGGGCACCAACTCGAGCGCATCCGTGGACTACCCGGACTACGGCCAGCTCGTGGCGCAAAAGATCGTGTCCGAGGAGGTCAAGAGGGCGATTCTCATCTGCGGCACGGGGATAGGGATGAGCATCACCGCCAACCGGTTCATGGGGGTGCGCGCCGCCCTTTGCAACGACAGCTATTCCGCCCGGATGAGCAGGTTGCACAACGACTCCAACGTGCTGGTCATCGGCGGCCGGGTCGTCGGCCCGGCGCTTGCCGAGGACATCGTGTCGGTGTGGCTGGACACCGCGTTCGAGGGGGGGCGGCACACGAGGCGCGTCGAGAAAATCGACAAGGACAGGGTCGAGAAGGTGGTGCACCGGGTGGTGGCGCGTTACCTCGACAAGATACAGGAGGTGGACCACCAGGCCCTCGAGAAAATGGTCGAGGAGGCGATAGACATCGTCATCGGCGAAAACTCGATGGCGGCCAAAAAGGGCAAAAAAAAGGGGGGCGGATGAAGCGGCTTTCCAACACCGACCCGGAGATATTCGAGGCGATTAGGAACGAGACCAGGCGCCAGTCCTCCACCCTGGAGATGATAGCCTCCGAAAACTTCGTCTCGGAGGCGGTTCTGGAGGCGCAGGGCTCCGTTATGACCAACAAGTACGCCGAGGGGTACCCCGGAAAAAGGTACTACGGCGGGTGCGAGTTCGTGGACGTGGCGGAGTCGCTGGCCATAGCCCGCGCCAAAACGCTCTTCGGCGTCGACCACGCGAACGTCCAGCCGCATTCCGGCACGCAGGCCAACACCGCCGTGTTCATCGCGGCGCTCAAGCCGGGCGACACGATACTCGGCATGAACCTCAGCCACGGCGGCCACCTTTCGCACGGCCATCCGCTCAACATATCCGGCCGGCTCTACAAGGTGGCGGCCTACGGGGTCAACAGGGACACCGAAAGGGTGGAGGAGGACGAGCTGATGGCCCTCGCGAAGGAGCAGAGGCCGAAGTTAATAATCGCCGGCTGGTCCGCCTATCCGCGCGTGCTCGACTTCTCCGCGTTCAGAAGGGCGGCCGACGAGGTCGGTGCGGTCCTGATGACGGACATGGCCCACTTCGCCGGGCTGGTGGCGGCCGGAATACACCCGTCGCCGGTGCCGTATTCCGAGTTCGTCACCACCACGACGCACAAGACGCTTCGCGGGCCGCGCGGCGGAATGACGATGTGCAGGCAACAGTACGCGAAGGAGCTCGACGTCGCCCTTTTCCCGGGGATACAGGGCGGGCCGCTCATGCACGTGATCGCCGCGAAGGCGGTGGCGTTTAAGGAGGCGCTGGAGCCGGACTTTAAAAAATACCAGGACCAGATCGTGAAAAACTGCCGCACGCTGGCCGACGAGCTTGTCGGCCACGGCTTCAGGCTCGTCACGGGCGGGACGGACGTCCACCTTCTTTTGGTGGACCTGCGCACGAAGAAGCTGACCGGCAAGGCGGCGCAAATCGCGCTGGAAAGGGCCGGCATAACGACCAACAAAAACACCATCCCGTTCGACCCGGAGAAGCCTATGATCACCAGCGGGATTAGGATAGGCACTCCCGCGCTGACCACGCGCGGCATGAGGGAGGAGCAGATGCGCTCGATTGCCAAGTGGATGGCGGAGGTCCTGAACGACCCCGAAAACGAGACGACGGCTTCCTCGGTCCGAAACAAGGTGGAGGGGATGTGCCGCGAGTTCCCCCTTTACGCCGACAGACTTAAATAAGGCGGCCCGTCCGACTCGTCCTCCTATTCCCTGTACGACGCATGGCAGGCTACGCAAAGATTCAACGTCTCGTGGAGCGCCGCAAGCGCGGCGGTCGGATCCTTTTTCTTCAGCACTTCGGACAGCCTGTCGGCCGACTGGTGGAACGCAATGCCCATCGCCCGGAACTGCTTGTCCCCCATCATGTCGCACATCCGCCTCATTTCCGGCGTGAGCCCAATCTTTTCGGCGGCCGTTCGGGAGGCCTTGTCGTAGTCGCCGGTCGAGACGAGGCCCGTTATTTCCGTCACGGCCTCGAGGTGTTCCCGCATGATCGAAAGGTGGTGCTCCCTCATCATCGGCGGGTTGTTTAGGGAAGTCCTTCCGTCCTTTTGCGACCCCCCGCGCATCATCCCTCGCATCTGGCCGTCCATCATCCCCCTTCATCGGCATTTCATCCGCCCCCCACGCGGGCGTAATCGCAAAAAGCAGGGCGGCGGCGATCGTAAGAAAGGCGTTTTTCGTCATGTTGACCTCCTTTTTAAAAAATACACCTTTTTCGAGCCGTTTTGTTCTTTTTGTTTTTATCGTCGCGCCCGGGGCGACGATTTGTGGCGGCTTTCACTTTTGGGCCGATGTTGATATATTTGCGCAATGAGCAAAACGCGCATCGGCCTTATTTTTGGCGGGGTCTCCGCCGAACACGAAATATCCATCATCACCTTCGACCAAGTTTATAAAAACATCAACAAGGAAAAATTCGAGCCCGTGCCAATCTACATCACGCAGGAGGGGGACTGGGTCTGCGACGAGAGGCTCAAGGACGTGACGAGGTACAGGGAGATTTTTACCGGAAACCCGTCCGACATGAAGAAGTTCAACCGAAGGTTCATTCCGCCCTACCCGCTCAGGCACGAGGCCGCCGGGATGCTTCGAAGGCTCCTCGACAACAAGCTGTCCGTTGACGTCGCCTTTCCCCTCGTTCACGGCACGGGGGGGGAGGACGGCTCCCTGCAGGGGTTGCTGGAGCTTGCGGACGTCCCGTACGTCGGCTCCGGCGTGACGGCAAGCGCCGTGGGCATGGACAAGGTGATGCAAAAGCAGATCTTGGCGTCGTCCGGCCTTCCGGTGGTCAAGTTCCTTTCGTTCCTAAAGTCGGAGGCGGAAAACGACCATGACAAGGTTAAAAAGGAAATTCTTGGAAGCCTCAAGTTTCCGCTGTTCGTCAAGCCCGCCGCCTGCGGCTCGTCCGTGGGGGTGTCCAAGGTGGACTCGGCGGATTTCCTTTCCGTGGCGCTGGACGACGCCTGCCGTTTCGACAGGAAAATAATAGTGGAGGAGGGGGTGCCCGACCCGAGGGAGATAAACTGCGCCGTGACGGGGGAGGACTCGGAGACGGAGGCGTCCGTCTGCGAGGAGGTGTTCAGCAAGGGTTTCCTGGACTACCGGCAGAAATACCTGGCCGGCGGGAAGAAGGGGGGCGGCGGCATGGCCAACGTGTCGAGGGCCATACCGGCGCAAATCCCCGTCGAAATTTCCGCCAGGATACAACTGCTGGCGAAAAAAACTTTCCGGGCGCTCGACTGCGCCGGGTGCGCCAGGGTGGATTTTCTCCTCGCGAAGGGGGGCGACATTTACATCACGGAGCTGAACTCCCTGCCGGGCTCGCTCGCGTTCTACCTTTGGGAGAAAAGCGGGACGCCGTTTCCCGCGCTCATCGAAAGGCTTGTCGAACACGCGCTCTCGGCCCACAGGAGAAAGGTGATGTTGAAGCGCACGTCCGGCTTCTCGGCGGTGAAGGGCTACCTGTCCGAGAGGGACTCAAAGCCGTGAGGCTTTTGCTGATAGCCTTCGGCGGGGCGGTCGGGACGGCCCTGCGATTTCTTGTTTCCGGATTCACGCACAAATTCGCGGGCTCCGCCTTTCCGTGGGGGACGCTTGCGGTCAACCTTTCCGGATGCTACGCAATCGGATTTTTGTGGGAGATGTTCGACCGTAGCGCCGTTTCTCCCACCGTCAGGCTGGCCGTTCTGGTCGGCGTCCTCGGGGGGTACACCACCTTTTCGTCCTTCGGAATGGAGACGGTCAACCTTATTCGCGACGGCGAGTACAAGACGGCGGCCTTCAACGTTCTGGCGAGCAACCTGCTCGGGATTGCGCTGGTGTTCGCGGGTTACGTGTCGTCAAGCTACATAACGGTCTTTTTCAAGCGGGGGTTGCAATGACGATTCTTAAGGGTACCGGGGCTTTGCTACGGATTTTCATAGGCGAGTCCGACCAGTACGACGGGATACCGTTGTACGAGGCGATAGTCATCGAGGCCAAAAGGCTCGGGCTCGCCGGCGCCACCGTCCTTAGGGGGATAATGGGGTTTGGGGCCACGAGCAGGATACACACGGCGAAGATACTGCGCCTTAGCGAGGACCTGCCCGTGGTGGTGGAAATCGTGGACACCGAGGAAAACCTTGACAAGATACGACCCTTCCTGGACGAGACGGTTACGGAGGGGCTGATAACCATCGAGGACGTCAGGGTCCTAAAATACCGCCACGACACTTAATCGGCCCTTACGGGCGTCGCGTCGGTTGAAACGGCGCAAAATTGCGGGCCGCCGCTTTTTTTGGGTGAACAATGCAAATCGAGGACGGGGGCCTCTCGGAAGAGGCCGCAAAGGCGAGGCTTCTTGCGGACGGGCCAAACGAACTCCCCTCGGCAAAGCCCAGGAGCGCGTTCTTCATAGCCCTGGAGGTCGTGCGCGAGCCGATGTTCCTTCTTCTCGGCGCATGCGGCTCCATATACTTCCTGCTGGGGGAGGTGCGGGACGCGATGATGCTCATGGGCTTTGTTGTCGTCATAATATCCATCACGTTTTTTCAGGAGAGAAAAACCGAGCGAACGCTAGAGGCGCTAAGGGACCTGTCCAGCCCGCGCGCGCTTGTCGTCAGGGACGGCGTTCCCCGGCGCATTCCCGGAAGGGAGGTCGTCAGGGGGGACGTCTTTCTGCTGGGGGAGGGGGACAGGGTTCCGGCCGACGCGGAGATTGTCTCCTGCGTAAACCTCATGTGCGACGAGTCGCTTTTGACCGGCGAGTCGGCCCCCGTTAGGAAGGACGCCGCGGAGGGTTCGGAGGAGGCGCCAAGGCCCGGCGGGGACGGCCTGCCATGGATATTCTCCGGCACGCTGGTCGTAAACGGGCAGGGGACGGCGCGGGCGGTCGCAACGGGGCAGGCGACGGAAATGGGAAGGATAGGCCGCGCCCTGAAGTCAATCGAGAGGGAAACATCCCCGCTCTGGACGGAGACCCGCCGCGTCGTAAGGCTGTTCACCGTGGTCGGACTTTCGCTCTTTGCGTTTGTCGTCGCGGCCTACGGGGTTTTGAGGGGGGCGTGGGTGGACGGGCTTCTGGCGGGGATAGCGATGGCCATGTCCATCCTGCCGGAGGAGGTGCCGGTGATACTCACCGTCTTTCTCGCGCTGGGGGCCTGGCGCATTTCGCACAAGAAGGTTTTGGCGCGTAGCATCCCCGCGGTGGAGACGCTCGGCGCCGTGACGGTCCTTTGCGTGGACAAGACCGGCACGCTGACGCAGAACAAAATGACGGTGGCGAGGCTTTACGCGGACGGGGAGTTCTTCGACGTCGAAAAACGCGCCGGGGCCGGACTGCCGGAAAAATTCCACGAGCTGGTCGAGTACGGCGTGCTGGCGGGAAAGAAGGAGCCGTTCGACCCGATGGAAAAGGCGTTTTTGCAACTCGGCGGAACCCGTCTGGAGGGGACGCCACACCTGCACGAACGGCGGGTGCTCGTAAGGGAATACCCGATTTCGAGGCGTCTGCTCGCGTTCACCAACGTGTGGCGAAAAAGCGCGGACGGGGGGCACGTCATCGCCACAAAGGGGGCGCCCGAGGCCGTGGCCGACCTTTGCCACCTTGGCGCCGCCGGAGTGGCGGAGGTGAAAAGGCGCGCGGAGGAGATGGCGCGGGACGGGCTTCGCGTCATCGCGGTGGCGGCGGCGGACGAGCCGCCCGGTTTCAACGGCGCGCCCGAGCAACTGCCGGCGGGGCATCACGACTTCGAGATGAGGTTTCTGGGGCTGGCCGGGTTCTCCGACCCGGTTCGCCCGAACGTGGCGGAGTCGGTGAGGGAATGTTACGCGGCGGGAATCAGAATAATCATGATAACCGGCGACTATCCAGCGACCGCCAAAAGCGTGGCCGACCAAATAGGGCTTTCCTACGCCGGCGGCGTGGTCACCGGCGAGGAGCTCGAGGGGATGGGGGGCGACGAGCTGAGGACGAGGATAAGGACCGCGAATATTTTTGGGAGGGTGGCGCCGGAACAAAAACTGCGGATAGTGGAAGCGCTGAAGGAAAACGGGGAGATAGCGGCAATGACGGGGGACGGGGTGAACGACGCGCCCGCCCTTAAGGCGGCGCACATAGGCGTCGCGATGGGGGAGAGGGGGACCGACGTCGCGCGCGAGGCGGCGGGACTGGTGCTGACGAACGACGATTTTTCCTCGATAGTCGCGGCGATAAGGCAGGGAAGGCGGATGTTTGACAACCTTAGGAAGGCCATGGCCTACACGCTGGCAATCCACGTCCCGATAGCGGGGATGTCGCTCGCGCCCCTGTTTTTCGGCTGGCCGCCGATATTCCTTCCGATGCACATAGCGTTTTTGGAGCTCATCATAGACCCCGCCTGTTCCATCGTGTTCGAGGTGGAGGGGGAGGAGGCGGACGTCATGTCCCGCCCGCCAAGAAGGAACGACGCGCCGCTCTTCGGACGCGCCCTGGTTCTTCCCGGCCTTCTTCTCGGACTCTCCGTCTTTGCCATCGTGTTCGCCGTTTTCGCCGTCGCCATGCACAGGGGGCAGGGGGCGGAGGACGCGAGGGCGCTGACGTTTACGACGCTGATAGTGTCGAACGTCGCGTTGATACTGACGAACCGCTCGTGGACGCACGGCGTCGCGGAGAGCATTAAAAGGCCGAATCCGGCGTTTTGGTGGCTGTTGGGCGGCGCGTTTGTTTTTCTGACCCTGGTGCTTTACGCGCCCCCCTTGCGGGCCGCGTTCAGGTTCTCGTTCCTGCATCCCGTTGACCTGCTCATCAGCCTGCTCGCCGGGCTGGCCGCCGTGCTCTGGTTCGAACTGCTCAAAAAGAGGGGCCGGGTCGGTTAACCCCCCAAATCGGGGCGGCCTAAGAGGTCTTTTTCCGCTTACGGCGTAGCATGGGTAAGTGTTGCGTCCGAAGGACGCAAGCAACAAAACCTTTGCTGCTAACGCGGCAAACGCAGACAGGAGTGTCTGCGCCACCAATAGCCTGTATTCCCGCCGGAGTTTACCCGGTGGCACGGACACTCTTGCGCTGGAGCGAAGCGAAAGTGTCCTGCGGAGCCGCATGGCAAATATTCATTTTACGGCGTAGCACGGGTAAGTGTTGCGTCCGAAGGACGCGGGGGGGATTCTTGTTTCCCTTCGGAAACAAGCACGGGCTTGTATCTTGAACCCGGTAGAATCATTGGAATCTGAAGCCCGTGCTACCGAGCATGCCGCTACCATTTCAAACTGACCTAATACCTATTTTGCGGTAGTGTCTCAGTTTGAAATTTATGGGGATCGCCACGACCTCTTTCAGAGGTCTCGCGATGACAAGTATTTGTCATTGCGAGCGAAGCGAAGCAATCCCGCACCCGTCTTTTTCGATTATTTTCAAACTGAGACACTACCTATTTTGCTTGCTCCTTGCAAGAGGTTGGTATGTTAAGGTATACTAAGATTATTTTGTGTGGTGGTCTCATACACAATGTGCCTGTTGCCTGACGGGAGGCCACCGAATGATCGCCCGATGCTTGAAGGGATGTAAAACCGAAAGGATTCCGATTCATGCCGATAGACAAACCCCCGATTACTTTGCGGCAACTCCTTAAGTCATACTGAGAGTGCCTACCAACGCGGCTAAATGTTCGGCGTCGCCGGGCAAAAAGTGAAAAAGCCAGCTTTTTTAAACACTCCCCTGGGCATCTTGATCACGCTAAGTTGCGCGATCCTGTCGGGCGAGTTTTTAATCATGGTGCTGATAGGCGCCTACGGCGCCCTCTTTAAAAACGAAGTCTCCCCGCTGTTCTGGGAGTTCTTCGACCCCTTCGTGCTTACCATCCTCGTTTCACCCGTGATTTACCTTCTGATCTTCAGGCCGATGCGCGCCCAGCTGGATGACTTGCGCCGCTTTCAAAAAAGCGCCGTCGAGCGCGAACTGCGCATAAAGGAATTGGTGGATAAAATTGCCGCGTTGCGCAATCCCCGTTCCTCCGAACAAACCGGCGGAATTCCGTCCACGAGCGGTTCTCCGGAGAAACCGCTCCATGCGGCAGAGCGGGACGCCGCAGTCCAACCGACGGAAGAAAGCCAACGCGTCGCGCTGATGTTCATGCTCGAAGAATTGAGGGACTCGCGGCAAAAAGTCGAGCAGGCGCATCTGGAGTGGATGGCCGCGCTGGACGTGATGGAAGACCCGATTTTCCTGCATGACAAACAGTTCCGCGTCCTACGTTGCAACAAGGCTTACCAGCAACACGCCGGCGTCCCGTTTAAGGAAATCATCGGCCGCCCCTACTACGAGGTCTTCCCGAAAACCCATTCACCGTTGTCTTGTTGCCTGCGAGTGATGGAAAAGGCGGAAGCGGCGGCTGAAGAAGAGGAAATAGTAATAGGCGACGCAACCTACCGTTCGCGAGCCTTCGCAGTGAAGGGCGCGCAAGGGGACCACATATGCTCCGTGCATACCTTCGAAGATGTCACCGCGAGTCGCCGCGTCGAGGGGGCGCTTTTAAATAGCGAGGAAAAATTCCGCAAGATCGGCGAGTCTGCGCAGGACGCCATCATCATGATGGGGGCGGATCAGCGCATCTCGTTCTGGAACGCCGCCGCCGAGCGGATTTTTGGCTATTTCGCCGCCGAGGCGACGGGGCGGGAACTGCACACCCTAATCGTGCCCGCACCGGCACGCGCCGGGTTCATGCAAGCCTTCCCGCATTTTCTGGCAGGCGGCGAGGGGCCGCTCGTCGGCAAAATAACCGAGGTCGCCGCGCTACGCAAGAACGGCGAAGAGTTTCCGGCCGAACTTTCCATTTCCGCAACGCAGTTCGGCGGCCAATGGAATGCCGTCGGCGTCGTGCGCGACGTCACCGAGCGCAAGCGGGCGGAAGCCAAACTGCGGGAGAGCGAGGTACGTTATCGCCAGATCATCCAGACCTCGATGGACGGCATCTGTATCGTCGACGCCAAGGGTCGCTTCCTGGAAGCGAACGACGCTTATTGCCAGCTGATCGGCTACTCGCGCGAAGAGCTTCTGAGTATGCGCGTCCCGGACTTGGAAGCGAAGGAAACCCCGGAGGAGACGGCGCAACATATCCGGGAGATAATGACGAAAGGCCACGTCCGCTTTGAAACTCGCCACCGGCGCAAGGACGGGCGATTGCTGGACATCGAGGCGAGCGTCGTTCACCAGCCGGACAAGGAAGACGGACATTTATTCGCTTTCCTGCGCGACGTCACCGAGCGCAAGCGGGCGGAAAATTCGCTTCGTCATCTGAACCGCGCGCTGAAGACCCTGGGCACGGTAAACCACGCGCTGGTGTATGCGACCAGCGAGGATGTGTTGTTGCATACCGTATGCCACGCGATATCGGAGGACGGTTATGAACTGGCGTGGGTGGGTTATGTTCAGCACGATGCGGACAAAACCATCAAAGTGATGGCTCATGCCGGCAAGGAGTCGGAATGCCTGAAGACGCTGGACGTAACTTGGGCGGATACCGAGCGCGGACAGTCACCCTGCGGACAGGCGGTGCGTGGCGGAGTCACGGTTTTGTGCCAAACCATTCAGAGCGACCCGGCTTATTGCGTCACTTGGCGAGACGAAGCGCTCAAGTACGGTTACGCTTCCATCATTTCACTGCCGCTAATGAACGAGGGTGGCGTCTTCGGCGTCCTCTGCGTTTATTCCGCCGCAATAGATGCGTTCACGGTCGGAGAAACCAGCTTGCTCGAGGAAATGGCGGCGGACTTGGCTTTCGGGGTGACGATGCTCCGTTTGAGGGTGGAGCGCGACCGGGCGATGAAGCAGAGCGAGAGCTATTTGGGAGGGTTGCGCGACAGCCTGGAAGACACGGTGCGCGCCATCGCATTGACGGTCGAAATGCGCGACCCGTACACCGCCGGCCATCAGCGCCGGGTGGCCGACCTGGCCAGGGCCATCGCCACGCAATTGGGGTTGCCGGCGGAACAGGTGCACGGCCTCCATCTTGCCGGGGTGGTGCACGACCTCGGTAAGATCAACATCCCGTCCGAAATATTGAGCAAGCCCGGAAAAATAAGCGAGATGGAATTTGGCCTTATCAAGACCCATCCTCAGGCAGGCTATGACATTCTCAAGGACATCAATTTTCCCTGGCCGATTTCACAGATGGTTCTGCAACACCACGAGCGGCTCGACGGTTCGGGTTATCCGCAAGGGCTAAAGGACGGCTCCATACTGCTCGAAGCGCGCATTCTCTGCGTGGCGGACGTGATCGAGGCTATGTCCTCGCACCGACCTTACCGCCCCGGTTTGGGGATAGACGTCGCGCTGGTGG
>JACQBU010000048.1 GCA_016194375.1 Nitrospinota bacterium
AGGATGGCAACGGAATAACTGACAGCAATGATTCAAATTACAGATTGCTCGCCGTAGGCTCCAACGCCGGCACGACCACCGGCACGACCTCCACCACCGGCGCCGACACGACCACCGGCACAAGCGGTTCGACCTCCACCGGCGGTAATGACGGCATCGTGGCTCCCGCAGGCACGACGGCCATAACGGATAACGGCGACGGCGGCACCACCGGCGGCACCAGTGACAATGGCGGGACGACCTCCGGCGGCACCACGAGCGGCACCACCGGCGACAACGGCGGGACGACTTCCGGCGGAACCACGAGCGGCGGAGAGAACGGCGGAACGACCACCTTCACGACCAGTAGCAACGATGGCGAGAGTTATTCCCATTAAGGAAGCCCGAGCCTAGACTGAACGAGACCAGCCGGCCGTCCCAATACGGGACGGCCGGCTTTTTTTATTTGCGGCGGCGAAAGAAAAGCCTCGGACGGACGCCGATTAAGAAGAGGGAGTCGCCTACGGCGCGCCGGCGTAAAGGAACGTGGGTTAAAAGCGGCTCAGACTTTTAGTTGCGATACGCTTTTTTTGACGCCTTCGGCCGATTTTTTCATCAATGCGGTTTCCTCGGGGCTGAGCTTCAGCTCTATCACCTTTTCCACGCCGGAGCTTCCCAGAACGCACGGGACCCCCATGAAGATTCCGTTTATCCCGTACTCCCCCTCGAGGTATACGGGACACGGAAGGACGCGCTTTTCGTCCCTGACCACTGACTGCACCATCTCCGCTATCGAGGAGCCCGGCGCGTAATACGCGCTCCCGGTCTTTAGGTGCCTCACTATCTCGGCGCCGCCGTCGCGCGTGCGCTCGACCATCCCCCTTATTTTGTCGGGTGGAATCAGCTCCGTGATGGGAATGCCGGAAACGCTCGCGTGGGACGGAAGTGGAACCATGTCCTCCCCGTGCAGGCCCAGCACCATCGAGTGGACGTCGTCGTGGCTCACGCCGAGTTCGGCCGCTATGAAGTGGCGGAACCGCGAGGCGTCCAACACCCCCGCCATGCCCGCTATCCTGTTCTTGGCGAGTTTCGCGTATTTCATGGCGACCCACGTCATCGTGTCCACGGGGTTGGACACCACTATCATGAAGCAGTCGGGGGAGTGCGCCGAGACCTTTTCCGCGACCTCCTTCACGATGTTGGCGTTGACGTCGCGCAGGTCCTCCCTGCTCATCCCCGGTTTCCGGGCGAGCCCGGCGGTGATGACGACAATGTCCGACCCCTTGGTGTCGGCGTAGTCGTTCGTTCCGGTCAGGCGCATGTCGAACCCCTCTATGGGGGCCGACTCGCTTAGGTCGAGCGCCTTCCCCTGCGGGACGCCTTCGATGATGTCAATTAGGACGACGTCGCCGAGGTTCTTGTAGGCGCAAAGCTGGGCCGCCGTCGCGCCCACGTGCCCCGACCCAACGACCGTTATCTTCCATCGCCCGCTCCGCCCGCTTCCCAATCGCATATTTCTCCTATGATTTCATTGTCGTTGCCTACGCGAACTCCGGGCCCGCGTCGCCAGGCGGGCTTCCCCCCCGCGCGACCTTACTGCTGTTTCTTTTCGGGGCCTTCGTCGGAAGGGCTCTTCGGCGGCTCCCCCGCGCCCTGCTCGCCGGCGGGCGGCGGGGTCGTCAGGCCCCAGCCAAGGCGCGGCTGAAGCGCGTCCGGGGCGCTCGGCGGCGGCGCGGCCGGCTGGACCGCCCTCGTCGGCGCGCGTTTTTTGGACGCCTTCTTCTTTGCGGTCGTCTTTTTCGCGACAGGCTTTTTCGCGGCCTTCTTCTTGACCGCCTTTTTCTTGGCGACTTTTTTCTTCCTCACATTTTTCTTTGCGGTTTTTTTAGCTTTTTTCTTTGCCTTGGCCATGACTAATCCGCTCCCTCCTTTAGTTTGTTATTTAGCCAGCTTCGCCAAACCCAAGGCTCCTCCGGCCCGTATTTGGTCTTTTTCCCTGGGGCTCAATCCGTGCTTCACCGGAATTTGCACCCCCTTGGTCTCGTTGTGGATGATCACGTCGTCGCCGTCCAGGTTTCCCACCCTTATCGTGAGCTTGTCCCCCTGGGCGATCTGGTCGTAATCGGCCGCGTTGACGAACGTGAACGGGACGATGCCGAAATTCACCAAATTAGAGCGGTGTATCCTGGCGAACGCCTTCGCTATGACCGCCTTAATCCCAAGATACATCGGGGCCAGCGCGGCGTGCTCGCGCGACGAGCCCTGGCCGTAGTTCACGCCCCCGACGACGAACCCGCCGCCGGCCGCCTTCGCGCGGTCGTGGAACGTGGCGTCCACCGACGCGAACACGTGCTTGGCTATTTCCGGGATGTTGGAGCGAAGGGGCAGAATCTTCGCGCCGGCCGGCATGATGTGGTCCGTGGTGACGTTGTCGCCGGTCTTCAAAAGAACCTCGCCCGACAGGGCGGGTTCCAGCGGCTTCGTCTCCGGAAGCGGCTTGATGTTCGGGCCGCGAATCACCTCGGTCGGTTTTTTCGTCGGCTTTATTATCATGTTGTCCTCGACCAGGAAGGTCTTGGGCCAGGTGATTTTCGGCGCCGTTTTGCCCAGCTTGCGCGGGTCGGTGAGCTCGCCCGTGAGCGCCGCCGCTATGCAGGTCTCCACCGAGCCGAGGTAAACCTTGGCGTCCTTCGTGCCGGAGCGCCCCTGGAAATTCCTGTTGAAAGACCTCACCGAAACGCCGCCGCTGTTCGGGGCGAAGCCCATCCCGATGCACGGGCCGCAACCGGACTCCAAAATCCGCGCGCCGGAGGCTATGATGTCCTTTAGCGCGCCGTTGCCGGATATCATCTCGTAAACCTGCTTGGAGCCGGGCGTGACCGCCAGCGACAGGCCGGGCGCCACGGTCTTTCCCTTGAGCATGCCGGCCACGGTCATCAGGTCGCGGAACGACGAGTTGGTGCAGGAGCCGACCGCCACCTGCGTCACCTTCGTCCCCTTGAGGCTCTTGACCTCGATTATGTTGTCCGGGCTGTGCGGCTGGGCGACGAGCGGCTCCAGCTTGTCGAGGTCTATCTCGACCGTTTTTTCGTATTGGGCGTCCGCGTCCGCCGCAAGGGGTTTGAACGCCTTGCCGCGTTTTTGGGCGACGAGGAATTTTTTTGTGATTTCATCGGACGGGAAAATGGAGGTCGTCGCCCCCAGCTCGGCCCCCATGTTGGTAATTGTCGCGCGTTCCGGGACGGAAAGGCTCTTCACGCCCGGGCCGGAATATTCGATTACCTTGCCGACCCCCCCGGCGACCGTGAGTTTTCGAAGCACCTCCAAAATGACGTCCTTCGCCGCAACCCACGGCTTAAGTTTTCCCGTAAGCCTTATGTTGACCACTTCCGGCCAGTTCAGGTTAAACGGCTGTCCCGCCATCGCCAGCGCGACGTCAAGGCCGCCCGCGCCTATCGCTATCATGCCAAGTCCGCCCTGGGTCGGCGTGTGGCTGTCGGAACCGAGCAGTGTCTGTCCGGGAGCGCCAAACCGCTCCAGATGCACCTGGTGGCATATTCCGTTGCCGGGACGTGAAAAATAAAGGCCGTATTTGGCCGCGACCGACTGGAGATAAAGGTGGTCGTCGGCATTTTTAAAATCGTCCTGCAACATATTGTGGTCAATGTAACTAACTGATAGTTTGGTCTTTACTCGCGGAACTCCCATCGCCTCGAACTGGAGGTATGCCATGGTGCCGGTTGCGTCTTGGGTCAGGGTTTGGTCAATGCGTATTCCCACGGGTTTACCGGGAATCATCTCCCCTTCCACGACATGCGCTCTCAGTATTTTTTGCGCCAAGTTAAGACCCATTTTTCTCCTCCTAATGCCCTATAAAGTCTCGCGATGACAACTAATTGTCATTGCGAGCGTAGCAAAGCAATCTGCGTCATGCAAAGGTTCCAAAATTTCAAACCGACGCGTCATCGCATTTTCGGTGGAGTGACGATGGAAACTCACTTTCAAGCGCCTCGGGCATTCAAACGCGGAAATAAAAATCCCGTTTGGAAAAAACGGGTTTTTTTTTGGTGGGCCCACTAGGACTTGGCCACTATCGCCGACACGTCACGTGTCGGCTCCATCGGCCCCCACTCGTTTGCTTTCCGAACTTCCCGTTCGGAAACGCTCCCTATTCGGTCGCGTACGCAAACTCGGTTTCAAGTCCTGTGTTTGTATACGACCAAAACAAAAAACCATCCTGAAAAGGGTGGTTTTTTTATTTTGGTGGGCCCACTAGGACTTGAACCTAGGACAACCCGGTTATGAGCCGGGGGCTCTAACCAACTGAGCTATAGGCCCACGCTAAAAGCCGAGATTTTACACCGAACCGCGTAAACTTTCGGCATTTATTGATCGCCACAAAATAAGGCGGTCAACACAAACCAGTCAAACGTCATGCCCGTGAAAACGGGCGTCCAGGGCCTGGATTCCCGCTTTCGCGGGAATGACTATCTTCTTTCGTGTCGCATTACTTACGCGGAAGTCAAAAAAAAACCGTGCTGACGCAAATCAGCTTTCGATGAAGCTCCGCAACCGCTTGCTCCGGCTCGGGTGCCGAAGCTTCCTCAGCGCCTTCGCCTCTATCTGGCGTATCCTTTCCCTCGTGACCTCGAAGTCCTGGCCGACCTCCTCGAGCGTGTGCTCCGTGTCCAGCCCTATCCCGAAACGCTTGCGCAGTACCATCTCCTCCCGCGGGGCGAGCGATTGGAGCACCTTCGCGGTCTGCTCCTTCAGGTTCATCTTTATCACAGACTCCACCGGCGAGAGCATTTTTTTGTCCTCTATGAAGTCGCCAAGGTGGGAGTCCTCCTCCTCGCCTATCGGCGTCTCCAGCGATATCGGCTCCTCGGCGATCTTGAGCACCTTCCTGACCTTCTCCACGGCCATGCCCATCTTGGCCGCTATCTCCTCCGGCTTCGGCTCGCGCCCGAGCTCCTGCACGAGGTGTCGCGCCGTTCGGATGAGCTTGTTGATGGTCTCTATCATGTGTACCGGGATGCGGATGGTCCGGGCCTGGTCCGCTATCGCCCGCGTTATCGCCTGCCGTATCCACCAGGTCGCGTAGGTGGAGAACTTGTACCCGCGCCGGTACTCGAACTTGTCAACCGCCTTCATCAGGCCGATGTTCCCCTCCTGTATGAGGTCGAGGAACTGCAGGCCGCGGTTCGTGTACTTCTTCGCAATCGAGACGACCAGCCGCAGGTTCGCCTCGGCCAGCTCCTTCTTGGCCTGGCGGTCGGCGAGCCTGCCGACGTCCATCCGTTTCTTTATGTCGGCCAGGACCTGAGCCTTCAGCCCGACCACCTTCTCCAACTCGCGCAGTTTTTGCTGGGCGGCGAGGAGTTTTTTCCTGACCTCCTCCTTGTTGACCGGCCTGTGGTTGTGGCCGTGCGCCTTTCCCTTCGCCTTGGCGGGGGGGGGCGCAAGCAGAGCCTGGAGCCTGTCCACCTCGTGCGTCAGGGACAGCCCCTGCTTGTTGTAGCCGCTGATGGTGGCGATGATCGCGTCCAGCTGGCCTTGGTTGAAGTTGAGGTCGGTCAGCCTTTTCCTGAGGACCTCTACGAACTTCCTGTTCTTCTCGTTGTACTTGGCCAGCATGGCGCCCTTGAGCTTTTTGGGGTCGTGCTTTTCGTTGAACTTCCGCCATTCCTTGTACGCGTCGTCGAGCTTGCCGATGGCGCGCATAACCCTCTTCCCCTCCGAGAGTATCTTGCTCAACGGGGTCTCCTCGACGTCCCCCCAGTTGACGAGCGTCTGCACCGGGATGCTCCCGTCCTTAAGCCCGGCGAGCCGCGCCGATATCTCCCTCATGGTGACGGGACAGGTGACGATGGCGTCGATTATCGCGTTCTGGGCGGACTCGATCCGCTTTGCGATTTGAACCTCCCCCTCGCGCGTGAGCAGGGGGATGCTCCCCATCTCCTTCAGGTACATCCTCACCGGATCCTCGGACGAAAGCGAGGGGACGTCCTCCGCCTCGTCAGCAAGGGTGGAGTTGACGACCAGCTTGGCGGGCTTCCCCTTTTTCTCCTCGTCGGAATTGACCGGGATTCGATGGTCCTCGGTCAGGAACCGGGACAGGTTGTCCCTCTGGTCTCCGGTGAAAAGAGACTGCGGGAAGGCGGTGTCGAACTCCTTTTGGGTGACGAACCCCTTTTCCTTACCCGCCTTTAGAAGTTGCTGGACTTCCGGCAACTTTTGTAGCTTGTTAATTGTCATGTGCGCAAGGCCTCAAAATCGGTTTAATTTCGCCCTAGGGTTAAAACAAACACCCATTTTAACATCACGGCCGGCTTATTTCAACCTTTCGGCGTCATTTTTCTTTTCCTCTATCTCCTTTTTCCTTTCGGCCTTCCTCCGCCGCGCCAGCCCGGCCGCGTGCAGTCCGGTCACGAGCGTGCCGATGAACGCGACGGACTCCGGTTTGGCGTCCTCCATGACAAGCGCCCTGGCGTAAGCCCTAAGCTCTTGGTTTTCAAGCGTTTCTATGACCTCCCCGGCGGAGGTTGTCCCGCCTTCAATGCACGTCCGCACATGCTCCAGCATTACGCCGAACCCGGGCGTTAAAAAATCGTCGGCCGTCAGCGCCCCCCATTCCCCGGTTACTTTCTCCGGGTGGTCCAGAATTCCGCGCATGATCTTTTTTTCCTGCATGGTGGCGGGCTTTGGCGGTCTTGGCCGAACCGTGGTTGTTTTAACCGGAACGCCCGGCCTTGGGGCGGCCCGTCCGCCGTCGGGCGCGCTCCGGGGGGTCCTCAGCCTCGCCTCGATTTTCTCGGCGGATATGCCGGTTTTTTGCGACAGGTAGCCGACGCAACTGGCGCGCTCGAGCGGGTCGCGCAGTGCGGCCAGCTCCGGCAGGACGGAACGCGCGGCGTCCGCCCTTCCCTCGCCGGTCGTCATGTCGTGTTTGGCGCACGCCTGGTCTATCAGGTAGGTCATGTACGGTTTGGCGTCCCTCACCATCTCCAAAAACGCCTTCGCGCCCCCCTCCCTCACCACGTCGTCCGGGTCCTTGCCGGTGGGGAGCATCACGACCGAGGGTCTTATCCCCTGCGCCGCCGCCGCCTCGGTGGCGCGCGCCGCCGCCTTTTTTCCGGCCTCGTCGCCGTCAAAAACCATCACGAAGTTGGAGGTGTACCGCCTGAGCAACCTGCACTGCCCTTCCGTGAACGCCGTGCCGGAGGTTGCGACGGCGTTCTCCACGCCCGCCTGGTGAAGCGCGACGAGGTCCATATACCCCTCCACTATCATCACCTGGTCCTTTTTGCGAACGGCCTGCCCGGCGCGGTCGAGCCCGTAGAGCACCCTCCCCTTGAAGTAAACGGGCGTCTCGGGCGAGTTCAGGTATTTGGGGCCCTTGTCGTCCTCGGCGAGCGTCCGGCCGCCGAAGCCGACCACCCTTTCCCTCTCGTCCGATATCGGGAACATCATCCTGTTGCGAAACCTGTCTATCAAATTTCCTGCCGAGCTTTTTTTGGCGAGGCCGGCGTTTTCAACCTCGCTTTCCCCGACCTTTTTTGAGAGCAGGTGCCCGAGGCACGAATCCCAAGCGTCGGGCGCGTAGCCTATGCGGAACTTTTGGAGCGTCTCGGGGGAAAGCCCGCGCCGGGAGGCGTACGCGGCGGCGGGGGAGTCCGCCAGTTTTGACCGGAAGAAGTCGGCGGCGAGTTTGTTTATCTCGTATATCCTCGAATATTCCTTCGGCTCCTCGTGCCGCTTAGGAAGGGTTATGCCGGCCCTGTTCGCCAGAAACTCGACGGCCTCGACGAACCCCAAACTCTCGCGCTTCATTACGAAGGATATCGCGTTCCCCCCCTCGCCGCACCCGAAGCAGTGGTAGAACTGCTTTGAGGGGCTCACCGTGAAGGAGGGGCTTTTTTCGGCGTGGAACGGACAAAGCCCGACGAAGTTGGCGCCGCTTTTTTTAAGGTGGACGTACGAGGATATGAGCTCCACGACGTCGACGGCATCCCTCACCTGGTCTATGACCTCGCGCGGAAACAACCCTGCCATAACGAATCGCCTCCGGACCTAATGTGGCGCGTCGCCCAAGGGGGAATCCGGGGAACCCTTGAATGACGCGTCTTTTACCCTGCCCCGGACCCGAAAAATCTTTGCTTGGTTTCGCGCGGGTCTCGAATCAGGCCGGGCCTCCGCCGGACAGGGCCTCCTTGACGAGGCGGCTTACGAGCGCGCCGTCAGCCTTTCCCCCGACGTCGGCCAAGACGGCCTTCATCACCTGCCCCATCTGCTTTGCGCCCGGGGAACCCATCCCCGCGACTATCGAAGTTATCCGCGCGCGAAGCTCGTCCTCCGCCATCATTGCCGGCAGATAGCGGGCGAGGAGCTCTATCTCCCTGGATTCGGCGTCGGCGAGCTCCTGCCTGCCCCCCTTCGTGTAAAGCTCCACGGAATCGCGCCTTTTTTTGATGGAGGCTGAGAGGGCGGCTACAACCTCGGCGTCGCCGAGGACGTACCCCGCCCCCTTCTCGATCTCGCGGTTTTTCATCTCGGCCTTTATCATCCGCAGGACGCCCATTGCGAACTTGTCCTGCGACTTAAAGGCCGCCTTGAAATCCTCCTCGATACGCGCCTTGAGCGACATCAACACCCCGTGAAATCAATAGCGGCTGTATTTTTTCTTTCTGGCCGCTATAATCTTTTTCTTTTTCTTTACGGAAGGCTTTTCGTAATGCTCCCTTTTGCGGATTTCGGAAAGCACGCCGATTTTCTCGCACTGCTTCTTAAACCGCTTCAGGGCGTATTCAAACGACTCGTTTTCCCTGACCCTAATTCCGGGCAAAAGTTCTCACCGCCTTCCAACTTCCGGCGCGATGCCGGTAAAAAATAGGTTGATAAACCAAACTGACGAACGAGGGATTATAACATCCGCCCCGCAAAGCTCAACAAAATTTTTCATACCCCCGAGTCTCGTCCCCGTTTGGAAACGGCCAAATCCTGTGTTACCTTTTATCCGCCGGCAATAAAGGCTTTTTGGGAAGTATATGATTGATTTTTCAAACGGTTGGGAGCATGTTTCGGACTTCGTCGTCCGGCGTCTCGTCCCGTTCGTCGAGGACGCGGCGGACGCGGTCGGGGATGCGGCGGACTCCGTCGGGGACGCCGCCGACGAGGTCGCCGACGAAGTTGCCGAGACGGCCAAAAGCGTCGCCGAAGAACACGCCGTTGCCTCCGAGGCGCTTGTGGGGCAAAAAACAGGGCACGCGCTCGTAATAATCGCCTATGCCGTCATTCCGTTCGTCCTCGTCGGCGGAGCCTTCGCGATAAAAATAATCTACGGATTTTTCACAAAAACCGCCGACACGGTCGGCCACGGGCTTTCCTCCACGGCCTCCAAGATTACATCGGCGTTGGGGGGGGGAGATGCGCCAATCCATGAAAAACATGAAAAGCGAACGCTACTTTTCGGTGAAATCTTAAGGAGGTACGTCACCCCTTCGTTAAGCGACGAGGAGGTCAAGAAGGCCCTGGAAAAACAAAGGGCCTCGCGCAGAGACAGCCGGATTGGCGAGATTTTGCTGGAAGACAAGGTTATAATAAAATCCGACGCGGCCAAGGCGCTTAAGATTCAGGAAAAGCAATCCAAATCCCCCGACTCTGTCAAGGAATAAGCGGCGGGCGGGATTCCGCGGCGTCAGGGCATTTTAACCTTTTATAGAAGCGTTCTCGCGTTGTCATGCCGGGCTTGACCCGGCATCCAGTTCCTTTTATTAGGTTTTTCTGGATCCCCGTTTTCACGGGGATGATTATATGAAAGCGCGCCCCCTTATAGTGGATTGTTGTGTCAATTCACTAAACCAAAGAAAAAGGAGGCGCACTATGGAAATTATCGCATTTGACTCTCATAAACGCTACACGTT
>JACQBU010000046.1 GCA_016194375.1 Nitrospinota bacterium
CGTGCTACTTTGGTCTCGGTGGTCATACTTACCTCCTGGGTTAATGTTTGTGTTGCAACTAACTTTTAACCCAAATCGGGGTGGTATGACCACCGTCTCATAAACGGCGGATTGTCAGGTGAATACTATCTCTGCACAGTCAAGGTCTATCGTCAGCCGAAATCCCGTCCTGCCAAACTTTGCGGTGAACCTTTCGCCGATCTCGACGGCCTTCGTTATCTCAGCCTTATTTGTACCACGTTCCACCATCCGTTCCAAAACGTGGGGATGGAGCGAGATGTTCATGTCCGCAATCCTACACGGTCTTAGTGATGGGGTCTTTTGAAAACTTAACCACCTTGCCAACGCCTTTTACGCCCGCCTGCGCCAAGCGGAAAACGCCCCGGTCTCGGGTGCCCGGCCCGACCCGGCCTTTTCCAGGGTTGTTTTGGGTGGCTGTTAGGCGATAAAATGAGCCGAAGTTTTAGGCGGGTTCTGCCCGTTTTCCCTGTCATAACTAATTAATGTCTGGAGGAGCGGATCGCAACAGGTATGAACACCTCCGTCGAATCCCAAACCCACGTTGAAGCGGACTGGAAGGCGTCCTCCCTCGCCGAGCGGGCCGTCAAATTCACGCTTGAAAGCGCGGCGTACTTTCGCGATTTGGGATTCGTGTTCCTTGAATTTTGCGTCGGCGTCGTCCGGCTGAAGGAAAACCAATGGCGCTACACCAAGGGGCTGATAACGCATCAGATTATTTTTTCGGGGATTGACGCGATTTATGTCGTCAGCGTCATCTCCATGCTTGTTGGAGGCGTCGTGATGGTCCAACTGCTCTCGTTTTCCCCGGGATTTCAGACCGACGCCTTCCTGATGAAGGTGATGGTCGGCCTCGTCATAAAGGAAATCGCCCCGATATTTTGCTCCCTCATCCTCGTGGGCCGTTCGGGGTCCGCCATCGCGGTGGAGCTGGGGGAGATGAAGGTAAAACGACACCACGAAGCGCTCGAGGCCATGGGCATAAGCATGTTCCATTACTTCAACATTCCGCGCATCATAGGGCTTGCCGTAGCCAACGCCATGCTCGTCGGTTATTTCGTCGTAATGACGCTATTCTCCTGGCTTCTCATATCAAGCTTTCATCAAAACATTCATCTGGCCGGCCTGCTGGACTTGTTGGCCGGTTCGTTGAGCCTCGGGGACGTCGCCCTCAGCGCCGCAAAGGGCGGCTTGATGGGGGTCATCATCGCCGTCGTGTGCGTGTATCACGGGGGCAAGGTGGAAAGTTCGGCCACCGAGATACCACAGAGAACCTCCAGGGCCATAGTGGACTCGTTTCTCTATTGTTTTATTTTTGACGCGGCCGTGTCGGTCGGTTTTTACGTGGTGTGATGATAAGCCTTAAAAACGTCTCGTTCGACTCCTCGCGCGGCGAATTCCGCGACGTAAATTTCAGCCTCGCCGAAGGGGAGACCGCCGTAATACTCGGCCCGAGGCGTTCGGGAAAAACGGAGTTTCTGCAGGTATGCCTCGGGTTGCATCCGTACAAGTTCGGCGAGGCGTTCCTTGAAGGGAGGCGACTAAGTCCTTCGGGCGCGCGTTCATACGGGCATTTTGCCGGAGAAATCGGGATTGTGACCCAGCACATCACGCTTTTGGACAATCTCACCGTGGCCGCCAACGTCGGCCTGTCGCTTTCGTACCACAAGGGCCTTGGCGGCGCCGAGATGCTGAAACGGGTCGCACCTCTTTTGGAGAGGTTCGGCGTCGGCCATGTCGCCGAAAAATTTCCGCACGAGATAACCGACTCTGAGGCGAGGCTGGCGATGATGGCGAGGGCCGGCGTTGAAAGCCCGAAACTGGTCGTGTTGGACGAGCCCACCGCCGGCGACCTAGACCCGGCCGGTTTTATGATGGTGATGGACGCCCTCTCCTCCTTCAACAACGAGGGAACAACCCTGGTTGTCGCCACCAGCTCGCCGTCGGTCGCCCTGATAAAATATGCGCGGCTATACTACCTCGTGGACCAAATGCTGGTTCCCCGCTCCGCCGTCTCGGAGGTCTCCGATCCGGTGGCCTCGGAATTCTTCGCCCGGCTCAAAGAGTACAGGGAACGGCAGAGCGCGGAGACGTCCCCCTTCTACGAGGACTTTTATTCGGACGGCAAGAACCGAGGGCGGGGCTGATGCACTACCTGCATTATCTTTCCGAAAGGCAAAAACGGCTCGCCATATTTTCGTTCATGGCCTTTCCGGTCGTGGTGTTGGTTTTGCTCATGGCGCTTTGGGCAAACAACCGCGGGTTGTTTACGCCTATGGTGCGCCTGAAAACCGTCGTCAAGTCGGCGCAGGGAATTGACAGCCACACCATGGTCACGCTCTCCGGAATCGCCATCGGCACCGTCTCAAAAACGGACCTTAGGGGTCCGGAGGAAATCGAGCTGACCCTGCGAATAGAGAAAAAATACCAAGGCCTGATCCGCGCCGATTCGGAGGCGATGCTTGCCGCCCAAAACATCGTGGGCGTGAAGGAGGTCCGCATAAGAGGCGGTTCAAAGGGCGCCCCGGTGGTCGCGGACGGCGCCTCGTTGAAATCGGTGGAATTTCTTGAGATGGAAAATCTTTCGGACAGGGTGACCCCGATTATCAACGCCGCCGAGCGCATAGTTCTGAAGCTCGACCAGATTGTTGATTCCTTCCCGAACGAGCGCCTTAATTCCTCCGTCAGGGACGTCTCGGAGATTCTCGCCGGAATAAAGGACGGCAAGTCATCCGTGGGCAGGCTGGTGAGCACTGACAAGGGGGAGTTGTACGCCAAACTGGACGGGTTTATAAAAAAGCTGAACGACATTTCCGCCAATCTGGACGAGGCGACGAAGCGTCTTCCCGAAACGATGGAAAACGCCGCCCAGACGAGCCGGAACGCCATGGACGCCAGCAAGGGGTGGCCCGAGATGCAAAAGACCCTGCAGGACGTCTTGAAGAACATGAACCGCGTTTTGGACGACGTCGCGGCGATGACGCCCTCCGTCCACAAAACCGTGGACGCGGTCGGCGCCGCGGCCCAGGACGCCTCAAAAACGGCCTCGCGCATTCCGGCCCTGTTGGACGACGTGGAAACGACGCTTAACGACACGATGACGATGGTCCAATCCCTTAAGTCGAGCTGGCCGATGAAAAACCTCGTGCCGGCGGAAAAGAACAAGGCGCCCTTCGAGCCGGGGCTTCGGGAATCGCCCTACGGGGACGGTAAAAAATGAGGTCGCAGAAACTCGCGGTGGTAGTCCCGCTCTGCCTGTTTCTGGCCTGCGCCACGGCCGAAACAAAAAAGATGAGGGATTACGCGGCCGCCGAGGGGGAAAGGGTTTCCTCCCGCGGCGACGACAGCCTGCAAAAAGGCGCCACGCTGGACGCGATACGGCGGTATGAAACGGCCTTGCGGCAGTTTCAGCGCAACGACGACCTCCCAAAAATCGACGCCACCGACCTGAAACTCGCCGGCGTCTTTCTCATGCGGAACGACGTCGAAACCGCGAGGAAATTCGTCGAAGGCGCGAGACTCGTCGTCAAAAAGGAAAACCTCGGAATGATTGAGGAGGACCTGGCGGTTTCCGAATCCTCCCTCCTGGTCGCCTCTGGCGCCGGGGCGGAAGCGTCGGCACTGCTGAAAGATTTCGCCAAGAAAGCCCCCGCCCGTCCCTCTCTTCGACTCGCCATCGCAATGGGAAGGGCGGCCCTTGCGACAAATGATTTGGCGGAGTCGTACAAAATCTTCGACGGCGCCCTTGCGGCCGGAAAGGGGACGCCTTTTGAGTCGGCGGTGCGGGTTGACTTGGCGCGGGTGTTGCTCAAAATGGGAAAACCCGGGACTGCGCTGGAGCACCTAAAGGCCGCGCTTGAACTGGACAAAAAGGCGGGGGCGACGGTGGTTCTTGGCGACACCCTGCATTTCATCGGAGCGGCCTACGAGGCAAGCCTCGACTATTCCAGCGCGGAATATTACTACGGCAGGGCGCTTTCGGCGAATCTTCAAACGGATTTGACGGAAAAAGCCGAGGCGGACAGGATTGCGCGGTCGCGCGTGCGAGGGCTTGCGAAAGCGGCCCCGGGCAAACGAACGGACTAAAATCAATCCCGATTCCTGCCGGCGCCAATTAAAAAGCGTTCGATTTGTCCGGGAATCCGCGGACGATACGGTCACGGACACGCCCCTTACGGCTTTTTGTCAATCTTCCTGCAGGAAAAGTCGGCGGTTAAAAGCACCGATTTTGTGTCGCTGACCTGGGCAAAGGTCGTGACCTTTAAATTCGACGTGCTC
>JACQBU010000047.1 GCA_016194375.1 Nitrospinota bacterium
ACGGCGTTGCAAACTCCCAGACGCTTCTCACCAAAAACCAGTCGAAAATCAAGCCGACGACCATCCCCGCCGGCGGGACGGAGGCGAACTTCATCGTCCCCGAGGACTACCAGGAGCAGTTGGAGCAATGGACGTGGTATGTAAGGCCGTTTTTCAACCAGGTTGACGACGAAGCGTTGAAAAACCTGGGCAAGACCTTCGGCGTCGTAATCCCCCTGAACGTGGGGGGTGAGGAGAGGCGGTATTCGTTTGAATTCAAGGTTACGAGCGTCGTCCCGTACTCCGGGCGCACGCCCGGCTGAGCGGGAACCGTGCTACTACGGCGGCGAGCATAATACAATAAGCAAGGAGAGACTGATGGGACATTTTCATTTGATGATAAACCATATGCCGGTGGTCGGGACTTTGTTCGGCGTCGTATTGCTCGCCTTCGGCCTAAAGAGGGAGGGAGCCGACCTGAAGCTCGCCGCGTTTTGGACGTTTATGTTCGTGACGGTCGTCGCGGCCGCCACTTATTTCACCGGCGACTCGGCGGAGGAGATGCTCAAGCACGTCCCCGGCGTGGACGGCAAGGCCCTCGAAAAGTTCATAGCGCCGCACGAGGAGGCGGCGCTGGTGTTTCTCATAGCCATTTCCGTCGCCGGAGTCCTTTCCGCCGTCGCAATGGTCTCCCACGGAAAGAAAAACATCGTCAGTCCCGCCTTGTTGAAGATTCTAATGGCGGTTTCGGTCGTAGCATTGCTTTTGGCGTTCCGGACGGCGCAGTTGGGCGGCCAGATACGCCACAGCGAGGTGCGCTCCGCCTCGATCGGCGCGGTGGAAAAGGCCGAGGCGGAGGAATTTGAATACATGGACGCCGACGAAAACGGAATGCCGGATCGGGCGAACAGGTAGGCTCCTTTTAAGGCGTTTCTTTTCCCGGGCGCGGCACTATCATGCCGTCGGGCGGCCCGGATTTTTTAGTGCGCGAAAGAGGGGAGGGCTGTTCTTACTTGCCCTTGTCCTTCGCCGTGCCTTTTGCCGGTCCCTTGGCGCCCTTTTCAACGCTGTCGCCGGCCTTGTTAAGCCCTTTTTGGGCGCCCTTGGCGCCCTTCTTGACCGCCTCGCCGGTTTTGCCCAGGGCTTTGTTCGCGTCCCCGCTCAGGTCCGCGTGGGCGGCGGAGGCCAAAAATGAAAACGAGACAAGTAAAACGAAAATGCGTGTTTTGCCCATGCCGTTCATTATAAGGGGTTTTGCCGGCGCGAGCTCACCTTTTCTGGTAATGGTGGTGGGCCTGGGGGGCCTCGGTGGTGACGTTGTATTTTGACGAGACGCGCGTTATGACCCTGGCCTTTCCGGTCTCCTTGTCCGCCTCCACCAGCGCGCCGGACAATATCGCCTCCCCCTTTGCGACCTCCATGAAGCGGTGCGGTATCCGGGAGTGGAACCTGTCGAGCGCCTCCTTTTTGTTGAGGCCTATCACGGAGTCAACCGGCCCCGTCATGCCCACGTCGGAGATGTAGGCGGTCTTCTTCTCCAAAATTCTTTCGTCCGCCGTCGGGACGTGGGTGTGGGTGCCCAAAACCGCCGTGACACGCCCGTCCAGATAATATCCCATCGCCTGTTTCTCGCTGGTCGCCTCGGCGTGGAAATCCACGAAGACGAGGTTGGTCTCCCCGCCGATCTTCTTAAGCTCCTCGTCCGCCCCCCTGAACGGGTCGTCGTAGTAGTCCATGTAAACCCTTCCGATGAGGTTGACGACGCCTATCGCCAGGCCGTCCTTCCTGTAAACCGCGCTTCCCCTGCCGGGCACTCCGGGAGGGTAGTTGGCGGGGCGCAGAAGTCGTTCGTCCTCGTCGAGCAGTTTTATGGCCACCTTTTTGTCCCAGATGTGGTTGCCGGAGGTGATTACGTCCACCCCGGCGGAATACATCTCGTGCACCGTCTCTGCCGTGAGGCCGAACCCGCCGGCGAGGTTCTCGCCGTTTAGGACCACGAAGTTCGGCTTGTAAAGCTCGGCCATTTTGGGCAGAAGGTGCTTGACGCACTCCCTGCCAATCCTGCCGATGACGTCCCCTATGAACAACAGCCTCATGTCGTGCTGGCGCCTACTTGGCGGTCTCGGTGACCCTTGTCTCGCGTATCACGGTGACCTTTATCTCGCCCGGGTAGGCCATTTCGGACTCTATCTTTTTCGCGATGTCCTTCGCCAGCAGGTACGTGGCGCCGTCGCTTATGTGGTCCGGCAACACGCTGACCCGTATCTCGCGCCCGGCCTGCATGACGAACGTCTTGTCCACCCCCTTGAAGGAGTTGGCGATCCCCTCGAGCTGTTCGAGCCGCTTCACGTAGGCCTCCAGCATCTCGATGCGGGCGCCGGGGCGGGACGCCGAGAGCGAGTCCGCCGCCGCCACGAGTGTGGCCGTGACCGACTCCGCGTCCACGTCCTCGTGGTGGGACGCGATGGCGTTTATGATGAGCGGTTTTTCGTTGTACCGCCTGGCGAAGTCCGCGCCGATGGCGGCGTGCGGTCCCTCCACCTCGTGGGTCACGGCCTTGCCAATGTCGTGCAAAAGGCCGGCCCTGCGGGCGACCTTGGGGTCCAGCCCCAGTTCGGAGGCCATCATGCCGCAAAGGAAGGCCACCTCCACGGAATGGGTCAGGACGTTCTGCGAGTACGAAGTCCTGTACTTCAGGCGGCCGAGCAGGCGGATTATCTCCGGATGAACCGCGTCGCAACCCACCTCCAGAACGGCCTTCTCGCCCGCCTCCTGGATGGTTTTGTCCACGTCCTTGCGAACCTTGTTCACCACGTCCTCGATGCGGGCCGGGTGTATCCTTCCGTCGGTCACGAGCCTTTCGAGCGAGAGCCGCGCCACCTCGCGCTTTATCGGGTCGAACGACGAGAGTATGACGGCCTCGGGCGTGTCGTCAATGATGAGGTCGACTCCGGTGGCCTGTTCGATCGCCTTTATGTTGCGCCCCTCGCGGCCTATTATGCGCCCCTTCATCTCGTCGCCGGAAAGCGCGACGACCGAAACGCACGACTCCGCCACGGAGTCAGCGGCGCACCGCTGGATCGCGAGGCCGATGATTTTCTGGGCCTTCCTGCCGGCCTCGGCCGTGGCCTCGTCCTCGATTTTCTTCATCAGCAGTCCCGTCTCGTTGCGGGCCTGCTCCAGGAGCCGCTCCTTGATCTCCGCCTTGGCCTCGTCGCGGGTCATGAGGGCTATGGACTCCAGCTTTTTTATCTCGTCCTGCAAAAGGGACTCGTAGCGGGCGACGGCGTCCTGGGCCTTGTCCGCCTGCCTTTTCAGGTCCTGTTCCTTTTTCTGGAACTCCTTGTCCCTCTGGTCCACCTGCTCCATCTTTTTGTCGAGCTGGCTCTGCCTTTGTTGCAGTCGCCGCTCGGTCTGGGCCAGGTCCTTTTTGGCCTCTCTAACCTCGCGTTCGAACTCGTTGCGCGCCTTTAGGATGATGTCCTTGGACTCGAGCTGGCCGTCGCGGACGATGTCCGCGGCCTCCTTTTTGGCGCCCTTTATTATCTGCTCCGCCCTTTGGGTGGTTTTGACCACCTTTCGAGACTCGACGAACCAGTTCGTCAGGAAGCCCAGCGCACCGCCGCCAAGCGCCAGCGCCAGGTAAATTAAGGTTGAACTCATAATTAACAATGCCTCCAGTCAAAAAAAAATAGCGTGCCTGGCGGCGCGGAGGCGGAAGACGTTTTTTTTGCGGCTTAGTTAAGGGCCGGTTTTTATGTTGTTCGCCGCGCCCGCAACCGCGGGTGACGCGCCGAATTCAGATAAACCCGTCTGGCGAAATGTCATCGAAACGGCCGTCGCTGAACGAGGCGGCCTCGCGTCCGGGTTCTGGGTAAAGCGCTTTTGTGCAGAAAACGCCGTCATCTGAAAATTATCAACCGACAAAAAAACGTTCCGTTCCACGCCGCAAACCTTCCCCGAAAAAAGAACCGGTCGAACCAACCCAATCATGCAGAAGCAAAATAC
>JACQBU010000043.1 GCA_016194375.1 Nitrospinota bacterium
ATTGAAAACCTAGCGCGGGGGTCCCCCCCGCCGGAGCCGTGGAACAAAACGTCCCCCTCCTTTCCGCACCCCGCGTTGATGAACCACGCAAGCGGGTCCTCGTACGGAACCGGGGACGTCTCCGGTTGTGAGGGGACGTCAAAATCCCTCAGAAAGTCCAAGTTCATTTCCACGCTCCCGACCAGGGGACGAATTATTTTTCTGGTTCCGTCTTTTTTTCAGGCGGTTTCGGCGGCGCCTTGAGTCCGCACCCCTGCGCACAGGAGAGGAGCAAAAACAGCGCGACCAAAAGCGACGCGAAAACCCTCGTCATTTTCGCGACAGTTCCGCCTTAAGTCTTTTTATCTGTCTTAATATCTCCCCTCGCGCGGTGGAGCCGACTCCGCGCTTCCTATCCGGCGAGAGCAAGGGGTCGAGGCAGGCGAGGGCGCCGCGGCCGAACAGCGCGGAATGTCTTTTAAGGTCGCGCAACCCGAGCGCCGCGAGCGGCACCCCCCTCTCCTCGCATTCGCGCACGACTCCGCCGACCACGTGGTGTGCCTCGCGGAACGGCGTCCCCTTGAGGACAAGGTAGTCGGCGAGGTCCACCGCCGTCAGATAGCCGTCCCTCAGCCGCTTCTCAAGCAGGCGCCCGTTGAACTTCACGGACCTCATCAGGTCGTCGGCAAGCGGCAGGGCGCCGAGCGCCTGTTCCGCGCTGTCAAAAAGCGGGATTTTGTCCTCCTGCATGTCCTTGTTGTAGGCCAGCGGAAGCCCCTTTAGCATGACCAGCAGGTTGACGAGGTTGCCCGCCGCCCTGCCCGCCTTGCCCCGAAACAACTCCAGCAGGTCCGGATTTTTCTTTTGCGGCATGATGCTCGAGCCGGTGCAGTACTCGTCCGGCAGGCTCGCCGAGCCGAACTCGCTTGACGAGTAGATGACTAGCTCCTCCGCAAGCCGGGAAAGATGGACGAAAAGAACGGAGACGGCAAAACAGAACTCCATCGCAAAGTCCCTGTCGGAAACCGCGTCCATCGAGTTTTGGGTGACTGACGAAAACCCCATTAGTTTGGCCGTAAAATTCCGGTCGACCCCGAAGTTGTTGCCGGCCAGCGCGCCCGAGCCTAGCGGGCTCGCGTCCGCGCTTTTTCCCGCGAGGTCAAACCGCGCCTCGTCCCTTCGGAACATCTCCTGATAAGCGAGAAACCAATGGGCCGCGCGTATGGGCTGGGCCTGTTGCAGATGGGTGTAGCCCGGCATGAAGCAGTCCACCTGTTTTTCCGCCCTCGAGACGAGCGTCCTCCTCATTCCGCGGACCAATTCGGCTATCCTTGCCGAGGCGTCGCGCGCGTAGAGCCGCACGTCCGTGGCGACCTGGTCGTTCCTGCTCCTGCCGGTGTGAAGCTTCCCCGCAACCGCCCCTATCTTTTCCTTCAGGCGCCGCTCGATGTTCATGTGGACGTCCTCGTCCTCGACCGTGAACCTGAACTTCCCCAGGGCGATTTCCTTTTGGATCGAGTCCAGACCCTTTTGAATTTTTTTGAACTCGGGGGGGGTGAGCACCCCCGCCTTGAGAAGCCCTTTCGCGTGCGCCTTGTTCTGAAAAACGTCGAACGAAGCCAGCTTGTGGTCGAAGCCGACGGAGGCCCCGTACTCCAGGAACCGGCGCGACTGGCCGGCCTTGAACCGCCCGCCCCACGCCTTGTTCATCGAGACCATTCGTTCACAAACCGCCTAAAAAGGAAGGCCGGCTCCGATTAATAATCAGGATCAAACCTGCGTGAAGTCGACCTTTGATACGCCGCAGGCAGGACACGTCCATGTGTCCGGTATGTCCTCAAACTTGGTTCCCGGCTCCACTCCGCCGTCTGGATCCCCGGCGGCGGGGTCGTAAACCCATCCGCAAACATTGCACACCCATTTGCCACCATTCATGCTTCACCCCATGGTTAAAGTTTCGTGCGCATTATTCTACTACAACCGAGGACGACCCTTGCAAGCCAAACTTCGTGCGCCGCGCGTCGAGCCGGGGGGAAGCGTTTGTCGCCGAAATGCGGTTTCGAACAACGATTAAAAACGCTTGGAATCCTCCTACCCAGGAAAATTTATGCTATACTTTCCGGACCAAACCAACTAAACGATAAATCTTAACGGGGGCGCCAAATGGGAATAAAAAAGGAACCTTCCAAGGGGCAGATAAGGGCCTTTCTCGGAGAGGGGACGGAATTCGAGGGACTGCTTCATTTCGACGGCACCGTCCGCGTTGACGGAATGTTCAAGGGGGAGGTTCGCTCCAACGACTGCCTCATCATCGGCGAGACCGGATTCGTCGAGGGGGAGATAATGGTCGGACATTTAATCGTCATGGGCGCCTTCAAAGGGAACGTCAAGGCCGCCAACAAGATCGAGGTGCTTTCGACCGGGCGGATAACCGGAACCATCTCGTCCCCGATGCTGATGGTGCAGGAAGGCGGAGTGCTCGACGGGAACATCGCGATGAAAGGGGCAGACGAACAAGCGGCGGCGAAGATAGTCAGCCTTCACGAAGCCCGGCAGGAAACGTCCGCCGCGAAGCAGAGTTAAAATCCCCCGCTTTCTTCCGCCTGTTAGGGCGCGAACGGCATGAGCCAGCGTTTTTTGAAGTTGACGCACGTTCCAATTGACATATCCGCAAAAGAGATTTACTATCCTTCTCTTTGGCCCGTCTTGTCCGCGCAAAAACGCGGGCAAAGGCGCGATTTTGCCGGGGGTCGTAGTTCAGTCGGTTAGAACGCCTGCCTGTCACGCAGGAGGTCGCGAGTTCGAGTCTCGTCGACCCCGCCAATTTTACATTTATATCTCAAACGGCCGGGTGAAAAACCACCTCCGTTTTTACTCGTCCGTCGCTCGAATGGGCAACCTCCGCGCGGTCGAAGGCGGGTCCGGCGGCCCTGGCAAATGGACGGAGGGTCGGTTTGAAAAAAAACTGAGATCGCCACGACCGCCATCGGCGGTCTCGCGATGACAGCTAAGTGTCATTGCGAGCGGAGCGAAGCAATCTATACATGCGCTGAATCAAAGGCGTGGAGGTTGCTTCGTCGCTTTGCTCCTCGCAATGACACGGCAAATAATAACGCTTGCAATGGCCGGAAAAACTGTTATACTCGCCCAATTACGAGGATGGTGTTATACTCCTCCTAATAATTAGAAACGCCAAATTTTGGCTGAAACTGACACAACCCGCCCTGTTAAAAGAATCATGGCGGAAAGCGTAGCCCGCCTCAGATTTTCTTCCAATATTAGGTCAAACAGTCCGTGCCGTAGGCGCAGGACGAAACATTTTTTTTAAGGATACTTGACAAACATGACCACTACAAACTTAACCGTCAACACGTCTAATTTCGCGGACCTGGGGCTCATAGACCCGCTCCTGCGCGCGCTGAGGGACGAAAAATACGAGACGCCGACGCCCATACAGGCCCAGGCCATCCCCCACCTTATTGCTAACAGGGACCTGCTCGGTTGCGCGCAGACCGGAACGGGCAAGACGGCGGCGTTCACCCTGCCCATTCTTCAGCGGCTTGCGGGCGACCCAAAGCCCGTAAAACGCGGCGCCCCCCGCGTCCTGGTGCTGACCCCCACCCGCGAACTGGCGGACCAGATAGGGCGGAGCATAAGGACGTACGGACGCCACCTTCGATTGTCCCATTACGTCGTTTACGGCGGGGTGGGCATGGGGCCGCAGATACAGGCCCTCTCGCGCGGGATGGACATACTGGTCGCCACGCCGGGCCGGTTGCTCGACCTGATGCGGCAGAAATTCGCCTTTTTGGACAAGCTGGAGGTCTTCGTCCTCGACGAGGCCGACCGGATGCTGGACATGGGATTCATAACCGACGTCAAGAAGATCATATCGCACCTTCCCAAGTCGAGGCAGACCCTGTTTTTCTCCGCCACGATGCCGTCCGAGGCGGCGCGACTTTCCACGACAATCCTAACCGATCCCATCCGCGTCACCGTCAACCCGGTGTCCTCCACCGCCGAAAAGGTGGAGCAGAAGGTCCTGTTCGTGGAGACCAAGGACAAGGAGGCTCTTCTTCTGGAGCTTCTAAAGGACGCCGGAATAAACAGGGCGCTGGTCTTCACCCGCACCAAGCACAAGGCGAACAACCTCGCCGAAAAGCTGAACAGGAGCATGGTAAGGACCGACGCCATACACGGCAACAAGTCGCAAAACGCCAGGAACCAGGCCTTGAGGAACTTTTCCATGGGAAAATCCCGCGTGCTCGTCGCCACGGACGTGGCCTCGCGCGGCATAGACGTGAAGGGGATTTCCCACGTGATCAACTTCGAGATGCCCAACGAGCCCGAAAGCTACGTCCACCGAATAGGAAGAACCGCGAGGGCCGGCTCCTCGGGAATGGCCATTTCGTTCTGCAACGCCGAAGAGCGCTCCATACTTCGCTCAATCGAGCGGACCATCAAGGCGTCCATCAGCGTCGACGACACCCACCCGTACCACTCCGCGCGACCGGCCCCCAAAGGCGACGGCGGCGGCAGGGGGTTTGGGTTCAGGGGCGGGCGCGGCAATTTTGCGCCGCGCGGCGGACGCGAACGGTTCGGCTCCCGACACCGCTAAACGCATCAGCCGGGGGCTTGTGCCGGAACAGACTGGCGGCCGCTTAGGAATTGGGCGGCCAGGCCCCTCATTTTCTCGGCGGCAAGCCGGATGGTCCTGAATTTGTCCGACTGATTGGAGCTTTCGATGGTCTCCGACGCCTCCTTCCCCCAAAGGAGCTCGCCGGTGCGGCCGTTGTATATCCTTAACGCGACCGTCCCGGTTATCTTGCCGCCGGCCTCGGCGGCGGACGTCGAGCCGGCCATGACGAGCTCCGCATTGAACTGGCCGCCGAGCCACTTTACGGCGGCGGGGTCCCCCTTCACCGCCTTCATAATTTCGTCGTCCTTCTTCAACGCGCGGAGCTTAGTCCTGTTGACGGCTTTTAACCCGGCCTCCTCGGCGGCCTGGCTTATCAGGTTTTCCGTCGGCGAGGGCGTGAGCAGGAAGCCGGAACCCGTTATCATTCCAAGCGACCCGTCGTCGAAGACGACCACGGCCTTCGGCGCCTCCGCGACGGCAAGCCCGATTTTTTCCAGCGCGGAGGCGACGTTGGCGGTGAAAAAGGACGCCTCGAGCGACACGGAGTAGGTTCCCGTCGTCGGGTCGATTATTTCGTCGTTGAACTTGAAGCTGTGGACGAAGTTGATGGAGTTGTCTATTATCCGGGCCGATATCTGGCCCCGGTATCTTTCCACCTGTTCGTAGGAGGACAACGCGAAAACGGCCTTCCACATCGCGTTTTGAAGCGCGGCCTCCTTCGCCCTCTGCCTCGCGTCTATGTAATCCCCCCCTTCGATGGCGACGGCCCCCTCCCCCTTCTCGACCAACGCCTCGGTTTTTCGAAGCTCCGCACTCGCCTGGCTTGACGAAAGGGCCGCGATCACGGCCAAAATAAACGCGATTTTTTTCATCGGCCAATTATATGCTTATAATGTCGGTAATGGAAAAGAGAAGATTTCTTCTCCACGTGTGTTGCGCGCCGTGCTCCGTGCATCCGCTAAGGGAGTTGAAAAACGAGTTCGACGTCACGCTCTATTTCTACAACCCGAACATCCACCCGGAGGTGGAATACGCAAGACGGCTCGGGGAGGCAGAAAGGGTCGCCTCCATCGAGGGGTTGCCTATGCTGGTCGGGGAATACCGCCACGAGGAGTGGACGAAGACCGCGCGGCTTTGGCGGGACGAGCCCGAGCGCGGCAAAAGGTGCGAGTTCTGCATAGGCGACAGGCTGACGGAGACCGCGCGAAAGGCGGACGAGCTCGGGTTCGGCGTCTTCGGGACCGTCCTGACGCTCTCCCGGCTAAAGAGCTCGATAATGATAAACGGCCTTGGCGAAACGTCGGCGAAGAATTTTGCCGGAATAGAGTTTCACGTTGCGGACTGGAAAAAGAGGGACGGATCCAACATCGCCGCAAAAATATCCGACGAGCTGGGGTTGACCCGCCAAAACTACTGCGGTTGCGAATACAGCGTCCGTCCCCCCAAAGCGGCGTCCGTTGCGACGAGGGGTTGACCGTGAGGGTTCACGCGCCCTCCCCTGCCGGTATGGGGGGAAAAGCTCGGTTGGCACATAATCTGGTGGGACGACCGCTTCGGCAAGGAGATGGAGGAGCCGTACCAATAAGAACCGGATCGGAAAGGAGCGCGCATGGAAGCGATTGAGTGCATTTTGACGAGGAAAAGCGTTAGAAAATTCAGGCCCGACGCCGTTCCCCGAAAGACTTTGACGGAGGTTTTGGCGGCCGCGACGCGAAGCCCCTCGTACAGAAACAGCCAGCCGTGGTCGGTTGACGTCGTTTCGGGCCGGAAGAAGGACGAGCTTTCCGACATGCTTGTCGGCCTCGTTGAAAAGGACGTCCCCATAATGCCGGACATTCCGGAACCGACATCGTGGCCCGAGGCCGTCCGGGAAAGGATGAGGACGTCCGCCGAAAGGAGAAACAGGGAACTTGGCGTGGACGCGACAAAGGTTGACTCGGCTAAGATGGGCAAGCTGGCCAACTTTCGCTTTTACGGCGCGCCCCACGTCATGTTCATATATCAGGATTCCGTGTTGTCCCTTTGGTCGCTCTTTGACGCAGGATGCTTCGCGCAAACGTTGATGCTCGCGGCAAACGCATACGGACTCGGGACGGTGCCCCAGGGATACCTGACCGATTACTCGCCCGACGTCAAAAGGTTTTTAGGCGTCCCTCAGTCTAAGCGGCTGGTGCTTGGAATGTCGATCGGATACCCCGACGCGTCCGACAAGGCCGCCGTATTCCGTTCAGACCGAATTCCGGTGGACGAGGTTGTCCGCTGGGTGGAATAGACTGGCCGCGTCCTTAGCCGGGTCTGTCCACCGAGAACATGCTCCACGGATAATCTAGGAACAACTGCATCTGACTTCCCTCGTCGCCAAACGCGAGGTCCAGCCTTATCGTAACGCCGGAAAAAAGCGCCCTAAAGCCAACGCCGTAGGACGGACGGAGTATTGCGTGAAGCTCGGCGTCGGAGTCCGCCACGCCCCCAAGCTCGCCAAAGAAGGCCAATTGGAAGTTTGTGCGCAACCCGTGAAGGATGTACCAGTCGACGAGGGTTTTTTCGTCGGTAAGGTTCAGGCGCAATTCCGTCCCGTAAAATACGGCCTTTCCGGCAAAGAATCTGCCGTTCGGGTATGCGCGCAAACGTTGGGTTCCGCCAAGCCACGTGGCCGTGCCGAATTCGTTGTTGGCCACGCGATCGTCCAGAAACTGCTGTTGCGCGGTCTGGCACTGGGTGAGCGCCTGTCCCGTGTATCCCGTGCAGGAGAGGCCCAGGGCGTTTTGCAACTCGGTGCGGTCGGTGGTGGCGGCGGCCACTTTTTCGGCGGTCGAGTAAAAGGCGTTAAACGCCCAGGTCGAGCTCAGCCCCACGGGAAGGTAGTAGGTAAGGTTTAGGTCATATACGTCGAACTGGCTTGTCATGAATTGTTGCTCCAGCGTCGAGCGGCGAACCCCCTCCAACCTCGCGCCCCGTCTCGGGTCCTGCACGTCGTCGGTTATGTCCGCCGTGAAGCCCAGGTTAAGGCTGTTTACGTTGTGAACGCTCTTGTCAACGTTGGAGAATTCGTTGTGGTATTTGTCGAGGACTTTTGTGAGGCTTCCCGAGGAGTTCATGAAGCGAGCGTAAAACTCGTACCGTCTCCCGTCGAAGGTAAGGGTGAGTTGCACGGGGGTTGCCTCCCCCTCGAAAAACGGCAGTATATAATCGTCTCTGCTTGAGTTTATGCCGCGCCTGAAGACCATGGGAGAGACCCTGTAGGTGTACCATCCTCCGTTGAACACGAGCCTTTCCGGAATGATGTGCAGGTCGGTTATCGCCATCCCCGTGGCGTGAAAATCCCCCTCGATGAAAAACCCCGTGAAGTCCAGATTGGTTTGAGCGATGTTTGCGACCGTCGCCCCCGCACCCCCGGCCGTTCCAAGTCCCGGGATGCTTCCCGCGATGGGATAAACAAAATACGCGAAATCCTTCGGAAACTGATCCCTTCTGCGTTCGATGTAGTGCCGTTCCCTGTTGTCGCCCCCGTCGGTCGGTTCCTCGCCGTAGCCGGTGGATGGAACAAAAAGCATCGAAAGCAAAACAGCCGCGACGGCAAGGGCCAAGCCACAACCCCTTCTCATGATCCTGATGCTATGAGTCGAACATCCGGCTGTCAAGCCAAGAGGCTGATATTATCGGCTTCTGTTTTTTGAGCCGTAATCGCAGGACTTGTTTATGGGACACTCGCCGCAAACGGGTTTTGTTTTACAGCATTGGGAGCCAAGCCGCACCATGAGCGCGTGAAACTCGTTGTAAAGCCCGGCGTCCGAGGGGAGCGTACGGACAAACCAAGAACGCGCCGCCTCGTATTTTGTCCCGTGCGGAAACCATCCGCACCTCGCCCCCACCCTAAGCGTGTATTTATCCACGACGAACGAAGGCATGTCGGCCGCGTAAAGAAGTATCGAGTCCGCCGTCTCGGGGCCGACGCCGTGCACCCCCAGAAGCCTCTCGCGGGCGGCGTCCAGCGGCATCCTCCTTAAATTAAGCCTCCAGCGGGCCCCGCCGCCGTCGGACAAAAATTCGAGCAGATGCTTCAGCCTCTTCGCCTTGAGCCGGAAATATCCGCTCGGTCTTATTAGGTCCGCCAGCTCCCCTTCAGGCATTTCGGTCAACCGCCCGAGGCTCAACGCCCCCGCCCGCCTGATGTTCGAGATTGCCCTCTCCACGTTTTGCCACGAGGCGTTCTGCGTCAGGACCGCGCCAACGCACACCTCAAGCGGGGTCTTAGCGGGCCACCACCGCTGTGGGCCGAACCCGCGGGACAGGGCGCGATAAACCCCGGTCAGGTCCCGGCGTCGAATTTTTCTTTTCATACTCGTCAAACCATAATGTCACGACGACCGCCCTTACTATTCTTAGGGCGGCCTAGACCTCCTTCGTGCGGAAAAGCCCCAAAAGCTCCGTGTGGGTGCGGGCCTTTTTCATCCTCTCGCAAAGCTCGCGATCCTTCACCATCCTGCTTATCTCCGAAAGTATCTCAACCTGCGCCGTAAGATCGTCCTTGGGCGTAAGGATTAGGAAGACGAGGTTCGCGGGCATGCCGTCGGCCGCGTTGAAGTCCACCCCTTCGTTGGAGACCCCGACCCCTATCCCGGGAGCCTTCAGGCCTTCCACGCGCGCGTGCGGGATGGCCACCCCGAACCCAAGTCCGGTGGGCACGATTTTTTCACGTTCCAGGACGGCGGCCTCGACGACGCCGGCGTCGAGACCGCAAGCCCATGCCGTGACCGCGGACAACTCCTTAACCGCACCAGGAACGTCCCTTGACTTGAGGGGGTTTATGAACGCCTTGGAAAGGAGGACGTCGCCGACCTGCCTTTTGCGCTTGCTCTTTAGGGCGAGTTGCATCAACGGCCCGCTTGCCATGGACGTCGTGATAGCCATGACGACCAGCGACACGAACATGCGTTCGGAGATGAGTCCGTGTTCCACCGCAAGCAGGGCGAGGATTATCTCCATCGCCCCGCGCGCGTTCATGCCGAACCCGACCGCGGTCGCCTCCCGTTTCGGCATCCCCCCGAGGAAGGCGCCCAGGCCGCTCCCGAGGACCTTCCCGACAAAGGCCAGGGTTATCACGACGACCGTCAGCAACGGGTCAAAATTAGCCAACAAATTCACCTTGAGCCCTATGCCCACGAAAAAGAGCGGCGCAAATATGAACGAAACGAACTGGTCAAGGGTCTCCTTCGTCCGCTTCCGCATGTGTTCGGAATCCCCCAGGGCCACGCCGACCATGAACGACCCGAACACGGCGTGTATCCCGAGCCACTCCGTGAAGGCCGCGCCGAAAAACGCCAGCGACACGACGAAGCTCAACACGCCGCCGGGCCAGCTCGTGTGGGCGAGTATTCGGGGAAGCACGCGGTTGATAATCCAACGTCCGGCGGTCAGCATTCCGCCGACGAAAACGAGGACGACGACGACGGGCGCCACAAAAGACAGCCCCCCGCCGCCCATCTCCCCAAGTATGACGGAAAAGACCACCCATCCGACCAAGTCCGTGAGGATGGCGGCGGATACGATGACCATGCCCACGTCGGTCCTGTAATAATTCAGGTCCATCAGCGTTTTTGCAATCACGGGCAGGGCTGAGATGGACAACGCCGTCGCAAAAAAGAGGGCGAAAAGCCTTTTGTCGGCGCCGCTCGCATAGCCGACCTGTTCCGGAAACAGGACGACCGCCAAATACCCGAGGGCGAAAGGCGCGGCCATCCCCATTATGCCGACCATGGCGGCGGCCTTCCCCTGGCGAACGACCTTTGTCAGGTCCACCTCCATTCCGGCGACGAGGAGGTAAAGGACTATCGCGACGTTGGCAAATCCGGTCATAAAAAGCCTGGTTTCGGCGGTCGGCCTCAAAAACCACGCCGCGTCCGGAAACAGCGAGCCGACGAACGTCGGGCCGAGGATTATGCCGGCAAATATTTCGCCTATGACCGAGGGCTGGTTGAACCGTTTGGCCAGCTCCCCCAGCGCCCTGGCAAGGGCGAGCATGACCCCGAGGGAGAGTATTATGTGGGTCATGTCGGCTGTTGACAGCTTAAGCATCGCCGTCATTTTACTTGAACGAACCGAATTGCCGAAGTCCAATATCGGCCCCGGCAAAAGGCCGCGTTTCGTCGGCGCAAACAAGACATGACGTCCGGCGCGGGGTTAACGCTTAAATAACGTTCGTCTAAACCGGCCCCGGTCGCCGACGGATAAGACCCGACGCCATCGGGCCGTCGGCTTAAAAATCCTTAAAATCGTCGTCGAAAGGTATCACTTCCTCGGCCTTTAAGGCCTTCGAACCGCCGACCGGCTTTGGCGACGCGGCCTTGGGCGCGGGAGCCTTGTGCTCTGCGGATTTGTGCCCGTTGTGGCCCGCTTTTCCCGGGGTCGGAAGCCGTCTGGGTTTTCCCGATGAGGGTTCCGGCTTGCGGCCGGCCGTCCTGGCCGGAGGGCTAGGGAGGACGGCGACCGAAGAAGCAGAGCCGCGGCCGTCTCCAAACACGACCTGGGCCAGGCGTTGGACGTGGCCGTTCAACACCTCGGCCTGCGCGGACAGTTCCTCGCTTCCGCTGGCCGCCTCCTCGGCGTTGGCCGCGTTTTGTTGCGTCACGCTGTCCATCTGCGTAACGGCCTTGTTTATTTGGTCAACCCCCTGCGACTGCTCGTTGGAGGCCGCGGCGACCTCGCCCGACAGGTCCCCCGCCTTTTTGATTCCCTGCGAAACCGCGTCAAGCGCCCTGGCCACCTCCTCGGTGATGTTGTTGCCGTTGTCCGCCTTCGTCACGGCGTTTTGTATGAGGCCCGCTATGTCCTTGCTTGCGGTTCCCGCGCGCTGTGCCAGGTTTCGCACCTCCTCCGCGACCACGGCAAACCCCTTGCCGTGCTCCCCCGCGCGCGCCGCCTCGACCGCCGCGTTGAGCGCCAGCAGGTTCGTCTGGAACGCTATCTCCTCGATGACCTTTATAATCTTGGCTATGTCGTTGGACGCGTTTTTTATGTCACCCATCGCCGCGACCAGCGCGCGCATCCTTGCGGTCCCGTCGTCCATGGAGCGTTTGCTCTCCCCCATCAGGCCGTTTACGGTGTTGGCGTTGTCGGCGTTGTGCTTGGTCATGGAGGCTATCTCCTCGAGCGAGGAGGACGTCTCCTCGAGGGAGGCGGCCTGCTCGCTTGCCCCCTCCGCCATCTGCTGGCTCGTAGAACTCAACTGCTCGCTTGCCGACTTCACCTGCCCGGCCCCCTCGACGAGCCCCGTCATCACCTCTCCGACGCTTTTGGTTACTGCGCGGAGGATTATGAAGGCGAGAGCGAGTCCGGCAATCATTCCGATTATCGCGGTGAAGGTCACGACCCAGACGGTGCCGTTGTAATCCTTCTGGGATTCCTCCTGCGCCTCCGCAATATGCCTGGCGAACCCTTCGAAGAGGGCGTCAATCCCACCTTCCATGTTCCCTATGAGCGTTTTGCCCGCCACTTGGGAAAGCTCTACCGCCCGCAAAAAGTCCTCCCCCCTTTCTTTCCCGACCCTCCCCCGGATTAAGTCCTCGGTTCCGTAATTTTTGGCAAGGGCCATGATCTTTCTTGCGTTCTCGTCGTACGACTTGAACTTGTCCAAAACGTCGTCGAGCATTTTGGCGGCTTCCGCGGAAAGAAGCGGGCGCAGGGCCGCCTCGTCTTTTTTCATGTCCTCCAGACTTTCGTTGTATTTGCTCTCCCAACCCCCCTTGCCGTCGAGTCTCCTGGCCATGATGATGTTTTTCTCGGCGCGGACGGCCCAGATTGCGTGCTTGTAAAGGCGCGAGGCGTATTCCAACTCCCTGGCGTTCTTGTCCATGACCCCGATGTGGCCGTTAATCTTTCCCATTTTGTTGAAGGCAAGCAGGGAGATGATCGTCGAAACGGCAATCAAGATGGCTATGACGATTGACATCTTTCCAGCGAGACCCAGTTTCTTCATGACACATGCCTCCCTACCAATCCGTTTTCGACGTACGTCCGGTCGCCGCAAGGCCACCTCGGTTAGACTTTTACTACTACATAATAATACCATACTTTTCCGCATAAAAACAGGTCCTGTGATCCGCGCCATGATAGCGGGCGCGGACCAAGGGGGAGGTTTCGCCGGAACCATTATTTGTGACAATCGCCGGCGAGTGTGTGGTATCATCCCTTTTTTAAAAACGGGACGTGGCTCAGCCTGGTAGAGTACTCGGTTCGGGACCGAGGGGTCGCGAGTTCGAATCTCGCCGTCCCGACCACTTTTGCGCTTGATTAATAAGTGGTTAAATCAAAAGGAAACCTTTTTTAGTGGTCCGGTAGTGATCCGGAGTTCTAAACCGTTTAAACCAATCCATTAAGCGCCTTGGCCGGTTTGCGCGCCATGAGGGCGCGGTCAATAAAAAAGGGGCCCGAGAAACTAGGGCCCCTTTTTTTTATTCGCCTAATGGTACGGACGCGCGGACGGAGGGTGGCGTTTTGGAAGCTCCCTCGTCAGCCCCCTTTTCGCGACCTTCTTGACCCGCGTGCTGTGATTGTGCTCCTCCAAGGCAAGGTTCCTAAACAAGGGCTTTAGGTCCAGCCTATCCGTAACCTTCTCGGCCTGAAGGTAAAACTCCTCGGCCTTCCTTTCGACCCTCTCCAGGAATTTTATGGCCTCTTCCTCGCTCATCTCGGTGAAGACCGCCTCCGTGTCGTCCCCGAAGCCTCCCTCGCATTCCAAGCCGAACGGGACTTCGCACTCGTCGTCGATTTTCGTCCCGTAAAGCTTGTAAATCGTTTTTTGCAGTCTTTTAAAGTGTCCCCTCTCCACTTTCGAGGCCTCGTAAAAAATCTTGGCGGTGCCGGGGTGTTTTTTCATCTCCATCAATTCTCCCAGGGTCTCGTAATCTTGGCAGGCCAGCTTTTCGTTCGACATCGCGCAGGCGAGAATTTCGCGCGCGTCCAATTTGTCTATCACTTCCTTTTTCATGGCAAGTTCTCCTTTTTCATCCGGATGATGTCAGGTTGGCTTGAGGTAATGACCCATCAAGCCGGTTAATCTCTAAAACCATCTTACGCCTGTAAACCCACAAAAAGTATCGTTGTTTAGTTCCATAAAGACAATGGCTTAGGCCAGGCATTCCCATGTTTTACGGAGTTATTTTATTCGCGAAGATAAAATGGGAACCGGCGACGAAAAACAAAATTTTTATTTTGATATCAATTAAATTATCGGGGTATAATTTAAAAAATAAGCGTTTTTTTTCATCAAATTCAAACGGGCGGGCGGGACTCACGTTGAAAAACAAGTTGGTTGTTCACACTCATCACATAGCCAGCCATTTCACCAACGGCCTGTGGCCGGTCGTGGCGTTCTTGCTCACGGTTTACTACTTCAACGGAGACGCGAGTTTTGAGCGGGCCTCGTTCTATTGTTTCATTTTTTCCACGCTTTCGGCGCCATTTGTCCTCGGTTCGGGATGGACGGATTGGAAGACGCGCTTTCAGGGGCGCCCGACGATGATTTTCAACCACAAGCGGTTTTTTGGGTCTCTTTTTTTGGCCTCGTCCCTTTTGTTGGTCGTTTGGCGCGCCACCGACGCGGCGGCGGCCGCGCCCGCCGGCCCTTCCGGACTGGTGTATGCGGCGATCGTATATGTTGACACGATTTTTGTAATATATTTAGGATACCTTGGAGGAAAATTTATCTAATGTCCGCAAACGAACGCAGGGACCTGGAGCGAAAAATTGAGGCGCTGATAATCGCGATTCCGCGCGAGACGGACGCGCAGGAGTTTTACCTCCAGCTGGAGCGCGAGTACGACGATCCGGCCTCGAAGGAGATGTTCAGGTTCCTTGCCGAGCAGGAGAAGGGGCACAGGATTCACCTGGAGGCGATTCTCGCGCGACTGGATGAGAAACTCGCAAAACTCCCCAAATAGGACCGTTTAGTAAAGGCCGCCCACGAGTTCTTCCACGTCCGCCGTCTTGGTGATGCGGCTGAATATGGGTTCGGAGTCAAGTCCGACGGTTTGTTCCACATATCCGGGCCTCGGTTTGTCGTAGATTATTCCAAGCGGAATCTTCTCCCCCCATTCGAAGGCCTTCTCCAGCGCCCTGGCCTTGTCGGTCGGGTCGTGTTCCGGTCCCAGTTTGTACGCCCTTTCCCTGTACCACTGCGCGGTGTTGATTTTGTTGAAGGAAACGCAGGGCTGAAGGACGTCTATCAGGGCGAAGCCTTTGGCGTCCATCGCCTTTAGTATGAGGTCGGCCGTGAAATCAATTTCCGCCGAAAAACTTCGCGCCACAAAAGGGGCGTCCAACGATATCGCAACCGCCAGCGGGTTGAAAGGCGTTAGCACGACCCCCTCGGGTTGAAGGGCGGTTTTCACCCCTTTCGCGGTGGTCGGGGAGGCCTGCCCCTTGGTCAGCCCGTAAATCTGGTTGTCGTGCACTATCACCGTCATCTCGATGTTCCTGCGAACGTTGTGTATGAAGTGGTTTCCCCCCTCGCCGTACATGTCGCCGTCCCCGCTCGCGACGATTACGGTGAGACGGTGGTTTGCGGCCTTCGCCCCGAAGGCGGGGGGAAGCGCCCTTCCGTGCAGGCCGTTAAATCCGTTGGTCATTATGTAATGCGGCAGTTTGGCCGCCTGGCCGATTCCGGAAACGAGAAGCACGTCCCCGGGTTTTTTCCCCGATTTTATCAGCGCCTTTTCGACGGACGCGAGGATGCCGAAGTCGCCGCACCCCGGGCACCACGCCTTTTCGCCTTTGAACTGAAAGACATTTTGAGTTTCCATTTTCCAACCCTCTTAAGATTTTCGATCACGTACGAGGCGGTAAACGGCCTGCCGTCGTACCGAAGGACGGATTCGCCGGTTTTTATACTTGTTTCGCGGGCTATCAGGCGCCCCAGCTGGGACGAGTGGTTCCCCTCGACGACGCGAACCGATTTTTTTCCGCGAAGCAACGCCACCGCCTCCCGGACGGGAAACGGGGAGAGCCGGTTGAAGTGAATCATCTCGGCCCTCGCGCCCCCGGCGTTGAGGAGGTCCACCGCCTCCCTGACCGCGCCGTACGTGGAACCCCAGCATACCAGCGACATTTCCGGTTTCTTATGCCCGTATCGAACCGGCCTGAAGGGTTCGCGGGACATCCCCCGTAATTTTAGAAAGCGCTTTTCGGTCATCTTTTTCGCCATCGCCGGCTCTTCCGTTATGAGTCCCGTCTCGTCGTGCAGGTGGCTGTCGAACATCACCCGGGCACCTTCCGCCCCGTACGGCAGGCGCGGCGACACGCCGTCGGGCGTCAGCAGGTAACGTTTGTACGGACGCGCGACTTTTGCGGGGTCGGCAAGGTGGCCTTGGTATTTAGCCTTCTCCAAGTCCAGGCCGGGCAACGTCGTGTAACTGTCCACGAGCAACTGGTCCCCGAGGATGAAGACCGGAACCTGGTATTTGTCGGCCAGATTCATCGCGCCGGCCGCCGTGTAAAACGCCTCCTCGGCCGTTCCGGGGGCGAACACGAACCGGGGAAACTCCCCGTGCCCCATGTTCAGCACAAGGTCCAAATCCTCCTGCGCAGTCCTGGTGGGCTGGCCGGTGGCCGGGCCGGGCCTTTGGATGTTGTTGATGACGACCGGGGTCTCCGATATTCCGGCGAGGCTTATACCCTCCGCCATCAGGTCGAGCCCGCCGCCGGACGTGGTGGTCGCCGCCCTCGCCCCCGCGGCCGATGCGCCCAGGGCCATGTTGACGCTGGCTATTTCATCTTCCGCCTGCTCCGACAAAATTCCGAGTTTCCCCGCGTGCCGCGTCACATAGTTGAATATCGAGGTGGAGGGGGACATCGGGTACGCGCTTATAAACCGCAGGCCCCCGGCAATCATCCCAAGCCCGAGAGCCTCCGCCCCGTTTATTAGCATCGCCGGTTTTTTTATCCCGTCGGGGAGCCGCAAAATTAACTCGGCATGGTCGGACTTTATGTGCGCGTATCCCTTGGCGGCGGCCCGGAGGTTTTTCTCCACGGCCTCCCGCCCCTTTCCCCCGAAATGCTGGGAGATGATTTCTTTCGCCGGTTCGAGGTCGAGCCCCAAGATGGAAATTACGGCCCCGAAAGCGACCGAGTTACCAAACACCTTGTTGCCGTCCGGCACGGAGGCCGATATGGGGATACCCACGAAAGTGGCGCACGCCGCGTCAACCGGACCCACGGTCTCCGTGTCGTGCAACACCAACGCAGGATCCTCAAGCGATTCGAGGTGTTCGACCACGGTTCTTTGGTCGAGCGCCACAAGAATGTTGGTCTTTTCCGTGTTCGCAAACTTTCGCTCCCCGCTTATTCTTATTCGCATGAAATTGTGCCCGCCGCGGACGCGGGACATGTAATCCTGAATGGCAAAAACGTGGCGGCCCGTCCTGGAGAGCAGTTTTAGGAGCATGTCGGAGATGGTCACCAACCCCTGACCGGCGGCGCCGCCTATGGTGATCGCGACGTCTTGCATTGGAAATCCTCCTTAAGCCGGCCTTTTAAGCCGATTAAGGCCGACTGCGAAAGTCTCGTGTTCTCATCGCCGGTCGTCGCGACGGCGACGACCGGGGGCGGGCGTCCGAAACCTACATGTTCAAGTGATGTTCCAAAATCTTTGAGTCAACCAAGGCCTTGTTGTTGGGCGCCAGCTTTTTTGCGAGTTTAAACTCGACCGCGGCGGCGTTGTGGTTTTTCTGTCCGTGGAGCGCGAGTCCCAGGTTATAGTGCGCCTCGGCGAAATTGGGGTCGATCTTGACGGCCATCCTGAAATGCGCCTCCGATTCAGCATAATCCTTGGTCTCGTACGCCTTTATGCCGGCGTCGTTGTGCATCGCCGCCATTTTTTTCGCCGACGCGGGGGCCGCCAAGGTGGATTCCTCCCCCAAGTGGCTGGCAAAGGCCACGACCGTCAGCGAAAAAGCCAACGCGAAGGCGAATGAAATTACTTTGCGCATTCTTTTTCTCCTTCGACGAGTTTTTTAAGCCGAGCACCCGTGTTTCATTTATTTCGGAATATCAAGAAGCCGCGTCCTTGGCCGTTCCTTTAGGGAAACAACGTCCTCCGTCGGTTTATTTGCGACTCCTTCACCGGCCGGGATGTTTGCCGACCTTGGGGGCGGGGTCGGAGCCGTCCCATCCATTCCGCCGCTTTCTTGTTCTGTCCGCCGGTTCCGGCTTTGTCCCGAAGGACGCCGCTCGAAATCATGACTCCGCCGCCGGCGTCAATCCAGTCGTATGCAACGAACCCGGGCGTCCGACCAAGAAGCGGAATAAAACTCTCGTTCACATTGAGCCGCGCCTCGCTGGCGTCCGACACCTTCTCGTACCTAAGCACCGCTCCGTACATATATGATACCCCCGTTTAATCGTTGTGGCCAAAATTCCAATGGACGCCATCATAAGGAGCAACTTCCACGCCGTGGAACGTCGGGTTTACATGTCTTGTATTTCAACGACATGTTCGTCCCGTTAAATCGCGCTTTCTTAAAACCGGGAATTAAGGGAATTCCACTTCTCCGTATCGGTAATCCCCCTTGGACGTCTAATTGCACTCCTCCCGACCCGGCGGTTTTCGGGGGTGCAAGACGGCTAGAGGGTTTTGGGATTGGAAGGGTTTTCCGGGTCTGATTTCCCAATCAACGCGTATAGCCTGACCGGCTCCGTTCTGCCCCTTATGTTGACCATTCCCAAATCTCGCGTCAGGTAATTCCCCTTGGCCTTGGAAATCGTCCTTTCGCTGACGACTATCTTGGCGTCAAAAATCGCCCTGCGGGTAAGCTCCTGCAGGCGCGCGGCAAGGTTCACGCCGTCCCCTATCGCGGTGTAGTTCATGCGGTGCATGGAGCCCATGTTCCCCACGACGGTGACGCCCGTGTTTATTCCGACGCCGACCTCCATTCTGGCCATGCCGCGACTTTCAAGGTCAAGATTAATGCTCCCCACGGCCTCTTGTATCTTTATGGCCGCGATTAGCGCGTAGTCGGCGTCGTCGTCGTGCTTCACCGGCGCGCCAAACAAAGCCATTATCGCGTCGCCGATGTACTTGTCCACGACCCCGCCCTTTTCCTCTATTATCGTGCCCAAGGTGGTGAACACGACGTTTAGGAAGGAAAGCACCTCCTTGGGGTTCAATCCCTCCGCGCGGGCGGAAAAACCGCGTATGTCCACGAACATGACGGTTATCTCGCGCAACTCCCCGCCCAACTCGACGTCCTTTCCCAATAATTCCTCGGCAACCTCGTGGGAGACGACTTTCCCAAGCAAATCCCGTATCTTGTCTTTCTCGGCCAACTCCACGGTCATTTTGTTTATCGCGGTCGCCAGCGTCCCCATCTCGTCCCCCTGCTCCACTCGCACCAGCGTCGAATAATCGCCTTTTTCCACCCGGCCCACCCCCTCGACAAGGGAGGTGATCGGTTTGGTCACGGACCTGGAAACCACGATGCCTGCGAGCGCGGAAATCGCAAGCCCCGCCAGTCCGATTGCGATCAGGTTTTTTTTAAGGTTCACAAACGGCTCCATCATCCGGGTCAGCGACCGCTGTAAAACGGCGTATGCCGCCTCCCCTCCCGGAGTTTTTCCTATCTGCGTAGTTAATGAAATATAGGAATCCCCCATGACGCGCAATTCGGAGGCGTCCCCCTTCCTCTCCTTCCATCCGGTTTGAAACAGGCCGAGCAACGGTCGTCTTTGGCGCATCGGGATTGTCGAGGCGAAACAACCGACTTTCCCGCCGGCCTCCTCTTGAAAGAACGAGACCTCCATGTTGGTGAGTTTCTTAAAATCCTTGGCCACGGCGTCGTTTATTTTGAATCCTATGACTATCCAAGCCACCGGGGCCGGGGCGAGGAGCGGCACCACGACGGTCTGATACGTCTCCTCGCCGATGACCAGGAGGGCGTACGCCTCTCCCTGGTCCGCGGCCATTTCTATCAACCCCGGGTATCCAAACGCCGAACCTGAAACGTCCGCCGCGTCCGTGCCGACGATGAGTTTCTTTTCGGACGACACCAACTTAATCATGTCGGCCCCTATTCGCCCCCGCTGGTTAGCCAGCGCGGACCCTATGGTTGGAAGGTCGCCGGTGGCAAAGGCGGCCTTAAAGGCGTAGTCTTCCGAAAGTATTCGGGCCGAATCCGCCAATTGACCGGTTCGTACGTCCATAAGCCTCAGGAAAATCTTTGAGGCCGACTTAAGATCCGCCTCTATTATCGAGTGGGCGTTTGACAGGTTGGCCAGTCCAACCAGGATGTACGTCGCGGAAAGAATAAGCGAAAAAAGGACCAGGAAAAAAAGCAATATCCTGCTTTGGAAGCTCTTAAATCGGAGCCGAATCAATATCCCCCTCCCCCTAATGCCGGGGCGCGCCTAATGTGCAGATTAGCCCTTAATTTTACGTCGAATTCCACTCGGGTGTTTCCGTCCGCCGTCGCGGACTTACGGTAATCCTCCGGTTTTCCCCTCATCCACGGATGCCACACAAAGACGTCGTATTTCTCCGGTTGGAGATTCTCCAAACGCGCCACGCCGTCCTTTCCGGTTTTGGCGTAGTAAGGCGTGTCCACCACATAAATATAGGCGACCATCCAGTCGTGGATGTTGCAACCAAGGGCGACGGCCCCGGGCTTGTCGAAAACCACGGGTTTGGAAGGCTTGCCGGAATATAGCGGAAGCTCGAACGTCTTTGCCGGCGAAAAGGAATAGACGTGGTGCCTTATGTCGTCGTTGTTGGGAAAGTAAACCGGGGTGCCAATCGGGACCACCGTGACGCTGGGCGTGAACTCCTTGTCAATTTGATCCACTATCACGGGCTTGGGCTCCCATTTTGAGACATCCCCTGCGGCGGGATAGGCATACGCCACGGCGTTGACCGTCGGGACTCCGTTCGCGTCCCTCACCAGCAGGTCGATTTCGTGGGAAAAGGCGGCGTGCGGTTGAGCGAGCGCAAGTGTCGCGGTTAACGCGACCAAAGCGGACGCTTTTGTAGCCGACAAAGACCCAACCCTAAACCCCATGGCATTCTTTCTTACTACATCGAGTAGGAGAGGACAAGGTTAAATATGTTCCCGTTATAATTCAATCCGCCGTCCGCCCCCGCGTTGTAATAGGTGTAATTAAGGTTCAACGACGTTTTACGAAGCAGTTCGCGGCTCCAGGCGACGGACAACGAGTTGGTTTGGGCGCCGAGCCGGTAGGCGTACAAACCCCCGAACGTCCTGTCCGGCGCGTACGCTTTTGACGCGCCCACCGCGCCCGGGGTAACCACGTCGGTGGACGTGACGTCCCCCTGCCTGTGGCGATATGACAACCCCAGCATGTCCTTTTCGGTGACTATGAAGTCCAGGTTTAGAATCCCGGAATTTCCCGCCGCGTTATACACGTCCCCGTTGAAGCAGGTGCCATAAATGCAGAAGCTTTCCTTGTCGTATAACTGCTCCCTCTTGTCATATTCGTACCCAATCCCCGCCTTGACGGTCTCGCCGAACCACCTGCTGACGCTGACCCCCGTCTTGTAGGAGGTGGAATCCCTGCTGGTGTCAACGTAGGCTTCGTGCGAACCCGAGCCGTAAACCGCAAGTCGAACCGCCTCCGGCCCCAGGCCGAGTTTTTGCGAGACGCTTAGGGAAAGACCCGACGAAATTACGTTTAATCCGCCGTATTTGGCGTTCGACCCGTTCTTGAAATTCGCCGCGATTCCGACCCCGGTGTATTCGCCGACGACGTAGCGGGCTCCGACCGAAACGCTCTCCAAGGTGGCGCTGTCCCCTTTTTTGCCGGCCGAGGACGAGGCGTACGTGACGTTGTCGGAATAACGCTCCCCCACGTCCGCGTCCAGCGTCCAATACG